>JANYKT010000036.1 GCA_025358085.1 Deltaproteobacteria bacterium | reverse complement strand
GACCCCGAATCGGCGCACGCGCACGACAACCTCGCCACGGTCTACAGCGAGAAGAAGCTCTACCGGGAGGCGCTCCAGGAGTACTTAGAGGCGCTGAAGCTCGAGCCCGACAGCGCCACCGCCCACTACAATCTGGCCTGCTTCCTCGCCACGCATGGGCAGGACATGGCCATCGACGAATACAAGGAGGCCATCGAGCTCGACCCCGAGTACCCGGACGCGCACCTGAATCTGGGCATGACCTACGCCGACCTCGACCAGCACGAGGAGGCGAAGGTGGAGTTCAAGGCTGCCATCGATCTGGACCCGTCCGACCCGCTGGCGCGGCACGAGCTTGCGGCGCTGCTGATGGACGAAGGCGACTATCGCGCCGCCATCAGCCAATTAAAAGAAGCCGTGCGGCTCGAGCCTGAAAACTACGAGGCTCACCTGGACCTCGGCATCTGTTACGCGCAGAAGGGCTTCTACGACGAGGCCGAGAAGTGCTACGGCCGTGCGCGCGAGCTGGACCCCGAGGACGTGCTGCTGAATTACAATGTCGCGGCTCTCTACACGCTCTGGGACAAGCACGAGCACGCTTACGAGGCGTTGAAGAAAGCGCTGGAGAAGGACGCAACCAAGGTGCGCGGATGGATCGCCGCCGACCCCATGTTCGAAGGCCTCCGGGGCGAATCCGAATTCAAGGCACTGTTGGCGCTGCAGTAACGAGACCTCGCAGCTTTGCAATCCCGGATTTCAAATCTGCAAGGTTTCGCGGCCCGCCGGCTGCTCAATATTGCGCATCTCCTCGTGACTCGGACGTTCAGGCAATTGGCACGACATTCGCAGCACTTGGCCTTGAAGCGCATCGCAATGGTCGGGTAGTCGGTCCCCCCCCCGCCGCTCGACCGCGCCGCGCTTCATTTTCTCTGGCCTCCAGGCATCTCGCTTGGGGGCCTTTTTCTTTGCGGCGTTCTCCGGTAGACCGCGCTGCATGCACGCTCATTTCGACACCGAAGCTGTTCACGCTGGCGAGCCGCATGGCGACAACGCGCCGCTGACGGTCCCCATCGTCCAATCGACGACCTTCCGCTTCCCGAGCGCCGCAGCGGTGCAGGAGTACCTGCAGGGCGGCTCGCCGCTCTTCATGTACAGCCGCGACGAGAATCCGACCGTGCGCGCCGCCGAGCGAGCCGTCGCCGGGCTCGAGGGCGGCGAGGACTGCATCCTTTTTGGCAGCGGCATGGGCGCGATGACTTGCGCGATCATGGCGAACGTGTCGGCGGGCGACGAGGTGATCGCGCCGGCCGCACTCTACGGCGGCACGTACAAGCTGCTGCGCGATGTGCTCGCCCGCTTCGGAGTCCGCACCCGATACGCCGCACCGGAGAAACTCGCCCAGTCGTGCGCCGGCGCAAAGCTCTGCGTCTTCGAGTCGCCCACCAATCCGACGCTCCGCGTACTCGACATCGCCGCCATCGCCGCGGCCTGCCGCAAAGCCGGCACCGTGTCGCTGATCGACTCGACCTTCGGGACGCCCTACACGCAACGACCGCTAGAGAGCGGCGTGGACGTGGTCATGCACAGCGCGACCAAGTACCTGAATGGTCACTCCGACCATCTCGTCGGCGCGCTGGTTGGCTCGCGCGAACGCATCGAGTCCATCCGTGTGCTGTCCCGTAAGCTCGGCGCCGCGCTCGACCCGCAGGCCGCGTACGATCTGCTGCGCGGCCTGAAGACTTTCGCGCTGCGGATGGAGCGCCACTCTCAGTCAGCGCTCGATCTGGCGCGGTTTCTCGAGCAGCAGAAAGGCGTCGTGCGAGTCTGGTACCCGGGCCTCGCCAGCCACCCGGACCACGCGCTCGCCACGCGGCAGATGCAGCGCGGTTTCGGCGGCATGGTGACCTTCAGCGTCGGCACGCGCGAGCGGGCCTTCCGCTTCTGGGACCGGCTCAAGCTCTGCGCCCGCGCAGCCAGCCTGGGCGGGCCCGAGACGCTGACCTCGCTGCCCATCCTCTTCAGCCACACCGGCTACTCCGCCGAGGAGCTCGCGCGGGCGGGGGTCGACGAGGGCATGGTGCGGATGAGCGTCGGCCTCGAGGACGTGCGCGATCTACGGGCCGACCTCGCGCAGGCACTGGAGTCCTGATGGCGGCGTTTCTCTTCAGCCGCGGCGTGGTGAAACAGGGCCGGCTCCACGAGTTCGTACGGGCCGTCAAGGCGTTGCAGGAACACCGCCGCAAGCGCGCTTACTGCGTTCCCGAGGTGCTCTATGGCCTGTCGGGCGCGATGAATACGGTGCTGCTCCGCTTTGCTTTTCCCGACCTCGGACGGCTCGAGCAGGAAGAGCGCGAGTTGGAGGCCGACCCCGAGCACGCGAAGATGAACAATGCGCTCCCGTACGTGGAGAACTCGATCACTTACGAGATCTTCCTGGACGACCGCTTCGGCAAGCCGGAAATGTTTCCCGAAGATTCCTGACGGTCCGCGGCAGTATTCTCAGGCGCTCTGGCGCTCGCCCGCAGTGCGCTTGGTCGCGGTGGAATCCTCACAGCGAGAAACGATGGTCACTCAACCGTCGACCGCCACGATCCGCGCGTCCTTGCGCGCCGCCGCGACCAAGTCGCGCACCCGGTCGAACAGCGCGCGCGAGGAGGCCACCGGTCCGATGGTGAGAACCGGCTCCACTTTATCGGTCGAGTAGAGCGTCAGCCGCCCCACCCCGCGAACGCGCTCGAACAGCGATTGCTCGAGCACGACATCTCGCACGCGCCACAGCTCCATGCTTTCGAGGCGCCGGCCCAGCAGGCCCCGCTCGATCTCGAGACGCGCTCCGCTCAGCGTGTAGCGTACCGCGCGCTGTCCGACGCCGGCCGCGAGGAGCCAGAGCGCGCTGAAGAGCAGCAGAGCCGCGGCTATGGCCGAAGGCAGAGGGGGCACGCGATCCGCAAAACCCAGCCCCGCAGCCGTCACCGACGCGAATGCAAGGAGGGCCGCGCTCCACAGCGAAGGCCGCGCGTCGTTGCGGAAAGTAACGGATTCCTGCGGGCTCACATCCGGGGGCACAGCGCGAAGCACAGCCATGGGCGAAACTGTAGCCTAGATTCAATGCCACTCAATCAAGGAGGTCTTTCATCTGTGCAACGAACGCCGCAGGAGGAGCGTGGGGGTCGGCGAACGAGCTGCGGAGCCCCCCAGCAACCACGCCGATGCGCAACCCGCCAGGGGGTGAGCACCTGTCTGAGGGCGACGACCCCCACGGTCTCTAAGGCGGCGTTCGTTGCAGAGAGAGAGGGCGCTGCTAACTGATCGGCATTGAGCCTAGATTGCAACCCGTGCACCCCCTGCCGAGGAAATTCTACGACCGGAACGCCGTCCAGGTCGCGCCCGCGCTGGTAGGCTGCCGCGTTGTCTGTCGCGGCCGGGTGGCGCGCATCGTCGAGACTGAAGCCTACGTGGGCGAGCACGACCTCGCTTGCCACTCGCGCGCCGGCCGCACCGCCCGCACCGAGGTGATGTATGGCGACCCCGGCACCGCTTACGTCTATTTGATTTACGGGATTCACCCGATGCTCAACGCGGTCTGCGGACCGGGCGCCGCGGCGAACGCCGTGCTCATCCGCGCCGCTGAATTCGTCCCCGGCGCGGGCTCCGAGCCCTGGCTGCACCCGAGCGCGAGAGGGCCAGGCAACCTCACCAAGGCGCTCGGTGTCGGCCTGCGTGACAACCGCCTGGACCTCTGCGACCCCGCTTCCGCGCTTTTCATTGCGCCCCGCGCTGAGCGCGCGAAGCCGAAGCTCCTGCGCACGCCTCGCATCGGTGTCGACTACAGCGGCCCTTGGGCGACCGAACTGCTCCGCTTCTGCGAGGCCGGCAACCCCGCGGTCTCCCGTCCTTAGCCCTCAGCCGAAATCGCAGCGGAGCGATTGAGTTCGTGCGCCGCCGCTGCCGGCCGCGCGCCACTCGTCATCTCTCCCCGCAAGAACGCCGGCGCGCTCGTCAATCGCGTGGACAGATCGCAAGCGCGGCGTCCCTGCAAGCAGGCTTCTATTCTTCGAGAAGCGCGCTCAAAGCAGAAAGCGCTCCCGCTCCGTCGCGCCTGCTGCTTTCGCTGCATGCGCTAACGAGCCCAGGCAAGTCGCGCGTAAAGCGAAAGTGCGCCAACTGCGCCGCCGAAGGCGCCTCGCCGCGGATCGCCACCGCCTCGACCAGTTCGACAAAGCGCTCCGTCTCGGCGATCAGCCCTTTGACGCCGAGCAGCAGATCATCGCAGCGCGCGAGCCGCTCATTAAGCAGCCCCTCGGCCCAAACACTCACTTTGCGATCCTTGTCCGCACGAAAACGCTGCCCGAGGCGCGAGAGCCGCTCCAGCGCCTCGCGCTGCGCCTGCTCCCGCGCGGTCAAGAGCCGAGTCGCGCGCGCGTAGACTTCCAGCTTCTGCCGGTACGCCGCCACCAGCTCGATGTCGGTCTTGCGATCCTGCGGTGCGATCTTCACGTCGCCGTGGTCGAGTGCAATGGCGATGCTCCGATTGCCAACCGCAAGATCGATTGCGCGCAATTGAATCACGGGTCCGTCAAGCGAGGTGCACAGGTCGTCCCCCACCAGCTCCCGCACCTGCTGCGCAAAGCGCTCGCGCAGCCGCGCGTCGGACCGCGCCGCTGCCCGCTCCCGGAGCGCAAGCAGCGCCGAAAGAATCACCAGCACCAGCAAGGCACCCGCGACCCAGATGTTGCGGGAGTTCAGCCAGCGCGGCCGCCTCCGTGGCTCCGGACCGCGCAAGCTCACCCGCACCTTCGTTGCGCCGATGCGGACCTCGTCCCCGTCGCGCAGCCGCGCTTGGTCGATGCGCTTCTCGTTGACCCAGGTGCCGTTGGCCGAGCGCAGATCGCGGACGATCAGCACCCCGTTCTCCTCGAGAAACTCGCAATGGTCGGAGCTCACGGCCTCGTCCAGTTTCAAGGCAATGAAGTTGTGCTCCTTGCGCCCGACGTTCATCCGCGGTCGATGGAAAGGATGGCGCGTGCGGGTGCCGTCGGGGTCCAGGACCTCGAGCACCGCCGACCACGTTTCGGGCTGCGCTTTTCTCCGGCTCATATAGGTCGCGCGCCATCACCCACAATTTCGGCTCCCGAATCAAGCTTGCGAGCGAAAGCCGGATCTGCTGATGCTCGCGCGCGATGAAAATCAGGCGCCTCGAAATCACCGGCTTCAAGTCGTTTGCGGACCGCGTCGTCTTTTCTTTCGACGAGGGCGTCACCGGAGTGGTCGGTCCGAACGGCTGCGGGAAGTCGAACGTGGTCGACGCTATCCGCTGGGCCATGGGCGAGCAGAGCGCCAAGCACCTGCGCGGCCGCGCCATGGAGGACGTGATCTTCGCCGGCTCCGAGAGCCGCGCCGCAACCAGCATGGCGGAAGTAGCGCTCACCTTCTCGAACGAGGGCGGCGGCGCGCCCGCGCAGTACGCGGGCTTTGGCGAGATCACCATTACCCGGCGGCTCTTCCGCAACGGCGACAGCGAGTACGAAATCAACAAGACCTCCTGCCGCCTGCTCGACATCACCGAGCTGTTCCTCGGCACCGGGGTCGGCACCCGCGCCTACTCCATCATCGAGCAGGGACGCATCGGCCTCATCGTCTCGAGCAAGCCCGAGGACCGGCGGTCCATCATCGAGGAGGCCGCGGGGGTCACCAAGTACAAGGCGCGGCGCAAGCAGGCCGAGCGCAAGCTGGAAGCCACCGAGCAGAACCTGCTCCGGCTGAGCGATGTGGTCGGCGAGATCGGGAAGCGGCTGGGCGGGCTCGAGCGGCAGGCAAAAAAGGCCGAGAAGTTCCGCGAGCTGCGGGGCCAGCTGAAAGACCTGGAGCTGCTGGTGGCGGTTCAGCAGTTTGTCGCCGCCAAGGAAGAGGAGACAGCGCAGGCGCACGAGCTCTCGCAAGCGAGCGAGGCCGGGAAGGTGGCCGAGGCGCATGTGGCGCGGCTGGAAGCGGGCCTCTCCGCTGAGCGGCTGCAGCTGCTGGAAGACGACCGCAAGGTCCAGGACCTGGCCGAGAGTTCGCACAATCTCGACAAGCAGCTGCGCCTCGCTGAACAAGAGCTGCAGTTTGCACAGCGTGAGCGCGAGACCATCGCCGCGCGCAAGTCACAGCACGAGGAGGAAGTTCAGCTGCTCGGTGTGCGGCTCGAGTTCCTCGGCCGCGAAGAGGAGGAGCTGCAGCTCGACCGGCAGAAGCTCGCCGACACCAGTGCGGACGACAGCGCGCGGATGAAGCAGGCGGAGTCAGGCTTGCAGGAGGCCAGCCTGCAGATCCACGCGGCGCAGCAGGCGGTCGAGGCAGAGCGGCATCTGGCGGTGAGCGTGCTGACCCGGCTGGCGAATCACCGCACCAATCTGGTCAATCTCGAGCGCAGGCGGAAGGACCTGGACGGGCGGCTGCAGACGGCCGCAGCCGAGAGCGGACAGCTGATCGCGCGCGGCACCGAGATCTCGCTGCAGCGAGATGATTTGCAGCACCGGCTGCTCGAGACGCAGCGCAGCCGCAAGGTGCTGGGCGAGCGCAAGGGGGCCACTGAGGACGAGCTGCAGCGCGGCCGCGGCGAGCTGCGCGAGACCGAGGCGCTGCTCATCCGGCTGCGCGAAGAATTGGCCGACCGGCGCAGCCGCTTGACCAGCCTGCTCGAGCTGCAGCGCAACTTCGAGGGCTATGGCCGCGGCGTGAAAGCCGTCATGCTGCGCGACGAGGACGAGCGCCGCCGCGACGGCGTTTACGGACTGGTCGCTGACGTGCTGCGCACCGACCCGCGCTACGAGCGCAGCATCGAGGCCGTGCTGGGCGACCGGCTCCAGCTCATCTTGGTGGAGAGCCACGCCGCCGGCTTGCGCGCCACCGAGTACCTGCGCCGGGCCTCGCAAGGCCGCGCGAGCTTCGTGCCCCTCACCGAGATGGAGCAGCTCCCGCTGGTGCCGCTGCAGCTCGAGGCGCCCGAGGGCTGCCTGCGCGCGGTCGACGTGGTGGACTGCGCGCCCGAGCACGACCGGCTCAAGCGCTTCCTGCTCGCCGATGTCTTCATCTGCGATTCGATGGCCGCGGCCCTGTCGCTCTGGGCGCGCAATCCGGGCGAGCGCACCTTCGTCAGCGTCGAGGGCGAGGTGGTCGACAAGGAAGGCATCGTCTCCGGTGGCCAGCTCAACGGCGTCGGCGACGGCCTCCTGCACAAGCGCCGCGAGCTGCTGGAACTCGCCGACGTGGTGCGGGAGCTGGAGGCGAAGCTGCAGCTCGCCAACGCGCAGGTAGCGCAGATCGCCGCGCGGGTGCAGACGGCGGACGCCGCAGTCAAGCGGCTCGTGCATGAAGAGCGCGAGGAGGAGCTGTCGCAGCTGCGGCTCGAGCGCGACGTGACCCGGCTGCAGGACGAGATCGCGCGGCTGGGCCAGCGCGAGCAGGTGCTGCAGACCGAGCAGCGCGCGCTCGAGAACGCGATCGGAGAAGTCGCGCGCGAGGAGACCCAGAGCCGCGAGGCGGTGGCCGTGGGCGAGGGCGAGCAGAGCGACCGCGAGGCGCGGCTGCGGGCGCTGCAGGCCGAGCTGCTCAGGGCCCGCGAGCGCGCCGAGGCGGTGCAGGCCGAGGTGACCAAGCACAAGGTGTCGGCCGCGGCGGTGGCGGAGCGGCGCGAGGGCGTGGGCCGCTCGCTGCAGCGCTTGAGCGAGCAGAGGAAGGAGGTCGAGCAACGGCGCGCGAAATTGTCGGGCGAGATTGAGCAGGGCAAGGAGCGCGCGGCGGCGCTGGAAGCGAAGGTCGAGATCACTCGCGCTGACGTGACCCGGCTCCTGACCGAGAGCGAGCGGCTCCGCGCCGAACTGGGCCGCGCCCGCGCTCTCTACGACACGGCGCAGACCCGGCTGCAGGGCGGCGACAGCGAAGTCCACGCGGCCCGCGCCGAGTCTCGCGAATCGAGCGATCGCCGCAACCGCGCAGAGCTTGTGCTGCAGGGCACGCGGCTTGCGCTGACCCACCTCGAACAAAGCGTGCGCGAGCGAAACCTGATGGAGCTCGCCGACGTCGCGGCCGCGCGGAAACAAGCCGCGGCTGAGGTCGACACGGCCGAAGCGGACGCCGAGATGACCCGCCTGCGCGAGAAGATCGATGCGCTCGGCGAGGTCTCGCTGACCGCCATCGACGAGGCCCGCGAGGTCAATGAGCGCTACACCTTCCTGACCACCCAGAAACAGGATCTCGACGAGTCGCTGACCAAGCTGCGCTCGGCTATCGCGCGCATCGACCGCGCTTCGAAGGAGCGTTTCAGGGAGACCTTCGTGCTGGTCAACGAGCGCTTCACCCAGGTCTTCCCGCGGCTCTTCCGCGGCGGCATGGCCGAGCTGCAATTGGTGGAGGATCCGGCCAATCCGGGTGCCGAGCCCGGCGTCGAGATCGTCGCCCAGCCGCCCGGGAAGAAGCTCACCAGCGTCGGCTTGCTCTCGGGCGGCGAGAAGGCGCTCACCGCGGTCTCGCTGATCTTCGCCATCTTCCTGATCAAGCCGACGCCGTTCTGCCTGCTGGACGAAGTCGACGCGCCGCTCGATGAGGCAAACGTCGGCCGCTACAACGAGATGGTGCGGGAGATGTCGCGCCAGTCGCAGTTCATCGTCATCACCCACAACAAGCGGACCATGGAAGTCGCCGACTCGCTGTATGGCGTCACCATGGAAGAACCCGGCATCTCGAAGATCGTCAGCGTCAAGCTCTCCAGGCAGGGCGCCACCGCGGCCGCCTGAACCGCGCTCGGGAGATCGGGGAGTTACCTAATGATTGATTCCCGCGGGCGTCCTTGTATGTTCGCGCCATGCGAACGTCGAAACTTGCCGCGTTTCTCTTGAGCCTTGCGTCGGTGCTGTTGTTCCTTTCCGCCGCGCACGCCGAGGACACCAAGCCCCCGGCCATCACCGACGTGAAGCCCGCTATCAAGGGCGGCAATGTAACGATCGAAGCAACGATCACCGACGAGACCGGCGTGATGAGCGCCACCGTTCATCACCGCGGCAAGAGCGGAAAGGTGGAAGACACCACCATGGTGAAGAACGAATACGACGACGTCTTCAAGGCGACGTTCCCGGGCAGCGCCGAGACCGAATACTGGATCGATGCGAGCGACATCCTCGGCAACGGCCCCTCCAATTACGGCAGCTCTTCCAAGCCGATGGCCGCGAACGGAAAAGCAGCCAGGTCGTCGACCGCGGTCGCCACGAAGGAGTTCACGCCGACGACCGAGCCGGCGCCGAAAGCAGAGCCGCCGCCCAGGGTTGAGACCGAGACCCGGCACCACCGGGAGTCTGCTTCGGGGGAGCGCGCGCCGCACAAGGCCCACCACGGCTCGAAGGCAGCCGCCGAGCCGCCCACGATCGAGCACCGCAAGCCGGCAGCGCAGCCGCCCGAAGGCCAGGACTTTACCGTGCGAGTCAAGATCCACTCCGAAGTTCCGGTCCCGGTGGCCGTCCTGCAGTCCAAAGCAGCCGGCACGTCCTCCTTCACCAATGCGCCTCTCCAGCACATCGACGGCGACAACTACGAAGCGAAAATTACCGCTGCCGCCGCCAAAGGTACCGTCGAATATTTCATCGTCGCCAAGAACGAGGCGGGCCTGATGACGCACCAGGGGGACGGCGACTCGAAGACGCCGTACACGGTGACCTTCAAGGCAGGAACCGCGGCGGCCGGTGCCGTGGCCGACAAGGGCGGCTGGTCCTTCACGCACTGGTCGGTCAACCGCGTAGACCCGAACCAGCCGCTGCTGATCCGCGCGCAGATCGCGCCGGCGGGCGAGGACGGCCAGGTTCCGGACAAAGCGATGGTTCTCTTCCGTGGCAATGACGGGCAGGACCAGCAGGCCAACATGCTGCCGGATCCGAACGGCGGCTTCGGCGGCTTCAAGGCCGAGCTGCCGGCGCAGGCCGACGGCGCCGTCTACTATCAAATCGTCGCCTGCGACGACGCCGGCACGAAGTGCGCTGTTGATACTGGCAGCAAGAAGAAGTGGCACGGGACGGCGGTCGGCGAGAAGGGGTCGGAGGTGCCGCTGCCTTTGAATGCTTCTTCGTCCAAGGCGCCGGCGTCGCTCCCAGACTGAGCAGCTGTTTCCTGCTTACGAACCGGCGGGCGCGCGGGCTTCTGCTCGGCGACGCTATCTCCGCCGCGGATCCGGGCGCCTCACGGGAGACCCCGCGGAGCGCTGCACGCTGTTCACGGGCGCCGCATCGGGTCTGGACGTCGTGTACCGCAAGTCGTGCGGATAGGGACCGCTGCAACCGGCGTTGATTTCGATCGTGCAACTCGCACTGATCGAGCTGCTGAATTCGCATCGTTCACCTCAGGGAGCACTGGGACAACTGGCGGTTTGTGACTTTCTTTAATTCCGTCCAGCGGACGACCCGGGACAGCGACCGCGAGGTGCGGCGCCCGCGAACAGCGTGCAGCGTCCCACGGGGTCTCGTCCCGGCGCCGCTTGAGCCGCGGGACCGGGCACCCTGCAAGCCCGACGTTTGCAAGGCCGCCCGCCCGCATCTTTGCAAGTCGCAGCAGCGGTCCGCGGCCGGCATCCGGAGGGCGCGCGGGGTGCCCGGGTCCGCGGCGGAGCTGGTGTACGGAGGGACCCAGTGTGGTGCGCGCGAGTACTGAGCTGAGTAGCAACAGCTCCGTAGCGCTTGAAGGTGCGTTGCGCGCACCCTATGGTGCGCGGCCTCATGCTCCTAGCCGCCGTTACCGCTCAACAGATCGCACTCGTCGTCGCGTTGCTCGTGGCGCTGGCGATCCTCTTCGCGCTGCTTGCGCAATTCCTTGTCCGTCCCCCGGCGAAGGCGCCGCCAGCAGAATTGCCGGAGGCAGCGCCGAAGGAGCGCCTCGAGATCGCGGCGCCGGAAGTCCATACGCCCGCCGAGCGCCTCGCGCGCGAGGAGAAGGCTCGTGGCGCGGTCGAGGCGGCCGAGAAGTCGCTGGCGGCAGCGCAGGCGGCCGGCAATTCCGCCGCCGCGCGGGCCGAGATTGCGCGCTACCAGCGCGACCTGTCGGACGCCCGCCGCAAGCTCGAATACGAGCAGCGCAAGAGCCAGGAGACCGTCGAGAAGCTGCGTCGGCAGGCCGAGGCCGCGGCGCGAGAACAAGCCGAGGCAGAGGCCCGCGCGCAGCTGTTGGCGCAGGCGGAAGAGGCGCGGCGCATCGAGGCCGACCGGCGGCAGAAGCTGGCCGATCTGGAGACCGGCCGCACCCTGTCCGAGGGCCTCGCCAAGACGCGCGGCGGTTTCATGGCGCGGCTCAATGCGCTGCTCGGCACCGGCAAGGAGCTGGACGAGGCCGCGCTGGGCGAACTGGAAGAGATCCTCTTCTCCGCCGATGTCGGAGTGCGCACCGCGACGGCGCTGCTGGAGTCGGTGCGCGAGCGGCTCAAGCGCAAGGAGCTGTCGGACTTATCCAAAGTCAAGGCGGCCCTGCGCGAGGAGATCGAGCGCATTCTTTCGCTCGGCGCCACTCTTTCGCAGGCCGGTCACGGCGGGCTGCCAGAACTCGCGCCCGGCGTCGCCGCGCCACAGGTGGTGATGGTGGTGGGCGTCAATGGAACGGGAAAGACCACCACGATTGGAAAGCTCGCGGCGCGCCTGAAGATCGGCGGGCGCAGCGTACTGCTCGGCGCCGGAGATACCTTCCGCGCCGCGGCGGGCGAGCAGCTGGACGTCTGGGCCGAGCGCGCGCAAGTGCCTATGGTGCGGGGCAAGGACGGCTCCGATCCGGGCGCGGTCCTTTTCAATGCCATCACCAGAGCCAGGGCTGATGGCGTCCAGGTGGTGCTCTGCGATACCGCGGGCCGGCTGCATACCAAAGCAAATCTGATGGATGAATTGAAAGGCTTGAAGCGCACGCTTGGGAAAGCGCACCCGGGAGCGCCGCACGAAGTCTTGCTGGTGGTCGACGCCACCAATGGACAGAACGCAATCCAGCAGGCGCGGCAGTTTCACGAGGCGCTGGGCGTGACCGGCTTCGTCTTGACCAAGCTCGACGGGACCGCCAAGGGCGGTGTGATCATCGGTATCTGCGATGAATTGAAGATCCCGGTTCGTTATGTCGGCGTCGGCGAGAAAATCCCGGACCTCAAGCCATTCGATCCACATGAGTTCGTCGAAGCGCTGTTCGGCTGAGTTTCAATACGGAGTTCCATCCTTATGAGCGCTCAATCGCTTGCCCTCTGCGTTCGTCACGACCTTCAAGTCGTCGTTGGGATAGGACCCCTCGTCCGCCGTCTCGCGGGTGCCGACTTCAAGGAAGACCAGGTCCCCTGAAGACCGGTTAACCACCTGGTGCGGGGCGCCCGCGGGAGAGAAGCCCATGCACATCCCGGCGCAGAGTGGCGTCTCGCCTGCGTCGGTGATCAGGGTGCCTTCGCCTTCGAGGATATAGACGAACTCTTCCTGCACGGAGTGGCTGTGCAAGAGGGCCGACTGCACGCCCGGCGGGAGCCGCGTGAGGTTGACTCCGAAGGTGCGCAAACCGAAAAGGTCGCCAAGCCTGCGCCTCTCGCGGCCCTGGACGCTAAGCGCGGAACGGTTCGGGATAGTTGCTGCCGGTTTGCGCCGGGGCGCTCTTTGCCTCGATTGGTTTCATCAATTCAAATCCTTTCAAGGACGTAGGAAAGCGCCGTCTGGACGCGCGCGACATTCCCGCCCTCCGGCGCGGCCACCATCTCAATCGAGACGGAGTGCTGGTAGTCGATCCCCCGCAAGGCAAGACCGATTGCGTGCAGGTCCGCGGTGCCGCCCGGTCCGACCGGCGCAAGCTGTGGCTCGGAGATGTGCAGGTGGCGCAGCAGGGGAGCCGAAGCGGCAATGCGCGCTGGAAAGTCTTCCGCGGCGAGAAGCGCGCAGGCGCTGTCCAGATGCAGCCCGAAGCCGGGCGAGGCGACAGCGCGCACCAGAGCCAGCGCCTGAACAGAGTCGGTGCAGAAGTCAGCGCCATATTGAATCGGATTGGGCTCGATACACAGACAGGTCCCCGCGCTCCGCGCTTCTTCGCCGAGCCGGTGGAAAAACTCGATTGCGATCGACCAGGCGTCCGCGGCGGGCAGCGCCCCGCGTGCGCGATTCCTCGGCGCACCGAACACCAGCGCTCGCGCGCCCAGCGCGCCGCCCAGCCGGATGATGCCTTTCAGGTATTCAAGCGTATCCGGCCGCGAAGAGTCGAAGACGCGCAGCTCGGGGCGGCCGTACAGCAGCGCCTGCAGCGCCACGATCTCGATGCCGCGCGATTGCCAGAAATCGCGCACCGCGGCCAGCTGCGCGGTGGTCGCGTCGAGCGGGCTGCCGGTAAAGAGCTTCGTCGGGGCGAGTTCGACACCAGGCACGCCGTGCGCGGCCAGCAGGTCGGCGACCGCGCCCTCTTCCGCGGGATTCCAGGCAATGCTGGAGACCGCCAGCTTCGCCGGACGCGCTCCCGGTCCGCTCACACGCGCTCCCGGTCCGGTCACAGCGCGCGCTCGCGCGCGACAAACTCCTGCAGTTCGCGCAAGACAGTCGTGCGGTCGTAGAGATATCCGGAAGGCGCGTGCCGGGTGCGGACATCGTACCGCGCGGGCGGGCTCGCAGGATATTCCGTCAGCTCGCGGCCAAAGCAGCGCAGCGAGAGCTCGCGCGTCGCAATCGGTTCGGTGGCGACGTTCAGCAGCGGTATCCAGCGCTGGATATCGGTCCAGAGATACGCAAGCGGATAGTATTGATAGACGCCGTCAGGGTGGATGCGCTCGACCTGGTGATCGTGCAACAGGTCGAAGATGACGTTTTTCTTCAGCCCGTGCTCGAACAACCCCGGCAGCCGCAGTACGAAGCTTTGCGGAAACCGCGTTTGGACGAACTCTTCGAGCAGGCGCCGGTGACGGCCATAGGGGTGCGTCGCGTCGGCTGGGGAAGACTCGTCCACCAGCAGCGGCCGCTGGTAGACATCGATGGTGGAGACGAGCACGAAGCGCTGGCAAGACACCTCGCGCAGCGGATCGATCAGCCGCTCCAGCGCCAGTCGGTCGGCGGCCGGATCCTGGTTCGCTTTCCATTTCTCGGCGGAGACGCCGGCACAGACGATGAGGTCGAAGTGCTGGCCGCGAATGGAGTCGATATTGCGCGAGGCATAGACCGCGTCAAAAGCAGTCTGCCTGAGCAGCGCGCCGCCGACAAAGCCGGTGTTGCCGATCAGGGCCTTCATGGATTCAGCCTCCCCGAGACCGCGGCAAACAGCGCGCGCAGGACGGTCAGGCTGCCGCGCACTGGACTGAGCTTGGACGGCACCGGACCGGCAGCCGGGTAGCTGCGGGTCACCGGTACCTCGGCTACGCGGAAGCCCAGCCGCGCCGCGCGGATGGCCAGATAGTAATGCAGCTCATATCCCATGAAGACGTCGCGCAACGGCGCCACGCGCGGGTCGCTCAGCAGCCGCGCGGAGCAGGCGCGAAAGCCATTGGTGGTATCGGTGTATCGAACCCGCGCCGCCAGGGAGATGAGCGGCGCATGCAGAAGCTTGACGCCCAGGTGGCGGTGCAGCGGCGTATTGACGCCCTGCCCTCCCGGCGCATAGCGAGAGCCCTGCACGTAATCGATTCCCTGCTCCAGGAGCGCGATGAAGCGCGGGATGGCCGAGACGTCATCCTTGTCGTTGCCGTCGACCAGCACCAGGCCTTCGTATCCCTGCTCGAGCGCATAAGCGAAGCCCATCCGCAGCTGCGCGCCCAGCTTTCCCGGGCCGGTCTTTACCAGGAGGGTGCGGACCTGGGCGGGCAGATCATCGAGTGAATCATCCGTGGAGCCGCCGTCGGATATGATGAGATCGGCGAGGCCTGAAGTCATCCTCGTGAGCTGGCGGCGGATGCGCTCGCCTTCGTTGATCACCGGTATGATGATGCAATAGCGCGTCCGCCGGGGCGCGAACTCCCGCACGGTGAACGAAGGGATCATTGCGAGTCCGTGACCACATTGCGGCGATCTCGCCCGGGGATCAGGACTGAGCTGTTCGCCTCCTCGGCGATGTAATAGAGCGGCCGCTCGCGCGTCTCGTTCAAAATGCGGCCCACGTATTCGGTCACCACCGCCAGGATGAGGAAGAGCAGGAAGAACATTCCCGCGTTCTGCACCGACAGCGTGGTCCAGCCTTCGGCGACGGAGTGCTTGAAGACGTTCACCAGAAACACATAACCGATATAGGCCATATTCAGCGCGCTCGCCAAAACCGCCAGCCAGCTGACGAATCGCAGCGGCCGCGAGGAGTTGCTCACCACCAGCGCGATGGCGGTATCGACCGCCTCCAGCAGGCTCTCGGGCTTCGGCGTCGAAGGCAAGGGCTGATAAGGAAACGTCCGCGTCGCGTAGCCGATATAGGGCGTCAACGCGCGCAGGTATCGATAGTTGTCCTTGATCTCGCTGATGGCATTGACCGCCTGCCGGCTGAGCACGCGGAAGTGGGTGGCGCCGGGTTGCAGCGGGAGATCGAGCAGTCGCACGCAGGCCCAATGAAAGAGGCGCGCACCGACGCGGTGCAGGAGCGGCCGCGAGGGCCGGGCGGCCAGCCCATGGACGGCCGCGTTGTCGCGTTGCGCGAGCGCGATCATCTCGGGAATCAGTGCCGGCGGGTCCATCCCGGGCGTCAAGGTGACGACATAGTCGCCAATCGCGCTCTCCAGCCCTGCGGTCAGCGCGACGTCCACCCCAAACTTCCGCGAGAGCCGCAACAGGCGGACGCATTCGAAGCGCGACAGCAGCTCTTTGATCTTCGCAGCAGTCCCGTCCACGGACCCGTCGTCCACCAGTACGATCTCATAGTTCTCGTAGTGATCGCCGAGGACACTCGACAGCTCGGCAATCAACGGCTCGACCAGCGCCGCCTGGTCGCGCAGCCGGCACACCACCGAAACGAAGAGGGCGGACAGGATCACAAGCGCTCCAGTTCGGCAGGCAGGTCGTAGACATTGTCCAGCTTGCCGCCCATCACCGAGACGAGGCCCGGCAAGACCGCGCTGGGCCGGAACAGGATGGGCCGCGAATCGTTCTGCTCGCTCGACGGCAGCACGGTCTTCGTCTCCCAGATCGATTGCAGATGCCGAAGCTGGCCCAAAGCCGGGAGGTATCTCAATGCGTCCATCCTCATATGCTCGAATCGCGAGGGCCGCGGTGCGGCCGCTACGCCCGTGGCTGCGGCAGAGTCTTCCCAGGCGCAGTGCGGGGTATACCGGACGTGACTCAAGCTGTGTGCCTGCAAGGACGGAAACGGCATCAGCGAAAAGAAAGGCCCGCACATCACCGTCACGCCGGCAGACTTTAGTTCTGGCGGCACTTCGACGATGCAGAGTTCGGCCAGCTCGTGACGCAGGGCAATGGGCTCTGCACCCGAGCGCGACAGCAGCTGATTCAAACCGGAATAGGTGCAATTGAAGACCCGGGGCGCAAGCAGCAGTTCCCCGGTAGCGAGTTCGACGCCGGCCGTCACCACGCGCGAGACTTCGGCTGACAGCGACACTTCGACCTTCGCGGTCTGGAGCCTTGATTGCAGCGCGGCGCGCAGCTTTAGAGCGTCGAAGGCAACCTCCTCGACCTCATACACCTGTTCAACCAGGGCCGGATTGAACCAGCGCCGCACCGCCACCGGCGCGCGCTGCAGCGGCGACTCGATTCGCCGGCAGAAAGTTTCGAACTGCCGCGCCGTCACGTGCGATTGCCGCGCCGCTACCGCATAGTAATGACGGAAGCCGCTTTCGATGCACGCAGAAAAGTCCTCGGTGAAGCGCGGATAATTCACCCGCGACCGCAGGCCGGTCAGGACGCTGCGCGGGTAATGATATCCATGGTGAACTCGCGCCTGGTTGTTGAGCGAAGCGCGCGTGAGCAGGTCTGATGAGCGCTCGAGAAGCCGCACCCGGGCGCCTCCCCGCGCCAGCATCAGCGCGAGGCTGCAGCCGAAGAAACCGCCGCCCACGACGATGGCGTCGTACATAGCCTTGGGAAATCGCGCACTGCGAGCTTGCTGTCCAGCCAAAACCGCTTACAGTCCCGGCCCTCCAATGCCCGGTACCCTTCTGGTCGTCGACGACGAGCAAGCCAATCTCGACTCGCTCGAACGCGTCTTCACGCGCGAGGGATATCGCGTGTTGCTTGCGGCCAAAGGCGAGACCGCACTCACGCTCTTGCGCGATGAGCCGGTCGACGTGGTGCTGACCGATTTGATGATGCCGGGTATGAGCGGGCAGGAGCTTCTTCGCGCCGTGAAGGCGGTCGCCCCGGAGGCCGAGACTGTCTTGATGACCGCTTATGGCACGGTCGAGGCCGCGGTATCGGCAATGAAGGACGGCGCCTATGATTTCCTGACCAAGCCGCTGAAGCGGCATGCCGTGCTCAAGTCCGTTGCCCAGGCGCTCGAGAAGCGGCGCCTGGTGCAGGAGAACCGGCAATTGCGCGCGCGCCTCGCCGGAGGCACGACCAGCATCGTGGGTCAGAGTCCGGCGCTGCGCAGCACGCTGGACCTCATCGCGCAGGCGGCACCTTCGAGCGCGACGGTCTTGCTCTTGGGCGAGAGCGGCACCGGCAAGGAACTCTTTGCCCGCGCGGTGCACGACCACTCGGGCCGGGCGCAGGCGCCCTTCGTTCCAATCAATTGCGCGGCCATTCCCGAGACCATTCTCGAGAGCGAATTGTTTGGCTATGAGCGCGGCGCCTTCACCGGCGCGGTCCAGCGCAAGGAGGGCCGCTTCGAGCGGGCCAATGGCGGCACCCTCTTCCTCGACGAAGTGGGCGAGCTGACGCTGCCCATGCAGGTCAAGCTGCTGCGGGTCCTGCAAGAGGGCGAGATTGAAAGGCTCGGGGGCACCGGCGCCATCAAGGTGGATTGCCGCGTGGTGGCCGCGACGAATCAGGACCTGACCGCCCGCGTCCGCGAGGGAAAGTTTCGCGAAGATCTCTTTTATCGACTCAATGTCATTCAAGTCGTCTTACCTCCGCTGCGCGATCGAGAAGGCGATGTCCCGCTCCTGGCCGACCACTTCGTCGCGCGATTCGCCGCCAAGAACGGCAAGCCGATGCGCGGCTTGACGGCCGCGGCGCAGCAGGCGCTCGCGGCCTATACGTGGCCGGGCAACGTGCGTGAGTTGGAGAACGCCATCGAGCGCGCGGTGGTGCTGTCCAGGAATCCCGAGATCGACCTCTCCGATCTGCCCGAGCAGGTGCGCGCGGGCGGCCCGAACCTGCGCGCGGGCGCGCCGGGCGGCCTCGCTGGGCAGGCCATGCAGGCACTGATTGAAGGGCGCACGCTCACGGTTCCGCTCGGTACCACGCTCGACGAAATCGAGCTGCGCGTCATCCTCGAGACTTTGCGGCACGCCAACGAGGACAAGAACCTCGCGGCGCAGCTGCTCAAGATTTCGGTGCGCACCATCTATCGAAAGCTGAACCGCGAGAAGGAGTAGTTGCCTGGCCTTCCGGTTCGCGGGCTTGGACAATTTGTCAGCGCCAGCAGCGCGGGCGCCTGTCACGTTGTCGCCCTGCCTCTGCTCGGACGCCCTGCGAGGCGGCTGACGGTGTGCACGCGCGTGGCATGAGCCTTGCTCATGGCGGACTCCATGGAGCAGGCGCTGCAGCGGTACTCGTGGGCGGTGATGGCCGTCGCCGCGATCATCGCGGCTTTCCTCGCCGCGCGCATCGTCAATACGCTCGCAGCGCAGGCCATCTCGCCCAAACCCGCGCTGGTTCAGCAAGCGGGGGCGGCGGCACCGCAAGCAGGTGTCAACGCGCAACACGTAGACCTGGACCAGGACCGGCTCGCAAAGCTTTTGGATGTCCCGCTGCCGAAGCCGGTCGCGGCGGGCCAGGAGTCGGGCCCTGCAGCTCCCGAGCAGAAGGCCAGCTGGAGCGCGACACCGGTCCGCTCGTCGCTGCATGGCACGCTGGTCGGAACCGCCATGGCGGACCCGGCGCGTTATTCCTTATGCCAAATCACCAATCCCGACGTGAATGAGACGCAGGTCTATTCGATTGGTGACAGGTACCAGGGCGCGCGCCTCTATCTGGTCGAGAAAGAGCGCGTGCTCATCGACAACGACGGACGCAATGAATACATCGACAACAATGCCGCGGCGGCGCCCAATCTGGGGATGACCCCGATGCCAGGGCCGGTGGCGCCGGGTGGCGGAGAGGGCGTCAAGCAGCTTTCCGAAAACCAGTACGTCATTGCCAAGGCTGAAATCAACAACGCACTCACCAACCTGTCGGACCTCGCCACCAAGGCGCGCATCGTGCCGTCGTTCAAGAACGGCGTGGCCAATGGATTCAAGCTCTTTTCCATTGTGCCCGACTCGCTCTATTCGAAGATTGGCGTCCAGAATGGCGACGTCATCCGCAAGATCAACGGCTATGAGATGAACAGTCCCGACAAGGCGCTGGAAATCTATCAGAAGCTGCGCGACGCGACTCGCATCGAGATCGAACTCGAGCGGCGCGGCGACACCGTCCGCAAGTCCTATTCCATCGAATGATACCCGAGTGAAACACCAGGAGCCCATGCGCGCTTTTGCTCTCTGCCTCCTCGCAGCGCTGCTCACCACCACGACGGCCCTCGCGCAGGACGACGCCGACGCGCCGGATCAGGCTCCGGCGGTGCAGCCGCGAGTCCCTCCTGCGCCTCCCATTCGAGGTGCCTTGATCCGCCCGCGCGCGCACACGCCGCCCGACGACGGCTCGACCGACGAACCGGTGCGGCGCGTTGGCAGACCCTTGCTGCTGCTGAAGCCCGTCGCGCAGCCGCCCGCGGCGCCGCCTTCTGCACCCTACCAGAACTCGATCGTCCCCAATGCCGCGGCGACCCGGCTCAAGGGCGGCAAGGTCCCGCCTGCCGCGGCCGCGCCGGCAGCAGGAGCACCGGCCGGAACCAGCCCCAGCACCGAACCCGTCGACAGCGGCGCGGTCGATCACAAGGACATCCACAACAAAGCGAAAACCGTCGTGATGTCGTTCGACAAGCGCGACCTCGCCGAGGTTATTCAATTCGTCTCCCAGTTCACCCAGCGCAACTTCATCCTTCCCGAGCGGGTCTCGGGAAAGATCACCATCCTGTCGAATTCGCCCATTCCGGCCGACGAGGTCTGGAATGTCTTCGTCGCCGCCCTGGACGCGAACAACTGGTCCGTCTATCCGGTTGGGCGTTACTGGAAGCTCTCTGAGAAGAAGCAATCGGCTCGCGCCAATATCCCTACCTTCCTGGAGCCCGGCCAGGAGGTGCCAGCCACCGAGCAGATGGTGACCAAGCTCTTCAAGCTCAAATATGTCGAAGCCGACCAGATGCGGAATACGCTCAATCAATTCACCTCGCGCGATTCCGACTTCCAGATCTTCCCGCCCGATACTTTGATTGTCAGCGATCTGGGACTCAATATGAGGCGTCTGGAGCGGCTGGTCGACACGCTCGATCAGCCGGGCGGCGCGGAAGAGATTCATATCGTCCCGGTGCAATACGCCGGCGCGCAGGAGCTGGCGCAGAAGCTCACCGAGATCTTCCAGGCGCAGCAGCAGAAGGGCGGCGGCGGACAGCGGCAGCTGGGTGTTGCCGAGCCCATCATTCCCGGCCAGCCGCCGCAGGGCGGAGCGCAAGGCGCCCAGCAGGGCGGCCCCGTCTCGGTCAGCAAGATCATTCCGGAGGAGCGCACGAACAAGCTCATCGTCATCGCGGGCGGCAAGTCATTCGAGCGCGTGCGTGAGTTGATCAAGCAGCTGGACGTTCCCTCGGGTGAAGGCGGCGTGCACGTCTATTACCTTGAGAATGCCAAGGCGGAAGACGTCGCCGCGACCATGCAGAACCTGGCGCAGGGAACTTCGGGCAAGCGCAAAGGTGGGCCGGGCGCGGGCGCGGGCGGGGCTCCGGCGGGCGGAACGGGCGCCGCGGGCGGGCCGGTGGGCGCCGACCTCTTCAGCGGTGAGGTCAAGATCACCGCTGACAAGAACACCAATTCATTGGTGGTGATTGCCAGCCAGGCTGATTACCGCAACCTGGTCAAAGTCGTGCAGCAGCTCGATCTCCGGCGCCGGCAGGTCTTTGTCGAAGCGGTGATCATGGAGGTCAACCTCAAGAACGAGCTTTCGATCGGTACCTCGCTGCACGGCGGGTCGGTCTTCGACAACGTCAACTTCCGCGGCAACGCCGGGTCGGCCCCGCTGGTCCTGGGTAGTGAATTTGGCTCGCTGAACTCGATTGGAGGCTTGGGTGGCCTGCTCGGCCAGAGTGGTTTTCTCGCAGGGCTGCAGGGGCCGCCGCTGACCATTCCGGGTACCAGCTTCACGCTGCCTTCCTTCGCCATACTGCTCAATGCAATGCAAAGTTCGAGCGACGTGAACGTCATCAGCACCCCTCACGTCATCATGACCGACAACACCGAGGGTGAAATCACCGTCGGCCAGAATGTGCCTTTCAAGGCGGGCTTCTCGCCTTCGCTGGGCGGGCTGGCTGGCGCGGCCGGCGGCGCCGCTGGCGGAGTCGGAGCCGGCCTGGGCCTCGGTCTCGGCGGCGGACTCGGTTCGCTCTTCGCGCCTATCCAGCGGCAGAACGTCGAGCTGCGCCTGCGCATCAAGCCCCAGATCAATGAAGGCGAGTTTGTGCGCCTCGAGGTGGACGAGCAGACAGAGGAGATCGCCAGCAACGACCCGCAGCTCGGTCCCACGACTTCCAAGCGAACCGCCAAGACCACGGTCGTCGCCAAGGATCAGGAAACGGTCGTCTTGGGTGGACTCATCCAGGAGCGGGTGATCAAGAGCGTCAATAAGATCCCGCTGCTGGGCTCGCTGCCGGTCCTGGGCTGGCTCTTCCGCAGCGAAATTACCACCAAGACGCGCACGAATCTGCTGCTCTTCCTCACGCCGTACATCATCCGGGATCAATCCGATTACCGGCGCATCTTTGAACGCAAGATGGCCGAGCGCGCCGAGTTCGTCCGTCGCTTTTATGGCGACGAGACCGGCTACCAGACAGTCATCAACTACGACAAGAAGCAGGGACCCGGGTCACGTCTGCACAAGGGGATCGAGGACGAGCTGAGCAAGGCCGAGAATGGCGGAGCCGGTGGCAAAGGCGAGCGAGTGATCGGTCCACAGCAGAAGTACCAGCCGAGTCAGATGGACAGTCCTGAAACCCGGCCGGCACCCGAGCCGGCGCCAGCCCCGCTGCCGACCGACCCGAAGGAAGAGCCCGCCCCAGGCGTGCAGCAGCCGCCCAATGCCACGCCTCCATTGCCGGAAGCGAAACCGAACGGGAAGCGTTGAGTAACGATGGACTTTGCAAACACAAGTCAGCTCTCTGAATTGCCGATCGCCCACCAGGCGGCCCTGCGATCTCTCGCGGGCCGCCCGCTGGGGGAGATCCTCATCTCCCAGGGCGTCATTACTCCGGACAAGCTGGCCGAGGCGCTGGCGGCGCAGGGCGAACGCGGCGCCGCGCGGTTGGGCGAGGTATTGATTTCACTCAAAGCCTGTTCGGAGGAGCAGGTGTTGAAGGCGCTGGCCGTTCAATTGGAGTTGCCTTATCAATTGCGCGTCGGCAGCGACGAGATCTCGCCTGAGCTGATCAAGCTCGTACCCATCAACTTTGCCAAGCAGGCCCGGCTGATGCCGCTGCGCCGCGAGGGAGAAGGCGCGGACGCAAGCGTCTGGGTAGCACTGGCCGACCCGCTGGACACCGGCGCCATCGACAACGTCCGCTTGCTGTTGAATGCCTCGATCAATCCCATCCTGGTGCCGACGCAATCGATCATGGACTGCATCAACTCAGTCTATGACCGCGCCAAGAATGAAGCCGAGCAACTGGTCGATGACCTGGAGGCAGGCGACCTCGATACCGTCGCGCACGAGTTGGAAGAGCCGCAGGACCTGCTCGACAGCTCCGACGAAGCGCCCATCATCCGGCTGGTGAACTCTCTGCTGTTCCGCGCTGCCAAGGAGCGCGCGAGCGATATCCACATCGAGCCGCAGGAGCGCGATATCTGCGTGCGCTTCCGTGTGGACGGCGTGTTGCAGGAAGTGATTCGCCCTCCCAAGCGCTTCCAGAACTCCATCGTCTCGCGCATCAAGATCATGGGCGGCCTGAACATCGCCGAGAAGCGTCTGCCGCAGGACGGCCGCATCCGCGTCAAGCTGGCCGGCCGCGATATCGATATCCGCTTGTCCACCACGCCCACCGTCTATGGCGAGCGCAGCGTGCTGCGTCTGCTCGACAAGAGCGCGGTCATCCTCGACCTCGCCGAGATCGGCATGGATACGGACCAGCTGGCGCGGATGGAACAAATCATTCACAAGTCGCACGGCATCTGTCTGGTGACCGGCCCCACCGGCTCGGGAAAGACCACCACGCTTTATGCGGCACTGAGCAAGATCAACCGGCCCGATCTCAACATCATGACCATCGAGGATCCGGTCGAGTATCAATTGGAGGGCATCTCGCAGACGCCGGTGAATCCGAAGATCGAGCTGACCTTCGCGAACGGCCTGCGCAGCTTCCTGCGCCAGGATCCCGACGTCATCATGGTCGGCGAGATTCGCGATCTGGAGACCGCCGAAATCGCCATTCAAGCGTCCTTGACCGGCCACCTCGTCTTTTCCACCGTCCACACCAACGACGCGGCTGGCGCGGTCACCCGCCTGGTCGATATGGGTGTCGAGCCGTTCCTGGTGGCGTCGTCGCTGATGGGCGTGCTGGCCCAGCGCCTGGTGCGCACGCTCTGCAAGGAGTGCCGCGAGATCTATGTACCCGCTCCGGAGGAGCTGAAAGAGATCGGTATCAATCAGAAGATGCTGCTGGGTGCAGGCGGCAAGCTCTATCGCCCCACCGGCTGCAATGAGTGCAACAACACCGGCTACCGCGGCCGGCTCGGCATCTATGAAATGATGATGATGGACGACGATATCCGGCAATTGATCCTGAAGAACGTCGACAGCGGCACCATCAAGAAGCAGGCCGTCGCCAAGGGAATGAAGACCCTGATGGACGATGGCGCGCGCAAGGTTTTGCGCGGCGTCACCAGCATCGCCGAAGTGCTCTCGGTGACGCAGGAAGATATGACCTGATGCCGGTCTTTGAATACAGCGGCCTCACCGAAGCAGGAAAGAACGTCCGCGGGCTGCGAGACGCCGAGAGCTCCAAGACGCTGCGCCTGATCTTGCGCAAGGACGGCGTCTTCCTCACCGAGGCGCGCTCGGCCGATGCCGCCGCCATCGCCAACGGCCCGTCCAGGTCGGGGATGGCGCGCGAGGTGGACGTGGGCGCCGCGCTCGGCTTCGGCGGCGTGTCGGCGCAGGACCTCGCCATCTGTACGCGCCAACTCGCTACCTTGTTGGGCGCCGGCATCACGCTGGTCGAGTCCTTGACCGCGCTGGTCGATCAGGTGGAGCAGGCGCGGCTGAAGAAGATTCTTGGGGTGGTGAAACAAAAAGTGAACGAGGGCTCGTCGCTCGCCGACGCGCTGGGCGAGCACCCTAAAGTATTCACCAATCTTTACGTCAATATGATTCGCGCCGGCGAGAGCTCGGGCGCCCTGGACGTGGTGCTGGTTCGCCTCGCCGATCTCACCGAGGCGCAGGCCCAGCTGAAGAACAAGCTGATTGGCGCCATGCTTTATCCCGCGATCATGATCGTCGTCGGCATCGCCATCGTGACCATCCTGTTCATCGTCGTCATTCCCAAGGTCACCAAGATCTTCGATGACATGAACGTGGCGCTGCCGTGGACCACCCGCTCACTGATCATCGTCTCCACCTTCGCGCAGAACTATTGGTATCTCATCCTGATTGGCGTGCCTTTGATGATCATCGGCGCCCGCAGCTGGGTGAAGACGCCCAAGGGCCGTACCTGGTGGGACCGCACCCAATTGAAAGCGCCGGTCTTTGGCGAACTGATCCGAATGCTGGCCATTTCCCGATTCGCCAAGACGCTGTCCACGCTGCTGGCGTCGGGCGTGCCGCTCCTGACGGCCATGGACATCGTCAAGAACATCGTCAGCAATACGCTCCTGGCGGGTGTCATCGAGGACGCTCGCGACGCCATCCGCGAGGGCGAAAGCATCGCCGCGCCACTGAAGCGCAGCGGTCATTTCCCGCCGCTCGTCTATCATATGATTGCGATTGGCGAGAAGTCCGGGCAGCTGGAGCAAATGCTCGAGAACGTCTCGCGCAGCTACGACTCCCAGGTGGAGATGCGCATCACCGCCATGACCAGCCTGCTGGAGCCCATCATGATTGTCGGCATGGGTATCGGCGTTGCCTTCATCGTCTTCTCCATCCTGATGCCCATCATGCAACTCAATACCTTCATCCCGAAGTAAGCGAGGCAGCCATGCTGCGAGACAAACTCATCAAGGAAGCAACCCTTCGGCGCGCGCGGGGCATGACGCTGATCGAGATCATGGTGGTGCTGGTCATCCTCGGCCTGATTGCGGGTGCGATTGGAATCAACGTCTTTAACTCATTAAAAGACGCCCAGATCCGGACGGCCGGACTCGATCTGAAGCAGATCTCGAACAGCGTCGATCTTTATCATGTCGAGACCGGTCAATGGCCCGAGTCCCTGTCCCAGCTGGTCCCCAAGTTCGTCAAGGACCTGCACAAGGACCCTTGGGGCCAGGACTACGCCTACGTCAAGAGCGGCGACGGCTATGACGTCTATTCCTATGGACCGGACAAGGCCCAGGGCGGCGGCGACGACATCACCGCGCACGGAGGAGAGGGGCCTCCCTCGGCGCAGGGCAAGTAATGGCGAAGGCGCGGGGTATGACCCTCATTGAAGTGGGGATTGCATTGGCGGTCGCGGGCCTGATGCTGGCGCTCGCCATCCCCGCGATGAATACCGTCACCCGCGCGCAGTTGAGGCAGAAGACCGGCCAGCTCGCCGGCGGCGTCCGCGCGCTCTATGGCGCTGCCGCCATCGGCGGCCGCACCTGCCGGTTGACCTTCGACCTCGACGTCAATGCCTATTGGTCGGAGTGCGCCAAGACCAACGTGCGCCTGGATCGCGAGGGCGAGCGCTCGCAGAACGGCGCCCGCGTCGCCACCCGCGATGAAGATCTGGCCGCCGATACCGGACGCGAGGGAATGACGGCCGAAGAGCGCGAGAAGCAGGCGCTCGCGCAGAAGAGCGCGTTCACGCCGTCGGGTGAGATCCCCCGGACCGAGCTGGGCCCTTCGGTGAAGATCACCGACGTCTGGGTGCAGCACCAGCCCGAGCGCTATACGAGCGGCAAGGCCTATCTCTATTTCTGGTCCAGCGGCTTGACCGAGTCGGCGTCCATTCACCTGGCGCAGGCCGATGATGTCTATTCGATCCTGGTCGCGCCGCTCACCGGCCGGGCCAAAGTGGTGGGCCAGCGCGTCGATGCGCCGGAGCAGCGGCAATGAAGCGGTCTGCGGGATTTACACTATTAGAGGTGATGATCAGCCTCGCCATCCTTGCGATTGGCCTGGTCGCCATCAGCGACTTGAATGGTGGGGCGGTGGCGATGCATGCCTATGCCCGGCGAGCCACGGAAGCGACCCTGCTGCTCAGAAGCAAGATGCTCGATATCGAAGACGACCTGCACAAGGACGGGTTTCACGACTTCAATGACGAGAGGCATGGCAGCTTCGAAGACGACGGCTCTCCCGATTTCAGCTGGCAGGCCGAGATCATCAAGCCCGATATCCAGCTGGACCCGTCGCAATTGCTGGGAATGCTGGGGGTTGGAGGGAGCGGCGGGTCGAAGTCCTCGGGCAACGCTGGTATCGCGGGCGCGGCCACGGCGCTGGCGACGCAGCTGGGCGGCGGGGGCGCCGGCGGCCCGCTGGGCGGTGGCGCGGCGGCGATGATGAACGGCCCGCTCGGGGGCATCCTGCAGGGACAGGCGAAGACCTTCATCGAGACATTGAAGAAGAGCGTGCGCGAGGTCCGGCTGACGGTGAGCTGGCAGGACGGAAAGCAGGCGCGCAGCATCACGGCCTCGCAGCAGATCGTGATTCTCCCCGAGTCGGTGGGCAAGGCCGGGCAGACCGTGACAGGTCCGCCGCAGGTGCCGGGCGGGGGGCCGCAGCTTCCGGGGCAGTCGCCGGGCCAGGTCCCTGGTCAACAGCCGCCGGGACCGAAACCAACCAGCAGCGATCCGGATTCGCAATGAAGCGTGGCTTTACCTTGATTGAGGTGATGATCGCCGTCGCGGTGATGGGGATGATTGGCGCCGCTACTTATAAAGCCTTCGAAGGTGCCTATGATCTCAAGTCGCGCATCGAGCACGCCGAAGACCGCGACCAGGCTGTGCGCGGCGCGCTGACCCGCATGTCGCGCGAGATCTCGATGGCCTTCCTCTCCGAGCACTTCGACCGCAAACGCTTCCGCGAGCGGCCCACTTTCTTCAAGCTCAAGGACGGTCGCGGCGAGGCCGACGTGAGCTTCACCTCCTTCGCGCACGAGCGGCTGCAGGTCGATGCCAAAGAGTCGGATCAGGCGGTCTTTGAATATCACCTGGAGCATGACGCCGAGACGGGCCTGGAGAGCGTCTTCCGCCGCGTCAAAGGAGTGATTGATGAGGAGCCCACGCGCGGGGGCGAGAAGGCGGTGCTCGCCGACGACGTGCTGCACTTTTCAGTGCAGGCGTGGGACCCGAAAGACCGTGAGTGGCGCGACGAGTGGGACTCGGCCTCGCCCACGCGCTCGGGCGGCGTGCTGCTTCCGCCGCGCGTCAGGATCTCGCTGACCATCAAGGACGAGCAGGGCAAAGACAAGAAGTACTCGACGCAGGCGAAGATCTTTCTCGGCGCACCGCTGGACTTTTGATATGCGCAAAGTATCCCCGAAGTTCGCGCGCAGCACCGGCATCCGCTCCAATCGCGGCGTGGCATTGATTCTCGTTCTGACCACCATCGCCATCCTCACCAGCATTGGCGTGGACTTCAGCTACTCCACGCGGGTGTCGCTGCGGCTGGCCGAGACCGCGCGCGACGAGATGCGGGCCTATTACCTGGCGCGGTCGGCGGTGAACCTTTCGCGCCTGCTGCTCCACTTCCAGAAGCAGGTCGACGGCCTCGGCGGGCAGCTCACGGCTGGCCTCCAGACGGCGCTCGGAGGAAATGGCGGTTCGCCGGCGATAACGCCGAAGCCCTTGCCATCGCCCGGCGGCATGTCGTCGGGAGCCGGCGGGGCGGGCGCGGCCAGCCTGGGTATCCGCCTCTGGGAGATCCTGCCCATCGACTCGAACGCCATGGGCGCCGTGCTCACCGGCGCCACCTCGATTCCAGGCGCCGACAGCGCGGCCGCGACGGAGAAGGAAGCACCCGCGCCGCCGCCACCCGGAGGCGCGCCCGTGGTCGAGCATTCCTTTGGCGCCTTCGACGGCAGCTACCACGCCAAAGTCGTCGACGAGAACAGCCGCATCAATGTGGTCGGCCTCAACGGGCTGACCGGGAGTCCCCTCTCCAGCTTGATTCAGCTGCGGGCAATGATGGCCGACCCGAAGTACGACTTCATCTTTGACGACGAGGACGCCAACCACGACCGCGTCCGGCGCGACGACGTGATCCTGGCGATGAAAGACTGGATCGACATCGACGAGACCGCCTCTGGACTCGATCCGACCAATACTTCCAACCCCTTCGTGAATGCCTTCAGCGACGAGAATTCGGCTTATGACCGCTATACGCCGCGCTATAAGGCGAAGAACGCCAACTTCGACAGCCTGGACGAACTCTATATGGTCCGCGGTGTCAATGACCGGTTCATGGCGGCCTTTGGCGACAGACTCACCATCTGGCCGGACGTGAACTCGCACTTGAACATCAACACCAATGATCCCATGCAGATGATTACCAATATCCTGACGGCGGCGAAGAATCCCAACGACCCGTCCCTGCGCGACCCGCGCTTGCTGCAGACCATCCTGCAGGAGATCCAGCTCCGCAAGATGTTCTCCTTCTTTGGCATGTCGGCGCAGGACTTCGTCTCGGTGCTGCAGGCCAATGGCATCCAGCTCAATCCGCGAATCGACCCCAAGATCAATGGCGACCCGGGCAGCATGTTCGGCTCCACCAGCGACACGTTCCGCATCACCGCTACCGGAAAGGTGGGCCGGGTGGAGAAGACGGTGACCGCCGTCATCCGGTATGACGACCTGCTCGGCAAGCTGCTTTATTGGAAGGAAGAGTAATGCACCGGATCGTGGGACTCGACATCGCCTCGGATCGCGTGGGGCTGGTCGCGCTTTCAAGCAGCTTTCGCGGCTTTGAAGTCAAGGAGACGCGCTCGGTGGCCATGCCCCCGGGCGCGTCGCAGGCCGAGCGGCTGAAAGCAGCTCTCGCCGCGCTGGAGCTTACGCCGCCCTTGAGCGCGGACGACACCATCGCAGTGGCGATGCCCGGCGCGCAGGTGGCGAGTCACCTGGTCACCCTGCCCTTCAGCGACTCGCGCCGCATTGAGCAGGTGCTCCCCGCCGAGGTGGAGGGTGCCATTCCTTTCGACTTGGGCGACGTCGTCTGGGACCACGCCGTGCTCTCGCAGACGCCCGGGCGCACCGAGGTGCTGGTCGGCATCGTGCGCAAGACGATGTTGAAGGAGCTGCTGCAGACGCTCGCCGCCGCGGGGATCGACCCACGCGTAGTCACCTTCGCGCCACTGGCGCTGTCGGCGCTCGCCGAGCGGCAGCAGCTCCTGGGCCAGGGCGGCACCCCCTCGGCGGACGATGAGCCGATTGCGCTGCTCGACGCCGGCCCGGGCCGCGCCGACCTCGCGCTCCTGGAGAAGGGCAAGGCGGTGATTGCCCGCGCCCTCGCAACCTCGAGCCCGACGCTCTGGGAAAACGATCCCGCCGCGCGCGAGCGATTGCTCACTGTCCTGGCGCGCGATTTGAAAATCACCTTGCGCTCGCGGCGTGGACTTACGCCGTCAAAGCTGCTGCTCGCCGGCGCCATTGCCGGCTTGCCCGACGCGGCCCTTCGGCTGGGCGCGGAGCTGCAGCTTCCCATCGAGACCATTGCCTTGCAGAACGGCGCGCCCGGCGACGCGCTGGCGCTGGGTCTCGCGCTGCGGGCGCAGCAGCCGCGCGGCCATATTAATTTCCGCAAAGGCGAATTCGCTTTCACCAAGGACCTGTCCCAGGTCAAAGGGCAGCTGGGACGGCTGGCGGTGGCGGCAGCGGTGCTGCTCCTGCTCGCCTTCGGGCTGGGCACGGCACACGTCGGCTCACTGCGGCGCCAGGCCACCGACTATGACGCCGCGCTCTGCACCGCCACCAAGCGCATCCTCGGCACTTGTATGACCGACTATCGCCAGGCCCTGGGAGCCTTGTCGGGCGGCAAATCAAAGGCTGCCGGCATTCCGCGCGTCTCGGCGGCGGACGTACTCGCCGAGCTGGCCGCACACCTGCCGGAGGAGTCGCTGCCGATTCTCGATGATATCGATATCAGCACCACCGCCATTCGAATCAAAGGCGTGGCCGAGAGCTTCAGCAAGGTGGACGAGGTCACCTCCGCGCTGAAGAAGGACAAGTGCTTTGGCGATATCAAGCAGCCGCGCAGCGAGAAGCAGGCGCAAGGGAGCAAGATCAATTTCTCCCTCGACTTTGCTTATATCTGCTCGGGCGAGCTGGGCGGGGGGGCTTGATGGAAAAGCTGCGTGGATTGCTGACTGATTTGCAGGAATACCTCTCGGCGGCGTCGCCACGCGAGAAGCGTTTGATCTCGCTCGCCGGTGGGGGCGTCGCCCTCTTTATCGTATTGATTGTGTATGCGAGCTTCGCCAGTGCGGTGCGCAAGGCCGAAGGCGCGCTCGACGAGAAGCGGCAGGACTTCGAGAAGGTGTCGCGGCTGTCCGCCGGCTACAATGCGCAGGAGCAGGAGCGGCAGATGCTGGAAGCGCGGCTGCGGCAGAGCCCGCCCACGCTGATGGCGTTCGTGGACGGCATGGCGAAGCAGGAGGGCGTCGATGTTGCCGGCATGGCGGACCGCGGCGTGGTGGTCGCCGGCAAGAGTGGCAAGCCGCAGGAGTCTTCGGTTGAAGTGAACCTGGGCAAGGTACCGCTCGAGAAGGTGTTGAAGCTGGTCCAGTCCATCGAGCGCAGCCCCGGCGTGGTGCGGGTGCGGCGCCTGCGTATCCGCAAGACGTTCGATAACAAAGATGTGCTCGATGTCAACATTGTGGTCAGTGCGTGGCAGGCGACCTGAGATGGCCAAACTTCTGGACATCATTGCGCGCCATCCGCTGCTGCGGCGCTTTGCGCTGCCTGCGCTGTTCCTGCTTTCCTTCCTTCTGCTTTTACCGCTGACCTTTCCGTTCGATTCGCTCGCGCGCCGCCTCGAGGTGGAGGCGCGCAGTGCCGGCACCGACCTCACCCTGGGCACGCTCGGGCCCACGGGCCTGTTCGGGCTGCGGGCGCGCGATGTTCGCCTGCGGATGGCGCCGATGCCGGGCAGCGATGCCCTGCCCGAGATCAAGCTGGACCGCGTCGACCTCAAGCCAGACCTGCTCGCGCTGCTCGTGCGGAGGACCTCGTTCTCCTTCGCGGCCCACGGCTACGGCGGGACCGCGAGCGGGCACGCGGCGCTGTCGAAGGCGCAGACTCTCGCATCCTTGCGGATGACGGCCACGGACCTCGATCTGCACGCGCTGCCGTTGAAGGAACTGGCCGGCCTCGACCTCGCCGGTAAGCTGCATTTCAAGGTCGATCTGCCCGCGCTCGAGCCGCTGGACGTGGCGAACGGCGCGGTCAGCCTGTCCATCAAAGGGGCGGGGCTGACCACCGGCAATGTACAGGGCTTCACGCTGCCCCCGGTTGCGCTCGGCGATATCGAGGGAGCCATTACCATCGATAAGGGCGTGGCCAAAGTGGACAAGTGCAGCGCGCGCGGCGGCGACGTCGATGCCGACGTCGATGGCAACGTGCACTTGCGGCCCCTGCTATCGCTCTCGCAAGCAGACCTGCACGTGCGCTTCCATCTGGGAGACAAGTGGCTCAATGAGAATGCTTTGATCAAAGGCGCTCTCGGGCTGATCTCGAATGCGCGGCAGGGCGACGGCAGCTATGTCTTCACCTTCACGGGTCCGCTCTCGCGGATGACCCCGCGCCCAGGACGGTGAGCGCTTCACGTCGCCTTAACGCTGCTTGCGCCGGACGCTGTGCTAAGTCACCTGCGTGCGCTGGTTGCTCCTCCTGCTCTCCCTTGCCGCCTGCTCCTCGCGGCCCCCCGCGCTGCACGCCGATCCACAGGCGCTCGCGTATCGCAGCCGCGCGCCCGTTGACGACGCCGCCGCGAAGCAGATCGCCGCCGAAGCCGTGGGCGATGCGCGCCGCCGGCCGTCCTGGAATGAATCACTGCATATGCACGGCAGCGACGGGCCGATTGGCGACGGCACGGCGAAATACCTCTTCGGCGAGGTGCGCCTCTTCCTGGTCGAATACGAAACCGACCCGGGCCACTTCCGCGAAGTGAATCCCGAGGACGACGCGCTGGCGGCCGCCGCCGACGCGCAGTTCGCGCTCTCGGAATTGCAGCGCTGGGCGGGCGAGCACGGCGTCAGCTGGGACGTGCAGCTTGGCAAGCTGAAGGGCCGCGTCGATGCGACCGGTCCCGACGATGCCGCCCGGAAGATCGTCTCCGGCCTCCTGAACCGCGCCCGGACGCTGCCGGTCTCGCTGGACGCGGAGCGCGCGCGGCTGGACCTGAAATACCGCGACCGCCGCTAGCCGGGCTAGAAGCCAATCAGCGCGCTACTTCTTGACCGCGCGAACCAGCACGTAATCAAGCTGCCCGCGCTTCCACGCCTGGTACGCAAACCAGTCGATGGCGAGCCCTCCCGCCGCGCCCACCATGCCGCGGATCTTCATCATCGCTTTCCGGTGCGCGCGGCTCTTCTGCTCGTCCCAGTACTGCGGGATGGTGCGGCCACCGACCTGCTCGATCTCGACCTCGGCAAAGCCCGATCGCAGCACCTTGTTTCGATAGCTTTCGATGGTGTCGATGTTTTCGTCGGGCACCTGCCAGCCCTTGCAGGCCGCCTTGAGGAAGGCGCGGTCGACGAGCTTGCGCGGCTCGCGCGCCAGAGCGTAATCGGCGAGCAGCAAGACCCCGCCGGGCTGCAAGACGCGGCTCGCCTGACGGAGGAACTTCTCGCGCGTATTGAAGTGCACCACCCCCTCGATGGAAAGCACGTGCGAGAAGCTCGCGTCGGGAAAGCTCAGCTCGGTGGCGCTGCCGTGCTGGAAGCGCACCGACAGGGTCAGACCTGCCTCTTGCGCGCGGCGCTGGCCGGCCAGCACATGGGGATAAGTCACGTCGATTCCAGTGATCAGGGACGGCGCGAACTTCTGCGCGAGCAGGATGTCCTGGGCGCCGAACCCGCAGCCGACATCGAGCAAATTCGAGTCGGACCCAAGTTCGCCCCAACGGCCCAGCCGGGTGACCAGGTTCTCTGCAGCTTGCAGGTAACTGAAGCCGGGCTCCCAGAGGCCGAAGTTGAGATAGCCCCCGTGGCAGTCGCCAAAACCGTCCGCGCCGCGCGAGTAAAACGCCTCGACGCGGCGCTCGTGCGTGCCGCTTTCCCAGGAAACTCTTGCGTCCATGAATCCAGACTACGCATGAACCGGATTAAAGGATTCCGGGGATCGCGCTGGCGATGGCGTCCGCAGCCGCCGCGGGGTCGGGGCTGTCTCTAAGTGGACGACCGATCACGAGATATGTCGCGCCATCAACGATCGCCTCGCTGGGCGTGCCGGTCCGGCGCTGATCTCCCTTGTCCGCACCTGCCGGCCGGATGCCTGGGACCACCAGGAGGGGCGCGGGGCCCAGCGCCTGGCGCAGGCGGCCCACCTCGGCGGGCGAACAGACGAGTCCGTCTGCCCCGGCACCGACCGCCAGCCGCGCCAGCCGCAGCACCGCGTCGCCGGCGGGGCCCTGCAGCCCGATGGAGGAAAGCTCGTCTTCGCCCAAGGAGGTCAAGACCGTAACGGCGAGCAGCGCTGGCGCTGGCTTTCCCGCATCCAGGGCACCCGCGTGCAGTCCGCGCCGCGCCGCCAGAACCATGGCCGCGCCGCCGCTCGCGTGGACGGTGACCATGGCGACCCCGAGCCTGCCCACCCCGCGCGCCGCGCTCTCGACTGTCTGCGGGATGTCATGGAGCTTGAGGTCGAGGAAGATCGGCAACCCGTACGGGGCGACCGCGTCCAGCGCCGCTTTGCCGTGGGCGACGAAAAGTTCGAGGCCGATCTTGAAGAGCCCGACGTGCCCCGCGAGCTTCTTTGCCAGGGCCGCGGCCGCAGCCAGATCGGGGACGTCGAGCGCCGCGATGATGCGCTCGCGCCCCGTCGCCATGCTCAAGTCACGCCCGCGCGAGTTTGCCGCCGCCGTCGCGCACCGCCTGCTGCGCGCGGGCGACCACGTCGGCGAGCGTCACCAGCTCGAAGTCTTTGCTGCCGCGCAGCTTCCATTCGATCTTGCCCTCGGCGAGACCCTTCTTGCCCACCGCAATGCGCACCGGAATGCCGATCAGGTCAGCGTCTTTGAACTTCACGCCGGCACGCTCATCGCGGTCGTCGAGCAGCACCTCGACACCAGCTTTGGTCAGCTCCAGGTAGAGCTTCTCGGCGGCCTCGCGAACCAGCGCGTCCTGCATCTGCAACGGCAAGAGCGCGATGTGGAACGGCGCGATGCTCATCGGCCATTTGCAGCCGTCCTGGTCGTGGTGCAGCTCGATGGCAGCGGCGAGGATGCGCTCGACCCCGATGCCGTAGCTGCCCATCACGATGGGCTGCTCGCGGCCCGCCTCGTCCAGCACGCGCGCGCCCATGGTTTCGGAGTAGCGCGTGCCGAGCTTGAAGATGTGGCCGACCTCGAGCGCCTTGCCGACCACCAGCGGCTTGCCGCACTTCGGGCAACCCTCGCCGGCATTGACCATGCGCAGGTCTCTGCTCACCGCATAGGCAAGGTCGCGCGGCACCGAGACGTGCTGCAGGTGGAAGCCGTCCTCGTTGGCGCCGGTGACCAGCCCGGACAGCCCTGCGAGCCGCGCATCGATGAACAGAGGAAACTTCTTCTCGCCCAGCCCGACGCCTCCCAGCGAGCCTGGCTTCGCACCCAGCAGTTTGAGGATCTCCTCCGCGTGCGCCGGCCGCAGGATCTGCGCGCCCGAAGCGGTCTGCAGCTTCGCTTCATTGAGCTGGTCGTCGCCGCGAACAATGGCAATGACCGGCTTTTCGTCGGCCATATAAATCAGCGTCTTGAGCTGCTGATCGGCCTTCACGCCGTGCGGAGGTTTCGATAATGCTTCGATAGTCGTCACGCCCGGTGTAGCAAACTTTTGCAAAGCAGCGGTGCCCCCGGACTCGGCATAGGTATTGGGCGTCTCGACCTTCGATTCGGCCTTCTCGGTATTGGCCGCATAGGCGCAGCTCTCGCACGAGGCAATCAGGTCCTCGCCCGCGTCGGTCGGCACCATGAACTCGGTCGAGCCGGAGCCGCCCATGGCGCCCGAGTGCGCGTCGACCTGGATGGTCTTGAGTCCGCAGCGCCCGAAGATTTTCGCATAGGCCTGCCGATGACTTTCAAAAGCGGTGTCGAGCCCGGCGTTGTCCTTATCGAAGGAGTAGGAGTCCTTCATGGTGAACTGACGCACGCGGAGCAGGCCGCTCTTGGGGCGCGGCTCGTCGCGGAACTTGGTCTGGATCTGGTACCAGGTCTGGGGCAGCTGCCGATAGGAGCGCAGCTCGGCGCGCGCCAGCACCGTGAAGACTTCCTCGTGAGTCATGGCGAGACAGAGGTCAGCGCCTTTGCGGTCCTTGAGGCGGAACATGTTCTCGCCCATCACCGACCAGCGGCCCGACTCTTCCCAGACCTCGCGCGGGTTGAGCGCGGGCAGATAAAACTCCTGCCCGCCAATCGCATTCATCTCCTCGCGAACGACGTCGGTGATCTTCAACAACGATCGCTGCGCGAGCGGCAGGACCGAGTAGATGCCCGCCGCCAGCTGGCGAATGAAGCCCGCTCGCACCAGGAGCTGGTGGGACGCCACGGTCGCGTCCGCCGGCACCTCCTTGAGGGTCGGGACGAAGCTCCGAGACATGCGCATCGAGCTATCCCTTGCTCTTGAGTTCGCGGTCGACCGTTTCTTTCAGCTGCTCGTACGGCTGCGCGCCGTTGATGAAGACGCCGTTGATGAAGAACGCCGGCGTGCCGTTCACGCCCGCCTCGCTGCCTGCCTTCTGGTCGGCGGCGACCGCGGCCTTCTTCTCTCCGCTGTCCAGGCACTTCTCGAACTTCGTCGAGTCGAGGCCCAGCTCCTTCGCGTACGACTTGAGATCCTCGACCGCGAGCTTTGCCTGGTTGCTGAACATCTTGTCATGCAGCAGCCAGAACTTGTCCTGGTCGGCGGCGCACATGCCCGCTTCCGCTGCCTTCTCGGCGAATGGATGGAAGTCGAGCGGGAACTGGCGGAAGACGAGCTTCACCTTGCCGTCGTATTCCTTCATCAGCTTCTCGATCACCGGCGCCTCGCGGCCGCAGAAGGGACATTGAAAGTCGGAGAATTCGACGATGGTGACCTTGGCCCCTGCAGGGCCGCGTGCCGGGCCCTTGGCCTCGACGTCCACGCGGGGCAAGTCGGGCGCCACGAGTGCGACGGTGACGTTGTGCTTCTTCTTCAGCTCTTCCAGCATGGTGGTCATGTTGCCGCGCATCTTCTGCTGCTTGACTGCCTGGGTGAGGCGCGGCTTGAGCTCTTCGTAAGACTGTCCCGGCGGAATCTGGCCCTTGTGCTCCTCGTAGAAAGCCTTCACTTCTGCCTCGCCCGGTTCGGCAACTGAGTTGGCGAAGTCCTGCTTGAACCAGTCGTCCAGCGACTTGCCTTTGGCCTTGGCCTCGTTCTCCAGCAGGCGGCGGCTGATCATCTCGTCGACCAGCCCCTTGCGCGCTTCATACAGTTCGGTGAGCACCTTGGATTCTGCCTGGCGCAGCTTGGGGCCAGTCTCCTTGTCGGTCTGCACTTCTGCGTAGGTGATGGGCTTGCCATCGACTTCGGCCACCTTGCTGGCCGGATCGATCGACACGCCGGTCGAGGCGCCTCCCTTGCCCGAGGGAGAGCCGGAGCCCGTCTTGCAGGCGGCGAGGGCGACGGACAAGGCGAGGGCGTGCAAAGTACGGCTCTTCATGACAATCTCCGCAGGTAGGGACGGCGCACCCTATAGGTTGCGCAAGCCCCTGCGTCAACCCAATCGGGGATCAACTTTGGCCTTCGGGAATCCGACCCGCGATGAGTTCCGCATCTTCCTGGGCAGCGCAAGGACCATCGCCGTGGTGGGCCTCTCGCCCGACCCCGACCGTCCCTCCTACAGCGTGGCGCTCTATCTCCAGGATAACGGCTACCGCATCGTGCCGGTGCGGCCGGGAGGCGGAGAGCTGTTGGGCGAGCGTGCGTTCGCGCGGCTTGCCGATATCCCCTTCCCTATCGACATCGTCGACATCTTCCGGGCGTCGCAGTTTGCCGGCGCCCACGTGCACGAAGCCATCGCGGTGAAGGCGCGCTGCGTCTGGCTCCAGGAGGGGGTCATCGACGAGGCGGCTGTGCTGCGGGCGCGCGAGGCCGGTTTGCTCGCCGTGATGGACCTCTGCCTGCTGAAGGAACACCGCAAGGCAGGCCTCTCCAACTCGCGGCCCAAGATCTGATGTTGCGCTGACGACCACGCGCGCGCGTGAGCGTGATTCCGCCAATCTCCATCGTCGGCGCGCAGCGGGATGTCAGGCGGAGGTGTTAGACCTCGCGCATGCCAAGCTGGTTCGACTCGGAAGACCCCGCCTCGAACGGCCTCGCAGATCTGGCGCGGCGGGCTCCGGACGCGCCCGCGCTGAAGCGCTCGCTGGATGCGGTGGCCGGCGAGCTGATGCTCTCAAACGACCTGCGAGAACGGCTGGCCGGCATCGGGCGCGCCGGACAGCTCACGGTGGGGGAGTTTCTGAGCAGCCCTGAACCGCACGGCTCCCTGGACGCCCGGGGAGTGCAGCTCCGGCGCGCCTTCGAGCGCTGGCTGGCCGCGAACGCGCATCGCCCCGCCAGTTCGGTCCGCGCCGCGCCTACCTTGAGCGAGCTGCTGGAGGCCACCGGCATTCCCGACCTCGCGGACTGGCCGGTCGCGGCCCTGCTCCCCGAGAACGCCTACGTCAGCGACACGCCGCTCGGACAGGTGGCACGCGGCGGAGGCTGGCATCGGAACGAGGTTGAGCTAGCCACCAAGGCGGTGCGCAACTTCAAGGCCGACCTTGAGCAAAGGCGCGCGCAGGGCTTGGCTGAAGCACCACTCGTGGACAGCGTCCAGGCCTCCGGAAACGAAGCGCTGGACGCGGTCCGCCGCGCTGCCGCTCTCACGCGGCAGTCCACCATCCAGATCTGGCCGGAGCGCCTGCTCGATCTGCGGCTGCACTTCGCTTTCAAGGCGGAGCGGCTGCGCTCCCAGCTGCGTTTGCGCGGCGCCCACCAGCCCGCGACCGTCGCGTTTCCGCCGCTTGCGACCTGGCGGGGTCCCGAGCAGCTCTCCTGCGACTGCGGCCGGCCCCAGTGCATCCACCGCGCCATTTCGCTCGACGTCCTGCTCGACGAGACAGCTCGGCCCGATGCGCCGCTTGCCAGACTGATCGTGACCTCGATGCAGCCGCGGTGGAAGCGCGCCATCGAAGAATATCTGGCCAAGGAAGACGCGCCGCCACCTTCGCGCGATCAGCCGGGCGCGCTCTCCTTCACCTTCAGCGATCGCGGCGTGGACATTCGCCTTCACGCTATCGGCAAGCGCGGCAAAGGCAGGAGCGGCCGGCTCCTCTCGCGCCTTTCAGAGTCCATCCGGCGCCTCGACGGACACGACCGTCGCCTGGCCGAGCTGTTCATGCTTGCCGAGGCCGAGGCGCCGTACGCGACCCGTGAGAGCAGTTTTTTCGGCGACGCTCTCCTGCAGCTCGCGGGACATCCCGACGTCCGGTGGCGCCAGGAGGGCCCACTGCCCGTCGAGGTTGCGTCGGCGCGGGTGGTGGCGGAAGAGACCGCGGACGGCCTGCGGTTTCGCGTTTTCGCAGGCCTGACCGAGCTTTCGAATGTGCCGCGCGAAGGCTTCCCGTGCACGGGCGGCATGGTTCTTCCGCAGCTGGAAGGCGGGCACATCCTGCTGGTGAAAGTCCCCGACCCGGCGCTGCGCTTCCTGATCACGCTGCGCGACCACGGGCCCGACTTTCCCCGCGAGGCCCTGCCCGCGCTGGCCGCCGTTCTGCCCAGGCTGGAGGCAGCGCTGCCGGTCGAGCTACCCGAAGAGCTGCGCGGCGAGGAGCGCCCCACCGCCAGCCGGCCGACGCTGCGGGTCGAGGCTCGGGGCGAGGGCCTCTTGCTTGCGCTGCGCATCGAGCCGCTGCCGCACGGACCGCTTTTCTTGCCCGGGCAGGGCGTGCCCATGTCAGTGGGACTCGAAGGCCACAAGCGCACCTTCGCGCGACGCGACTTCGAGCAGGAGCTTGCGGCGGCCACCGCTGCCGCCGGGCTGCTCGGGCTCGATCCGACGGCGGCTGCCGAGCCTTACACCTGGCATCTCGACCGGACCGATCGGCATGTCGAGACCCTGCGACGCATCGCCCAGTCGGGGCTGCCGGTGGAATGGAAAGTGCCGAAGCCGCGCTTCACCTCCGAGGCGAAGCTCGACCGGCTGCGGCTGTCGGTGAGCAAAAAGCGCGACTGGTTCGGGCTCGAAGGCGAGGTGGAGGTGGACGACCGGCGGGTGGCGCTCGCCGCGCTGCTGGAGGCCGCCCGCCTGCGCCGGCGCTGGGTGAAGCTCGGCGAGGGCGACTATGCGCAGCTCTCGGACCACCTGCTCGAGAAGCTCGCGCCGCTTGCCCACCTGAGCGAAGGCGAAGCGTCGCCGACGCTGACCCTGGGCACGGTGCCGCTCATTGAAGCGCTGGTGCCACAAGTCCTGGAGCTGGCCGCGGCCGAGGGCTGGCGGCGCATGTCCGAGAAAATGGCGGGAGCAGAGGCGCTGCACATCGAGCTCCCCGCGGGACTCACCGCCACTCTGCGCGATTACCAGGTCGAGGGATTTCGCTGGCTCTCGCGACTGGCTCACTGGGGCGCGGGCGCAGTCCTTGCCGACGACATGGGCCTCGGCAAGACCCTGGAGGCGCTGACGCTGCTCCTCGCGCGCGCGCCGCTCGGACCTGCGCTGGTGGTCGCGCCGGCCTCGGTGCTGCACACCTGGCGCGCCGAGGCCGCCCGCTTCGCGCCATCGCTGCGCATGCACTTGTTCCACGAGGGCGACCGCGCTCTGGGCGGCTTGCAGGCCGCAGACGTGGTGGTGGTGAGCTGGGGCCTCCTCACCCGCGAAAGCGAACTCTTCGCGGAGGCACGGTTCGCGACCGTCGTGCTCGATGAGGCGCACGCCATCAAGAACGCCGCCACCAAGCGGGCGCGCGCGGCGCATGGGCTCCAGGGCGAATTCGTGCTGGCGCTGTCGGGCACTCCGGTCGAGAACCATCTCGGCGAGCTGTGGAGCCTCTTTCGCGCGGTGCTGCCGTCGCTGCTCGGCAGCGAGGAATCGTTCCGCCGGCGCTTCGGCGGCGCGGAAGGCGAAGCGGTCCGCGCGCTCGCGGCTCTGGCGAAGCCGTTCATCCTGCGCCGGACCAAGGCGCAGGTGGCGCCCGAGCTGCCGCCGCGGACCAACATCGACGTCGTGGTCCCGCTCTCGGACGCCGAGAAGTCGCTCTACCAGGATCTCCGTCTGGCGGCGGTCGCCAACCTGGGCGAGGTGACCGGCAACGACCAGCGGTTCCAGGTGCTGGCGGCGCTGACGCGGCTGCGTCTCGGGGCCTGTCATCCGCGCCTGGTGGAGGTGGGCTGGGACGGCCCCGCTTCCAAGCTTTCGCGGCTTCTGGAATTGTCGCGCGAGCTGATCGCCTCTGGACACCGCGCCCTCGTCTTTTCGCAGTTCACCTCTCATCTAGCGCTGGTCGCGGAGGCGTTGCGCACCGAAGGGATCGCCTTCTCGTACCTCGACGGCCAGGTGCCGCTGGCAGAGCGGCAGCGCCGGGTCGAATCCTTCCAGAAGGGCGAAGGCGGCGAACTCTTCCTCATCTCGCTGAAGGCGGGCGGCACCGGCCTGACGCTGACGGCGGCGGACTACGTGGTGCACCTTGACCCCTGGTGGAACCCCGCGGTGGAAGACCAGGCCTCGGATCGCGCCCACCGCATTGGCCAGGACAAGCCGGTGACCGTCTACCGGCTCATCGCGCAGGGCACCATCGAGGAGCAGATCCTCTCGCTGCACCGCGAGAAGCGCGAACTTGTCGACTCGTTCCTCTCGGGCGCCGACGCCGCCGGCAAGCTCTCCACCACCCAGCTCGCCGCGCTCATTCGCGGCGAGTGATTACGAGCATTCAAGGTGATGGCCCTGGCTCCAAGGCCTCTCAGTTAGCAGCGCCTTCTCTCTGCAAGGAACGCCGCCGGGAGACCGTGGTGGGGTCGACGAACGAGTTCGCGACGCCCCTCGCGACCCGCGTCATCCCGCAACACCGGTCAGGGGCTTCGCGTATGTCTGAGGGCGGCGACCCCCACGCTTCTCCTGCGGCGTTTGTTGCCCAAGTGAGAGGCCTCCTGAATCAGACGACCTTGAGGGCGCGCAGCGCCGCGGCCTCCTCGCGCAGCAGCGTGGTCATAGCGTCGATGTCCACCGGCTCCGAGTAGAGGAAGCCCTGCACCAGCTCGCAGCCCATCACTTGCAGCGTCTGCGCCTCCGTCTGCGTCTCGACCCCTTCCGCGATCACCTCGACGCCCAGGTTCTTGCCGAGCAGCAGGACGGTCTCGACGATGCGCCGATTCTTCTCATCCACGCCCATGGTCCGCACGAACGAGGCGTCGATCTTCAGCACGTCGATGGGCATGCGGTGGAGGTAGCTGAGCGAGCTGTAGCCGGTTCCAAAGTCATCGATGGCGAGCTTCAGCCCCAGCGAACGCAGTCGCAGCAGGCAGCGCAGCGCCGCCGCCTCGTTCTCGACCAGCACGCTCTCGGTCAGCTCCAGCCGCAGCGTGCGCGGATCCATCCGGGCTTTCTCCAGCACCGCTGCGATCTGCTCGACCAGACCGGGCTGCAGGATCTGCCGGCCGGACAGATTGACGCTGAGGGAAAGCTGTGGCGTCCGCGGGAAGAGCTGTTGCAGCGAACGCATCTGCCCGCACGCTTCCGCCAGCACCCACTTTCCGACCGCGCCGATGACGCCGGTCTCTTCGGCCATCGGGATGAACTCGGCCGGGGACACCAGCCCGCGCTTGGGGTGCTGCCAGCGGACCAGCGCTTCGAAGCCGACGATGGTGGGCGCCGCACGGCCTGGAAACAGCCTCAGGATGGGCTGGTACATCACCCGCAGCTCACTGCGATCGATGGCACGGCGCAGGTCGTTCTCGAGCTGCAGCGTCGCCACCGCATGGTCATGCATGCTGATGTCGAACACCGCGTGCCGCGCGACGCCCAGCGCCTTCGCGCGGTACATCGCCGTGTCGGCGTCGCGCAGCAAATCCTCTGGGCGCCTCGACGGCGAGCCCCCGAGCGCGATGCCGATCGAGGCGCTGGTAAAGACCTCCTGCCCGTTCACCTCGAACGGGGACGAGAGCTCGTGTTGCACGCGCTCGGCCACGCGGCCCGCCGCCTGCGGATCTTCGACCCCTTCGACCAGCACCGCGAACTCGTCGCCGCCCAGCCGCGCCACGGTGTCACCGGCGCGGCGGGTACGTTCGAGCCTTCGCGCAATCGACACCAGCAGCTGGTCTCCAGCGCGGTGGCCCATCGAATCGTTGACGATCTTGAAGCGGTCGAGATCGAGGTAGAACACCGCGAAGCTGGCGGCGTCGCGGCCCCGCGTGCGCTCCAGCGCCTGGCCCAGTCGCTCCATGAAAAGCTGGCGGTTGGGCAGGCCGGTGAGGCCGTCGTAGAAGGCCGCGTGCCACAGCTTCTGCTCGGCACGCAGCCGCTCGGTCACGTCGTTCGCGACCACCAGCCGCGCAGGCTTTCCGCCCCATTCCAGTTCGTGCGAGGTGATCTCGACGTCGATCAGGTCACCACTCGCGCGCTTGTGGCGCCAGACGCTGGCAGCGCCTGTGACCTCGCGCGCGGCGTGGTCGGTGACCGAGCCGTCGAAGCCTTCGGTGGGGCCAATCTCCGCCACGGTCATGCGCATGAATTGCTCGCGCGAATAGCCGTAGCGGGCGACCGCGGCCTCGTTGACTGCGAGGAAGACCAGCGTCTCCAGATCAAAGACCCACATCGGCAGGGGGCTCGCGTCGAAGAGGAGCCGATAGCGCTCTTCGCTGGTGCGCAGTGCCGCAAGCGTTCGCGCGCGGTCGGTGACATCGCGGTTGGACATCCAGACCGCGGGACGGCCACGGAACTCAACCGGTCCGGCGGCAACGTCCACGGCCAGCACGCGGCCGTCCTTGCGCAGGTGCTGCGCTTCGAAGTCACCGCCCTCGCCCCGCGCCGACTGCAGCAGGCGCGCGCGATCCGGGTTCCGCCAGACTCGGTCGAGGGGCAGTCCGATCAGCTCGTCGCGAGAGAAGCCGTAGATCTCCGAGCAGCGGCGGTTCGCATCGAGGACGATTGCCTCGACCGGGTCGACGATCAGGATGGCATCGTGCGCGCTCTCGAAGAGCGCACGGTAGTCGCGCTCCGATTTGCGCAGCTCGTCCTCGGCCGGCTTGCGCTGGAGGATGCCACCGAGGCCAGCGCAAACGATGCCGAGGGTGTCGAGCAGAGCCGCGCGCGGCTCGTGCGCATGCTCGGAGAAGAACTCCAGCACCGCGAAGACACGCTTGCCGGCGAGGATGGGGAAGGCGAAGACGGCACGCGTACCGGTGGCATTTGCTTCCGGCCCTTCGGGCAACACGGTCCAGGTTGGCTTGCCTTCACGGACCACGCGCGCCAGCAGGCCAGTCTGGTTGGGCTGGCGGCGCTCTTCGGCCAGCGAGCGGAAGTTGACCAGCTTCTCCGGGTCGACCAGATGCCAGAACGTGCGCTGCGCGAGGTCGCCGGCCTCGCTGGTGAATTGCAGCCGGCCGGCTTGCCAGCCCATTCGCTCGCAGACGCGCGCGAGTATGGCGCGGAGGGCATCCTGCACCGTGCGAGCTTCGTCCGCGGCTTGCGTGATCTCCTGGAGCAGCAGCACCCGCTGCTCGGGAGTCTCGGCGGCGTCAGGGGCAACGAGTAAGGACAAGGACCACTTGTGCGCCGGTTCCTCATCCCAGGCAAAGCATTTACGCGCCGCGGGAGTCGCCATCACCAGCTTTTGCAGTTTCACTAGCGCTGGAAGCTTGCGGGCGCGACGGGTGCACAGCCTTCAGGCGACCTGGGGCTCTTCCATCGAGAGCACGGGGAGCAGGCGCTCTTGCAGCGCGTGGAGCTCGTGCTCCGCGCGGGGCTGCACGACTTCCCACGCCTCGCGCTCGGCCAGCACCTTGCGCACGAGCTGGTGGTTCAACGCATGGCCGGACTTCACGGCGTGCAGATGACCGATGATGGGCAGACCGATCAGCGAGAGGTCGCCGAGCGCGTCCAGGATCTTGTGGCGCACGAACTCGTCGGGAAAGCGGAGGCCTTCCGGGTTCAGGATGTTGAAGTCGTCGACCACGACCGCGTTGTCCAGCGAGCCGCCGCGGGCGAGGCCAGCGAGGTGCAGCCGCTCGACGTCGCGCTTGAAACCGAAAGTCCGGGCACCCGCGATTTCACGCTGGAAGGCGCGGTTGGAAAGCTCGAGCGCGTAAGTCTGATCGGAGATCAGCGGGTGCTGGAAGTCGATGGTGTAGCTGACCGAGAAAGTGCCGCGCGTGGGCGAGAGGCGGGCCTGCTTGTCGCCGTCGGTAACGACCACTGGCTTGCGCACCATGAGGTAGCGGCGCGTGGCGCGTTGCTCATGAACGCCGGCCTCCTGGACGAGCGCCACGAAGGGCTCAGCGCTGCCGTCGAGGATGGGCACCTCCGGGCCTTCAACCTCGAGACGCGCATTGTCGATGCTGCAGCCGGCGAGCGCGGCGAGCAAGTGCTCGACGGTGCCGATGCGAACGCGCTCCTTGCCGAGCGAGGTGTTCATGGTCGTGTCGACGACGTGCTCGGAGAGCGCCGCGATCTCGACCCGCGGGGAAATGTCGGTGCGGATGAAGACGATGCCGCTGTCGGCCGGTCCCGGCGCGACCGTGAGCCGAACCTTCGCCCCGGAGTGCAGGCCGATTCCGTCCAGGGTTGCTCGCTGCTTCAGCGTCCTCTGGCGGAAAGGGTGGAGATCCATCTTCAAAAAATTCCCCTCCGGGATTTTGCTGCGCGGGTTCTAAGGCACTGAGAACGTTCGCAAGTTAAAAGCAACCCCCGTGCCCGAGGGCCCTGAAGGCCAGAAAACCTAGTACTTACAGCTCGAGTTGTCTCCGACGGCATGATGGAAACGAGCCCTAAGACCGTTCAATTCCAGAGAACTGCGACAGGTGTGTCGCGGTTTCGTGAGAGCGGATGCGAAGGTGCGCTTGCTTACCCCCCTAGCAGGGCCCGTGCAAGCGCTTCCCGGTATGACAGCTCATCGACAGGGAGCCGCTGCAGCTCCGCACGTTTTCCAACCATCTGCAGAGCACGCTCGAGGATCACCGCAAAGCGGCGGCAGTCGTCGCCGAGGCGCTGCATGCGGGTGGTGACGCTTTCGCCGCGCCCGGCAGACCAACCTTCAAGCAGGTCGAGAAAGCGGTCGAAAAGTTCGCGATCTGAATGGCGAAGCAGCTGGTAGCCGATGTCGCGAAATGCAGTTGTAAAACGCCGCAGAGGCTCTGCGGCCTCAGGTCCCTCGCCCGGGCGCTCGAGCTTGTTCGCGGTCTCGACGCACATCTCGCGGAAGAGCCACAGATCGCGTCGCAGCCGCTCCGACTGTTCGGCGCGCGCGCCCTGATCCTCGAACAGCTGTGCGACCCCGAGCCCCGGGTCGAGCGCCGACGCGATCGACCCGATCGCCTGCTTGGTGGCAAGGACCAGCCGGTCCCGCTGGTCGTCCAATTGCGCGCGGTCGGTCAGCGGGATCGAGAGGATGGGAGCGACCTGCTCCAACACCTCGCGGATGGGCAGCGCGGCCGCGCGACCCGCTGCCGCCGCCTCGCCGACGCCTTCGACCGTGGCGCAGAGCCGGGGGAGGTCATTCTCCAGATAGCCCATGAGGGCGACCAACTCGCTGCGAACGAGGGAGAGAATGATGAGCACGCGCCGCGAGTGCGCGTTGGGCGGCGCCGGGACATAGCGCAGGCTGCGCAGAGTGCGAAACGCGGCCAGCAGCGCCAGCGCGAACGCCTTGCGCTTCTTCTCGTCCGCCATCGCCCGTAGCGCCTCGAGCAGCCGCACCGAGCCGACCCGGTCGTACTCGGCGCGGAACTCCAGGGCCGACGGCGGTCCGAAATAGCGCGAGACAAAGAGCTCATGTTGCAGGGCGCGACCGACATCGAGGAAGAGCGACTGCGGGGCCGAGTCGAGGCGCAGCAGGTTGTCGAGGATGCCTTGGTGCGCGACCAGCCCCGAGCGCAGCAGGAAGAGGCTTTCCTCGGGCGTCCGCTGCTCGCGAAGCTCCGCGCCCAGCCGCGCGCGCGCGCGGTCGTCAGCGAGGCTGCCCTCGACGAAGCTGCGGAAGAGCAGCACCTGCTCCTGCTTCTGGACGATGAGCTTGCGCGAAAGCTGGACCGCGCGGTGGACTGCGTCCCGCGCCGCCTTCAGCTCCTCGCGGTAGTCCCGGTCCTGCGCCGGCTGCCTTTCGCCGAAGAGGCTGCGCAGGTTGAAGAAGCGGTCGAGCCCGCGCAACAGCATCTCCAGCTCGAAGAGGATCTCCTCGCGGCCGCTGACGGCGAGCGTGCGGATCCAGCGCTCGCGCTCGGCGAGGTAGACGGCGCGCACGCGCTGCGAGTCGCGCATCAGCTCGAAAAAGAAATCCTGCGCGAAGCTGCGCCTGTCCACGGCGCGAGTTATGGCGCAAGCAGATGCACAATGCGAGTTCGCGGCCAGCTGTGGTCCCGCGCTCGAAGCGGATGCGATTCCAGCAGCGCGCGTCGCAGACGGCGGATCCGGCGTGCCCTGCAGGTTGATGCCAAGCGCGCCTGCAGTTGCTGTACAGCGCGCCCTGCAGTTGCGGCTAGAGCAGCGCGCCCTGCAGGCCGGCGGGGACCTTGCGGCCCAGGTGCTGGTAGGCGCGCGGAGTGGCGACGCGGCCGCGCGGGGTCCGGTAGAGATAGCCCTCCATCAGTAGATAGGGCTCGTAGACATCCTCGAGCGTGTCAGATTGCTCGCCCACCGCGGTGGCGATGGTGTCGAGACCCACCGGCCCGCCGCCGAACTTGTCCACCAGCGTGCTGAGGATGCGCCGGTCCATCGGGTCGAGACCTGCGGCGTCCACCTCCAGGCGTTGCAGCGCGCGGTCGGCGACCTGCTGCGTGATGCTGCCGTCGCCCTCCACTTCGGCGAAGTCGCGCAGGCGCCGCAGCAGCCGGTTGGCGATGCGCGGGGTGCCGCGAGCCCGGCGCGCGATCTCGCGGGCGCCGCCGTCGTCGAGTGAGACGCCCAGCTTCCGGGAGGACCGCCGAACGATCTCCTCGAGATCCTTGGGCGGATAGAAATCGAGCCGATTGACGATGCCAAAGCGGTCGCGGAGGGGGCCGGTCAAGAGACCGGTGCGGGTAGTCGCGCCGATCAGCGTGAACGGCTTCAGCGGCAGCTTGATGGCGCGGGCGCCAGCACCGTCGCCGATCACGATGTCAAAGGTGAAGCTTTCCATCGCCGGATACAGATTCTCCTCGATGGCGGGATTCATCCGGTGAATCTCATCGATAAAGAGGACGTCGTTTTCGCCGAGGTTCGTGAGGATGCCTGCAAGGTCGCCCTTGCGCTCCAGTGCAGGACCGCTGGTGACGTGGATCAGGCTGCCCAATTCGGTGGCGATGACGTGGGCGAGCGATGTCTTTCCCAGGCCCGGAGGGCCGCAGAACAGCACGTGATCGAGCGGCTCCTTGCGCGCCTTGGCGGCTTTGACGAAGACGGTCAGGTTGTCGATCAGCGCCCGCTGGCCTACGACCTCGGCGAAATTGCGCGGGCGCAGCGTCCCATCGAAGCGGACTTCCTCGCCAAGCTTTTCGGGCGAAACCTCCCGCGGGTCCTCATCGTCCTCAGCGGCGCTGTGCACGGCGCGGAAGCTACCACAACGAACCGCGAGCGAATGGACGCCTGCTCAACACTCTTTCAATTAAATTCTTTCGATTGAATCGCGCCTCTGTTAGAGGGGCGGTTATTAGATGCTCGCGACCTATCGTCGCGCTCCTTACGGAAGGAATTTAAAAATGCGCTTCACAACTCTTGCTCTGGCCGCCGCGATCGTCGCCGCAGCCTCATTCTCTGCTTGTAAATCCACCACTGCCATGGGCGACACGTCGACCAGCGGCTCGGGCTCGATGTCGTCTGACGGCGGCAGCTCG
>JANYKT010000181.1 GCA_025358085.1 Deltaproteobacteria bacterium | reverse complement strand
ATGGACACGCTTCGCGCCGAGCTCCGCGACAGCCGGGCCCGCACCCTGGAGCTCGTGCTCGATCTCGACGGCGCCGCGTGGACGGGGCCGCGCCTGGCGATCGTCAACCCGATCGGCTGGGAGATTGGCCACGTCGCCTGGTTTCAGGAGCGCTGGGTGCTGCGGCACGCCCGGGGCGAGGCTCCTCTGCTGGCGGACGGCGACGCGCTCTACGACTCGGCCCGCGTCGCACACGACACACGCTGGGACCTGCCGCTGCCGCCGCGCGCGGAAGTCTTGCGCTACCTCGCTGCGGTACTCGAGCGAGCGCTCGAAGGCGAGTACGGCTACTTCCACGAGTTGGCGCTCAATCATGAGGACATGCATGGCGAGGCGTTGCTCTACACGCGCCAGACCCTCGGCTATCCCGCGCCTGCATTGGAAAGCAATCGGGCCCCGCGCGGTCCGGAGGCTGTTGCCTTGCCCGGCGCTCCGGCGGCTGGCGCTTTGCCCGACGATGTCGAAGTCCCCGGTTGCCGCTTCCTGCTCGGCGCCACGCCCGACGCGCCGTTCGTCTTCGACAACGAGAAGTGGGCGCATCCAGTCGACGTCGCGACCTTCCGCATCGCGCGCGCGCCGGTGACGAACGAGCAATTCCTCGAATTTGTCGAGGCCGGCGGCTACAGCAACGAGCGCTTCTGGAGCCGCGACGGCCTTCGCGCGTCGCAAGGCACGGAACACCCCGTCTACTGGACCCGCCACGCCGGCAGCCGCTGGACCGAGCGGCAGTTCACTGAAGAAGTTCCCCTGTCGCCGCATCACCCGGTCATTCACGTCTCCTGGTACGAGGCCGAGGCCTGGTGCCGCTGGGCCGGGCGCCGCTTGCCTTCGGAGGCCGAGTGGGAGCTGGCCGCGGGCACGCACGAAAAGCGTCGCTTTCCCTGGGGCGACGCGGCGCCCGAAGCGCGCCACGCCAATCTGGACGCGGCCGCGGGCTGGACGGTGGACGTGGGCGCGCTCCCCGAAGGCGACAGCGCCTGTGGCTGCCGCCAGCTCATCGGCAACGTCTGGGAGTGGACCGTGAGCGACTTCAAGCCATACCCAGGCTTCGTCATCGACCCTTATAAAGAGTATTCGGCGCCGTGGTTCTCGAGCCCGCACAAGGTGCTCCGCGGCGGCTGCTGGGCCACGCGCGCGCGACTGATGAGAAATACCTGGCGCAACTTTTATCCGCCTGATCGCCGTGACGTGCTGGCCGGCTTCCGCACCTGCGCCTGAAGAACGGAAGTCCGCAAGGACTGGCGATTGGCTAGACTCGCAAATCAATGAGCGTCCCCGAACCCTCCGACGACAGCGCGCAGGCTTCCTCCGCGCGGCAGGTCTTCCGCGAGTTGGACAGGGCTGGCCGGGCCACGCGCACGTACGGCCTGCACAGCGCTACCACCAGGCGCTTCTTCGAGCAGCTCGAAGCCGGCTTCTCGGCGCACCTCGAGACCTGGCCGGTGCTGGGCGTCATCGTCGAGCGCACCGAGCTTCGACTGGGCGACGAGATCATCTACCTGAGCGAGGACACGCTGGGCGAAAGCCTGGCCTTCCGGCTCTACGGCGACGGCGTCCGGGAGCTGCGCTTCGAGCAAGGTTTTTCAGCCGACGACCTGCGCGCCTTTCTCGACGCGCTCTGGGGGCTGGAAGACCCGGAGGACGCGGATGCCGACGACGACGTGGTCACGCGGCTCTGGTCGAAGAACCTCACCACCGTCTCGCTGGTCACCGCTGAAGATCTCATCAAAGCGCCTCTCACCGATGAGCTGCGGCCGCAGGAGCATGGCTTCTTCGCGCCGCCGCCCGGGTCGTTCAAGGGCATCGTCGAGCGCGAGCAGGCCGCGGCGGCGAGCAGTCCCCGCGCCGATCAACGCGATCGGCTGGGCACCGGATTGGTGGGCTTCGAGGTCACCGAAGCGGAGCGTGCGGCGCTCGCGCAAGCGCTCCTGGAGGAATGCGCGCTCGACAGCCAGACCTACGTGCTGCGGATGCTCGCGGCCATCCTCGAGTCGGAACGCTCACCGGACCTGCTCAATCGCGCGCTGGCAGTGGTGCCGGGCATCCTCGATACCCTCCTCGCCGCGGGCGAGTGGACCGCGCTGTTGGGCGTGCTCGCCATGCTCGAGGGCGCTGCCGACGCGAATCCAGGCTTCGAGATCACGCAGCGCATGCTGGCTTCCCGCGTGGCCGAATCGCTCAGTCTCCCGGATCGGATTTCGCTGATGGAGAAGGGCCTGAATGAGCACCCGGAGCAGCCCTCCGAAGGTCTCGCCCAGGTGCTCTCACGGCTGCGGCCGTCCGCGGTGGGCACGCTCTGCGCGATCCTGGCCAAGACCACTGCGCACGAGCACCGGGCGGCCCTGCGCGGCGGCATCGCGCTGCTCGCGGTAGACGATCCCGAGCCGGTGCTCAAGGGCCTCGCCGACCCGCGGCCACAGTACCTACAAGATTTGATCGCCATCATTGTCGGGTGGAACCAGCCCAGGGGCGCCGACGCTCTCGCCATACTCGCGAGCCACGCAGACGCGGAGGTCCGGCGCGACGCGATTTCCGGAATCTCCGCATTGCGCCCGTACGGCGATGGCGCAGCCCTGATCGCCTTCGCCTCCGACACCGAGCCCGGGCTGCGCAGAAATGTGCTGCATCTGCTGTCGAGTGGCCGCTACTCCGCGCCCTGGCGCACCTTCCGGCCTCACCTCGATCTCGATGCCATCTCCGAGCTGGGCCGCGACGAGAAACGCGCGCTGTTCCAGGCACTGCGCGCCACCGCCGGCGACGAGGCGGTGCCGTGGTGGCAGGCGCTGCTGCTTGAACGCGGCCCCAAGCAGCGTCCGAACCACGAGGAAACAGCGCTGTTCGCGGTCAAGGCGCTGGTTCTGCTGAACACGCCGCGGGCCCGCGAAGCGCTCGCGTCCGGAGAGGACGGCAGCCCCGCCGTCCGCAAGGCGTGCGCGGCAGCCCTCGCCACGAAAGTCAGCTCATGAGCCCCGATTCCAAGCCCGCTCCGGAAAGCCCGCTGCTGCTGCACGATCGGTCCCTGACCGGCAAGGTCGCGCAGGGCTCCGAGGCTGGCGACATCGTCGATCAGCAGCTGCATCTGTTGGGCATGCAGCTGGTCACGCAGCTCACCGTCCTGCTGCGAAATGTCCGCTCGCACGGCTCCGCCAACAGCGCGCTCCTCCGCCCTCTGAACGCCATCCGCTCGCTGGTGCGCACGCTCGGCTACGACCAGCCGGTGGCGCTGCGGGTCCATGAGGGCTTTCTCTTTCTCGGCGAGCGGCATCTCAAGATCAGCACCCAGCAGATGTCCATTGCGAGCGGATTCATGGACGCTCTTTCCGGGCTGGGCATCGGCACCCTGATCTTCCGCCCCAGCGAGACCGACCAGGACCTGCGCCGCTTCGCCGGGGCCTTCGTCGCCACCGCGCCGGGCGAGGCCGCGCTCGAGTCGCTGCGCGCGCGTCTTGCCCTGGAAGGCGTTGGCACCATCGAGCTCGAGGCGCCGCGTCGCGTGCACAAGGAGGCGAGCCCGCCGCAAGGGAAATCGCCGGCGACTCCGGGTGGCCGCGGGCAATTGAAGGATCACGCGCGCGACGCGTACGCGCGGGCCGGGTCCTCGCTGGATGGGCTCAATCAACACGCGCGCGCGGGCGGCACCATTCACTTCCGCCAGGCCAAACGCGCCATTCAGAACATCATCGACCTGCTGCTGAAAGACCCGGGGACGGTGCTGAGCCTGACCACGCTGCGCACGCACGACGAATACACGCAGAACCATTCCGTCAATGTGGCGCTGCTCTCGATGGCGCTCGGCAACCGCGCCGGGTACTCGCGCAATGACCTCTCCGACCTGGGGCTGGGCGCGCTCTTCCACGACCTTGGAAAGTGCGCCGTGCCCCTCGAAGTGCTCAACAAGCCCGGCGAATTCACCGCCGAGGAGTGGGCGGTCATGCGCACCCATCCGAGCGAAGGCGTGATCCAGCTGCTTGACGCGCGCGGCTTCGCGAACGTGCCGGTGCGCATGGCCGCGGCCTGCTTCGAGCACCACCTCAACTTCGATCTTTCGGGCTATCCCAGGTTGTCGCAGCCGTGGCCCCAGACACTCGCGAGCAAGGTCATCGCCATCGCCGATTGCTATGACGCCATGACCTCGGCTCGCGTCTACCGGCGCGAGCCACTCTCGCCCCCAGCCGTGCTGCGCTACATGCTGGACAGGGCGGGCACGTTCTTCGAGCCCTCGCTGCTCAAGTACTTCGTTACCTGCATTGGCATCATTCCCATCGGTACGCTGGTGT
>JANYKT010000090.1 GCA_025358085.1 Deltaproteobacteria bacterium | reverse complement strand
GTCCGCCTTCCTCCGCGCGATCGCGCGCCACGTTGCCTGTACTTTCTCCGTGGCGGACGATCAAGAGCTCCGCCGGCCAACTGCTTGAGGGTCCTGGCACTAGTGGATGCTAGTCATTGGCCGTGATCGGCTGCATTTTTTGCACTGTTCACTAAAGCCACTGCCGCCTGGCTGCCTGGTCAGCGGCATCGCAACGGGCCCTATGCGAGCTACTGAATTTGTATATAAGGACGCCCGTGAATCCAGCTGTCCTCCTGGTCGACGATCGCCCCGCCAATCTCCTCGCGCTCGAAGCAGTCCTCGAGCCGCTCAACCTGAGGCTCGTCAGGGCAGCGTCCGGGCGAGAAGCCCTCAGGTACCTGCTTCACGACGACTGCGCTCTCATCCTTCTCGATGTCCAGATGCCGGACCTCGACGGCTTCGAAACCGCGGCGCTGATTCGCTCGCGCGAACGCACGCGCTATACGCCAATCATCTTCGTCACGGCGGTGCATCGCGAGGAATCGAACATCATCAAGGGCTACGCGCACGGCGCGCTCGATTACCTGGTCAAGCCGCTCGATCCAACCCTTCTGACGGCGAAGGTGCGGATCTTCCTCGAGCAGTACACGCGCGAGAAGGGCTTGCAGCAGGAAGCGCAGCTGCGGACGCGCGAGCGCGACGAGCTGCAGAAGCGGGAACACGCGGCGCGCGCCGACGCCGAGGCGCAACGCGAACATCTGCATAGGCTTTTCATGCAAGCGCCAGCGGCCATCGCGATTACGCGCGGGCCCGGGCATGTCTTCGAACTCGCGAACGCGCGCTTCGAGGAGCTGGTGGGCGAGCCCCGGCTGGTCGGAGAGCGTGGCCCCACGGTCGTCCCAGCCTCCGAAACCTGGGACATCTTCGACCAGGTCTTTACCAAGGATGAGCCATTCCTCGGCCATGAGTATCCGGCCCTCTTCGGCCTTGCTGGCCGGGTCTTCAACTTTGCCGCGCAGCCCACGCACGGCCCGGGCGGCACGGTGACCGGGGTCATGGTCCACGCGGTCGAGGTCACCGATTCGGTGAAAGCTCGACGTGAAATCGAAGAGCTCGCCAAGCAGTTGAAGGACACCGATCGCAGCAAGGACGAGTTCCTTGCCATGCTGGGCCACGAGCTGCGCAATCCGCTCGCGCCAATCCTGACCGCGCTGCATTTGATGCGTGTGCGCTCGAGCGAGGAAGGCTCGGAGCACGAGCGCGCCATCATTGAGCGGCAGGTCAAGCATCTCTCGCGGCTGGTCGACGACCTGCTCGATGTCTCGCGCGTCACCATGGGCAAGATCGACCTGCGCCGCGAGCCGCTCGAGCTGGCGACGGCGGTGATGCGCGCGGTGGAGGTCTCGGCGCCGCTGATCGAGACCAAGAAGCAGAAGTTGACCGTTTCGGTGCCGGGTGCGGGGCTCATGATCGCGGGCGATCCGGTCCGGCTGGCGCAAGTGATTGCGAACCTGCTCAACAATTCCGCCAAGTACAGCGAAGAGGGCGGCAACATCGACGTCCACGCGCGGCGCGAGGGAGCAGAGATTTTACTGACCGTCAAGGACGACGGGCGCGGCATCGCGGCCGACCGGCTCCCCACCATCTTCGAGCTCTTTGTTCAGGGAGATCAGGCGGCGGACCGATCGCAGGGCGGTCTCGGGGTCGGGCTTACTCTGGTGCGCAGCCTCGTTGCGTTGCACGGCGGCTGCGTCGAGGCCCGAAGCGCCGGGAACGGCCAGGGGAGCGAATTCCTCATCCGTCTGCCAGCGCTCGGCGGGCCCGCGCCGGCAGCGCCGCGGCCGGCGCACGAGCGGCGCGGCCCCGATCGGACCCGGCGGGTGCTGGTGGTGGACGACAACGCCGACGCCGCCGAGATGCTGGCGCATGCGCTGCGCTACTCGGGTCACGAGGTTCGCGAGGAGCACGACGGCTTCTCCGCGCTGCTGACCGCAGCTGAGTTCAAGCCCGACGTAGTGCTGCTCGATCTGGGGCTGCCGGGGATGGACGGCTTCGAGGTCGCGCGCCGGCTGCGCGCCGACGCTCGCCTGGCAAAGGTGCGGATCATCGCGCTTACCGGGTACGGCCAGGAAACGGACAAGAAGCGCACTTCCGAGGTCGGCATCGACCGCCATCTCGTCAAGCCGGTCGAAATGGAGCAGATCCTCGAAGCCATCCATGCCGACGACGAGCACTGAGTTTTTCCCCGGCGGCGGCGAGTGCGGCGCGCTGGTCCGTGCGTTCGACTGGGCGAAGACGCCGCTCGGATCCGTCGCCGGATGGCCCGCCGCGCTCAAGACCCTGGTTCGGGTCATCCTTCACTCGCGCCAGCCCATGCTCCTGATGTGGGGACCTGAGCTGATCCAGTTCTACAACGACGCCGTCGTGCCCAGCCTCGGCAAGAGCAAGCACCCGGCGGGAATGGGCCAGCGCGGCGAGAGTTGCTGGCGCGAAACGTGGCCTTTCGTCGGGCAGCAAATCCGCGACGTCATGGAGCTGGGTGAGGCCGCCTGGCACGAAAATCAATCGGTCCCCATCTTTCGCAACGGTCAGCTCGAGGACAGCTATTGGACCTATAGCTACTCGCCGGCATTCGATGACGAGGGGGCCATCGCCGGTACGGTGATTGTCTGCACCGAGACCACGAACAGCGTCCTGGCGCAGCAGCAAGCCGAGCGCGCGCGGAAGGATGCGGAACTCGCCCGCGCCGAGCTGAAGGGCATCTTCATGCAGGCTCCAATACCGATGTGCATTCTCACCGGCTCCGATTATCGCTTCACGCTCGCCAATAAACCGTATCTTGATTTCGTCGGCCGCGAGGTAGTCGGCAAGACGCTGGCAGAGGCGTTCACGCCCGCGGAGGCGGACTATTACCGCGGCTTGCTGGACGGACTCTTCCGCACCGGCGAACCGGTGACCGTTCTGGAAGCCCCGCTGCGGCTCGTCGACAGCGCTGGGGTGGCCACCGATGGATATATCAATCTCGCTCTTCGCCCTTATCGCAATGCTGATGGCGGAATCGCCGGCGCCCTCGCCGTCCTGGGGGACGTGACCGCGCCAGTCCGGGCGCGCAAGCAGGTGGAACAGCTCGCCGCCGATCTCCAGATAGCGCGCCAGAATGCGGAGCTGGCGCGTTCCAAGCTCGACCAGATGTTCCAGAGCGCGCCGGTCTTCCTCGCGCTGCTACGGACAAAGGCGCACGTCTTCGAGTTGGCGAATCCGGCCTACCAGCGGGTGATCGGCGAACGGGAATTGATTGGCAGGACGGTGTGCGAGGCGTTACCGGAAGCCGAAAAGCTGGGCTTTCTTTTGCTGCTCGACCGCGTCTACACCACCGGCGAAACATTCGTTGGCAACGAATTTCCCATCCGTCTGAGCCGCAAGCCCGGCGCGCCCGAGGAGGAAGGCTTCGTGACCTTCACCTACGAGGCATTCCGCGAGCCCGGGGGCGCCATCGACGGCATCATGGTCTTCGGCTTCGACGTGACCGACATGGTGCGGGCGCGGCGGCGCATCGAGGTGCTGGCCGCGGAGCAGACGCACGCACGCGTGCGCGCGGAGACCGCGGTGGAGGCGCTCGAGTCCGCGGTGCAGGAGCGGCGCACCCTGACGGTGGCCGTCGAGCAGTCGGGTGAGTTCATCGGCATCGTGCAGCCGGACGGCGTTGGCGTCTGGCTCAATCAATCAGGCCGGCAGCTGGTTGGCCTTGCCCGGGCAGACGATGTCGCCCAGCGCCATCTCGCGGACTTCTTTCCCCAGAACCTGCGCGGACGCCTGCGCGACGAGGTGCTGCCGGAGGTCGCGCGCGCCGGTCGCTGGCAGGGAGAGTTCGCCCTCTGTCACTTCGCCACCGGCGAGCGCATCGCCGCCTGGTGCAACGTCTTCGAGGTGCGTGACACCAATGGCCGGCTGATCGCGCTCGCCACCGTCACGCGGGACATCCGCGCGCAAAAGGCGCAGGAGGCAGAGCGCTTCGCCATGCTCGAGCGCGAGCAGTCGCTGCGTCTGGACGCGGAGGCCGCCGGCCGCGCCCGCGACGAGTTCCTCGCCATGCTGGGCCACGAACTGCGCAACCCGCTCGCGCCGATTGCGACCGCGGCACAGCTGATGAAGCTGCGCGGCGATCACCACCAGCGCGAGCGACTGGTGATCGAGCGCCAGGTCTCGCACCTGTCGCGGCTGGTGGACGACCTGCTTGACGTGGCCAGGATCGCGCGCGGCAAGATCGATCTGCAGCGCGTCCGGGTCGAGGTCTCGGAGATTGCTGCGAAGGCCATCGAGATGGCGAGCCCGCTGCTGGAGCAACGCGCGCAGCGATTCACCGTGGAGGTGCCGCGCGAGGGCCTGCTGGTGGACGGCGACCCGGTGCGCCTGGCGCAGGTCATCGCAAATCTCCTGACGAACGCGGCCAAGTACACACCGCCGCGTGGAAACATCCTGCTCAGTGCCGAACGCGAAAACGCGGACGTGGTCATTCGCGTGCGTGACGACGGGCCCGGGATTCATCTCGATCTGCTGCCGCGGATCTTCGACATCTTCGTGCAGGGCCAGCGCACCATCGATCGCGCCGAGGGCGGTCTGGGCCTGGGGCTCTCGCTGGTGAAGAATCTCGTCGCGCTCCACGGCGGGTCGGTGTCGGTCGTGAATCGCACGCCGTCCGGCAGCGAATTTACGGTGCGGCTGCCAGCACTGGACGCGAGCGCGCTGCAGGCGCGGGCCGGGGCAACGAGCGTGATCGTTCCCACCCTCGCGCCGCGTCGGGTACTGGTGGTGGACGACAACCTCGATGCCGCCGAGCTGCTCTCCGAGGTCCTGCGCGGCGTCGGCCACGATGTCAGGGTGGCGCACGACGGGCCGCAAGCGCTGGAGACGCTCCGCTCCTTCCCCGCGGAGGTATGCCTGCTCGACATCGGCCTGCCGGTGATGGACGGCTTTGAGCTAGCGCGGCGCATGAGGAAGCTGGTGCCGGGAAGGACGGTGCGCCTGATCGCGGTGACGGGCTATGGGCAAGAGCACGACCGTGAAAAGACGCGAGCGGCGGGTTTCGACCGGCACCTGACCAAGCCGGTGGACCTGGATGCTCTGATCGCGGTGATCGACAGCTAGCCTCGTCTAACCTGCGCTGAAATGTGAAACTTTCGCGAGAGGCGTCGAAATATCCGGCGGGGCTTATTCGTTACCGCGCGGTGGCCGCGAACCGTCGAAGAGCAGCAAGACAGACCGGGGATCTTGCGCCATAGTGCGCGCCCTCGAGTCAGAGAAAAGGATGAAGATGCGAAAGCTGATTGGAATCGTCGGAGTGCTGGGACTGACCGTGAGCCTGCAGGCTCAGGCGGTGACCGCCAGCGAGCTGGTGGCGAAGAATCTGGAGGCGCGCGGCGGCGCGGCCAAGCTCGCCGCGCTCAAGACGCTGCGGGTGACCGGCAAGGTGATCTTCGGTGGCGGCGGCGGCTCCCTCGAGGCCCAGTGGGCGAAGGTGCAAAAGGCACCTCTTGGCATGCGCACTGAAATCACCATTCAGGGGCTGACCGCGGTGCAGGCGTTTGCCGGTGGAGCCGGGCAGGGTGGGTGGACGGTGTCGCCATTCCAGGGCCGCTCCGAAGCCGAGCACAGCTCCGCCGACGAGGCGAAGAACTTCG
>JANYKT010000060.1 GCA_025358085.1 Deltaproteobacteria bacterium | reverse complement strand
CGTCGAGAACTTCTTCTGCAAGCTCAAACGCTATCGGCGCGTCGCCACTCGCTACGAAAAGAACGCCGCCAACTTTCTTGGCTTCGTCCTGTTCGCCGCCATTCGCGTTTGGCTGGCCTGAGTTTGAAGACAGGCCCTAGTTCGGCCGGAACAGCAAGCGCAGAGTCATCCCGTTTTCGGCACCAGGACGCTTCAATTCAACGACGGTCATCTTCTTCTCGACCTTCACGCCCGCGATCGGCGTGCGGCCCCGCGACGGTCCGTCGATGGACGCAATGGAAAACGGGACGCTATTGATCTTCAAGGTCATCACGCCACCCGCGACGGCGTAATCGAGCTGGACCTTGAACTCCGTCGAGGCGTCGCCCACTTCGATGGAGCCGCTCCCGGCGGTGACCGGTAGATTGAAGGCACCAACCTGTCTGGGCAGGTTGTTGCCGGCGAAAGTCACTGGAACATTGGGGCCCGGGTTGAGGGTGAGCAAGCCCAGCGCCTTGCCAGTCGCGGCTTTGCGCGGTTCCTCCTTCTTCACCGCTGCCGCCGCTTCCTTCCTGGAGGGTGACCCCTTCCTGGGGGCCGTGGGGGCCTGCGGCGCGGCAGCGGACTTGTCCTCGTTTGCGGCGGCCCTGGGCTGCCGCTTCTCTTCCGGGGGCGTCGGCGCGGCCGGTCGATCATCGGACGCGGCAGCGACACTCTCGGTCTCAACGAGCGCCTGAGTCACTTTCTTCTTGTGCGGCGCGGGCGTGTCGTCAGCGAGCACGAACATGAGCAGCGCGACGATGCCGCCGATCACGGCCACGCCGCCAAGTCCAACCGCCAGCCACATGCCCTTGCCTTGCTTGTTCTTCGCGGGAGCGGCCTGGGGACGAACGCGCGTGCGCACGACCTGATTCTTTGCCGCCTCCATCTTCTCCAGCGCGATTGCCTGCGCGTCCGCCGACTCCTCTGCCGACATGATGTTGGTGCTGGGGCGTCCGTTGGATGACGGGAGCGGCTTCTTCCCCGGAGCGGGGCGGGCCGGCGCGATGCCGGGGAATGGAGCCCGGTCGTCACCGCCCTCCCCCTCGCCGCCCGCAGCGGCTGGCTTTGCCGGCTTGCGCGGCGGCGGCATCGGCAGCGTCTGCCCCGGCTTCAGCATCATCGTGGCGCCCGGCGCTTCGTCTCCGCCCTCTGATGCGGCGTACGACGCGGCGATGACTCCGCCGCCGTCGATGAGAGTGTCGCCAGCACCCTGCGGTTTCTTCAGCGGCAGCGGCGGACGCGGCGCGGGCCGGAGGGGCTGTGGGGCCGCGACAGCCCGGGCAGGAGTAGCCTTGCTTCGCGGCGGCGTGCCCGGAAGCATCATCGTCGCGCCCTCGGGCAGGGTGACGTTCGGGGGCTGCGCTCGGGCGGGTGTGGAAGCTGGCATCGGCTTCGCCGGCGTGCGTCCCTTGCCCGCGGCCGTCAGCTTGGAGGAATCGGTGTCCATCAACAGTTTCTGATCTTCCTCGAGCTGCTGGCGGAAGATGCGCGACATGAACTGACCCAGCCGCTCGGGCGCGCGCGGCAGCACGATGCGCCGCAGGTCGTCCTGCATCTCCGCGGCGTCGGCGTAGCGGCGGTCGCGATCCTTGGCGAGCGCCTTGGCGAGGATGGGATCGAACGGAGCGAAGGCGGGATCGTACTCGCTGGGCGGCGGCGGCTCGAACCGCTGCACCGCCTCCAGCGTGAGCACGATGTTGTTCTTGTGGAAGGGATTGATGCCGGTCAACATCTCGTACAGCGTAATACCGATGGCGAAGATGTCGCTGCGCTTGTCCAGTTTTTTTGCGAGAGACTGCTCCGGGCTCATGTAGACGAACTTGCCCTTGATCATCCCGGCTTCGGTCTTGACTGTCGACATCTCGCTCTTGGCGATGCCGAAATCGATGACCTTCACATCGCCCGGGTAGCTGATCAGCACGTTCTGCGGATTCAGGTCGCGGTGGATGATGTTCAGCGAGCGGCCCGAGATGTCGGTCAGATTGTGCGCGTAGGAAGCGCCGTCGCAGATCTGCTCACCGATGCTCCGGCACAGATCGCCGTGCAGCTTTTCCTTTTTCTTCATCGCGATGTCGATGACGTCGCGCAAAGCCTTTCCCTGCACGTACTCCATGGCGATGAAATAGCCACCGTTCTGCTCGCCAAGCTCGAACACCTGGACGATGTTGCGATGGTTCATGCGCGCCGCAAGCCGCGCCTCGCCGAGGAAGAGCTCGACGAATTCTTTGTTTTCAGTGAGGTGGGGCAGGACCTTCTTGATGATGAGAATCTTTTCGAATCCGGCAGGTCCCTGCTGCTTGGCAAGGAAGACCTCTCCCATGCCGCCCGCAGCCAGCTTCTTCAGCAGGAAATACTTCCCGAAATAGGAGCCGATGTCGCTGCTTTCCGGCATTCGTCGATCCACCTGTTCGAGAAGCACCCTCGTGAAGAGGTGCGCAGGAGACAAAAGCGTAGCGTGCGCGGATGCACAGGGTCAAGGGATGTTCCCTGCGGCGCACGGGCCGAAACCCGTCCTCGCGGCCCCTCTTTCACTCGTTGACGGAAGGCTGATGCACTCGCTAATCTCAGGCGGCCGAGCGCACTTAAGTCCCACGCTGCTGAACCAAGCCCGAAGGACTCCTCTCCATGCCGTCGTTGCGAATTCTCTCCGGGGAACTGGAGAACCAGGAGATCGAGCTCACACCCGATCCCATGACCGTAGGCCGCGCTTCCTCCTGCAACATCAAGATCGGCGACGCCGGCGTCTCGTCGAAGCACGCCAAGATCTGGTGCGAGGAGGGCGAATATTTCGTCATGGACATGGGCTCGACCAACGGGACCTTCGTCAACGACAAGGACGTCGATCGCCAGCAGCTCGCCGACGGCGACACCATCACCTTCGGCATGACCAAGGCGCAGTACGTTGGCGAAAAAAAGGCGCGCGCTGCTTCGCGGGGCCGCACGGCTCCCAGCGGGCAGCGCGCGCAGCCGGTCTCGAACCCTGGAATGCGCGCGCCCGGAGCGCAGGGCTCGCGCGGCAGCGCGGCGCCGGCGGCCGCGGTCCCCGAGGGCGGCATCGTCACCGACCAGCCACGAAAGTCGGCGCAGCCCGCGCTCCGCGCCGAAGTGAAGACGCAGGACGAGGTGGAGATCGCCACCCTGCGCGGCAAGGTTGCCTTCTTCGAGGAGGAGAACCGCAAGCTGCAGTCGCGGCTCAAGGCCGAGGTCGAGGCCGCGGGACACCAGGGCGCGAGCTCCGCGCGCGCCGACGCCGAGAAGATTCGCGGGCTGCTCAAGCAGCGCGAAGACGAGTTGAAGCGCATCCGGAAGGAGCTGGACGAAAAAGAAACGTACTACTCGCCGGCCGAGTTGGAGCGCGAGCGCAAGCGTATGGAGGCCGCCATCGAAGCGGACCGCCGCCGCGAGAACGAGACGCTGCAGCGGCAGATCAAGGAGCTCGAGCACCGCGTGGCCATCCGCGGCGCCGAGAGCGAAACGGTCGCGCGCCAGCTGAAAGAGAAAGACGACCTGATCAAGATGCTCTCGGAGCGGGAGGACGAGGTCCAGACCGAGATCAAGGGCCGCGACGAGAAGATTGGAGGGCTGCACGAGGAGATGAAGGGGCTGCGCGACACCTCCAACGCCGCCGCCGGCAAGGAGAAGGAACTCAACGACAAGGTGAAGCAGAAGAACACCCAGCTCGCGCAGCTGGGCAAGGAGCGCGGTGAGCTGGTGCAGGAGCTGGCCAAGGCGCGCACCATCCTCGCGAAGGTCGGCGGGGCCGAAGAGGCGGCGGCCGCGGTCGAGGAGCAGGAGCGCGCCACGCGCACCATGCAGGACCAGATCAACAAGCTCGAAGGCGAGACCTCGAAGACGAAGGACGACATGTCCGCGCTCTCGGGCCGGCTCACTTCCAGCGAGGCGGAAAAGCACGACCTCAAGAAGCAGGTCGAGGACGTCGAAGCGCAGATGACCGACGCCATGGACGCGCGCATGAAGGTCGAGAGCCAGCTCTCGGAGATCCTGCGCAAGTCGGGCGACCGCGATCAGCACGAGAAGCAGCTCGCCATGCTCAAGGCCGACCGCGACGCGCGCGCCTCCGAAGCGAAGACCGCAAGCGACGCGCAGCAGCAGGCCGAGACGCAGCTGGCCAAGATCCGCGGCACCTACGACGACATCGTGCATGAGCGCGATGAGCTGAAGGGCAAGGTCCTGGGGCTGGAGTCCGAAGGGCGCATGGCGGCCACCGGCTCGCAGCTCTCAGCGGACTGGGAAGCGCGCTACAAGAGCGCCAACGACCAGATCGGCGAGCTCAAGGTGCAGTTGTCCAGGCTCAAGAACGAGCTGGCGCAGGCGAGGGACCTGCTGGCGAAGAGCGGCGGGGGCGCGGCGGGGAACACGGTCAGCGAAGGCAGGCTCAAGCTGGTCGCGTCTCGCGGCGAGCTGCACGTGGAGCTGGTGGCGCAGATGCTCGAGGGCGTGAATAATTCGGTCTCGCTGCTGCGTCGCAACTCCGAGCTGATGCGCGGCTACGTCGAGGACTGCGGCCTGCTCGCGAACGCCATCCGGCGGGTCGATTACACGCGGCTCGAGCCCGAGCAGCAGCAGATGCTGGTTGAACTCATCGACCAGACGCAGCCGGACGTCATCGTCAAGAACATGCAGGGCATCTCCGAGGAAAACACGGAGAGCATCGTCAAGGCGAAGAAGCTCATCCTCGATTACTCCGACGCATTCAAAAAGGAAGAGCACCCGGGCATCGAGGTCGAGAGCGCGCTGGCCAAGGCGCAGGGACTTTTCCACACCACCGACCCCAACGCCGAGATCGCGGTCAAGATCGAAGCGGTGATGCCTTCGGTCGAAGGGGACAAGGACGAGGCGGTGCTGTTCGCCTACGCCCTGCTGCGCGAGGCGAAGCAATTCGCGCTCGAGGCAGGCAAAGCGCCGTCCGTGCTGGTGGGCACCGACGGCTTGACCGTGACCTTCACCGTCTCGCCCGTGGACGCGAAGATGAAGGACCGCTACCGCGAACCGCCCGACGCGCAGTCGCGCTTGGTCCGGGGGTTCGCCGTCGAGCGCTGCAGCGGCAAGATCGACTTCAGGGATGACGACGGGATGGTCGCGTTGATTGTCACCCTGAAAGCGAAACTTCAATAGTCGCCCAAGTCGGAGCAAACGAATGAAGCCTCTCTTGTACCTTGCCGGGATAGGTGCGCTCGCTGCCTGCGCCACCGCGCGACCGGTCGTGCCGCTGCCGGCTTATTACGACGTCGCGAATGCGGAGCATCCGAAGTATCCGCACGCGCGCTATCTCACCGGTACCGGGTCGTCCGAGGTGTCGGCCGACGACGCGGACGCACGCGCCAAGGCCAACCTCGCGGCGCAGATCTCCTCGCGAGTGAAGAGCGAGACCACCTCATTCCAGGAGTTCACCTCGCGGACTGGGAACACCGCGGAGAACGTGGTCTCCAGAATCTCGGTGAATTCCGAGTTCGCCCGCGCGGATCTCATTGCCATTGTCGAGCACGAGAAGCAGGGCGATACCTTCCACTCCTTCGTGGTCCTCGACCGCGCCGCGGCCGATCGGGAGCTCACCGGAGCGACCACGGCCGACCTCATCCGCTTTCAGACCGCGGTGACCAACTCGTCACGAGCGCGGCGCGAAGGGAACTCAGGCATCTTCAACGCCGCCGCCTCCGACGCCATGTCGGTCCGGCCCCGGCTCGACTCGAATTTCGTCATGCGTCGGGCCATCGCGGGGCACCGCGCCGTCGATGAGGAGGAGCGCTATTCCGAGTCTCTGAAGGAACTGATCCAGAACGTGACGCAGGCCCGCGATAACCGGGTGGTGGGAGTCGTCTTCAGCAAGGCCACGGGCAATCGCCTGGGAGACCTCGCCATCAACGCGGTGAAGCACTTCGGCGTGCAGACCGACTCCATCGCCTGCAAGGACCGCAGCGACAAGACGCGGACCGATGCCACCGAACTCTCGGTCGAGCCGGAAGAGAACTGCATGGAAGGCTCGTTGGGCGAGAAGTGCGAGGTCATGGTCCACCTGCTCGCCCAGGCGTGCGGCGGCAGCGCTTCGGGAGCGGGAACGGTCGCGCTGGTGCGCGGGGTGCACCCGAGCGACGTGAACAAGGCGCGCAAGAGCGCCTGGGACAAGGTCACGCAGCAGGCCGTCGAGGCCGCGGTCCGCGACGCACTCAAGAGCGCCATCGGAGTCGAGGCACAATGATCATCGCGATTCTTTCCGCGCTGCTGGCCACGGCCACGGCGACCACGGTGAAGCTCAACGAAAGCGGCGCAGCCAGGGTGGGCGCGCCCGCGCCATCGTTTGGTGGTTGGGACATCGCAGGCAAGCAGGTGCTGACGCTCGATGCACTCCGGCACAAGCCACAGCTCTCACCGCTGCTCATCACCTTCGGCGCGTCCTGGTGTCACCCCTGCCGCGAAGGCCTGCCACGCCTGATCGAGCTGTCGAAGAAGCACCCTGAGCTGCGGCTGGTGCTCATCGACGTCGAGGTTGATGGCGAAAAGGCGCAGGGCTGGGCAAACGAGATCGGCCTGACTGCGCCTGCTGTTTTGGACAAGTTCGAGAACATCGCCAAGACCTACGGTCTGGGGGGCGCGGACGGCGACAAGCAGAGCATGAAGTTGCCGAGGACATTCCTGGTCGACGTCACCGGCCGGGTGCGCGCCATCTACCTCGAAGAGGGCAAAGACCTCGAGCAGGTCATCGAGGCTGACCTTGAGGCGGCGAAGTCGCCCGTGCGACCCGCTTCGACCGAGGCGAAATAAGCCAGGCGGGTAGCGCCTTGAAGCGCAACCGCGGCGAGCCCAGCAGAGCACTCGCCGCGGCCACCATCAAAATTCGCCGGCCGATCGGCGCTACTGTGCGGCGATCTGGACCTTGCTGCCCTGCGGGATGCGGCAGCCTGCGCTCGAAGGCTTGACCTTCGAAAGGTTCGGGAACACCTGATCCACCACGCAGCCGTCGATGGCCTGGCCGCTGCTGTTCACGATGGTGCAAGCCGCCCCCGCGCGCACGTTCTGGGTGGTCCCCGCGCTGACAGTCAGCATGCACGGCGACTTGCCGATTTCGACCACCTCGCCCGAGATGAAGTTATTGGGCGCGAAGATGGTCGCCAAAGCGTACTTGCCATAGTCGCCCTGCTCCGGCGCCTGCACGCGGATGAACAGGTCGCCCGGCGTGTCGATCTCGCGCGTCTGCGCGCTGCCGCTGATCTTCTCGCCTTCGTCGTCTTGCGCCTTCATCAGGAAGGCGCCGATCTTCGACCCGCGCGGCGGCGCCAGCACCTTGAAGTTGATGGTGAGCTTGCCCTTCTCCTTGATGGACAGCTTGTAGAAGTGAAATTGCTTCGACTTCCCGTAGTCCACGTCGGCGGTCTTGCTGTCGGAGGGCAGCTTGAGTTCATCGGCGCTCTCGATCGAGCAAGCCGGGCCGCCATTCTTGCAGGTGTCGCCTTGCTTGAAGGTAGTGGCCAGCGTGTACTTGCCCAGATCGCCGGCGTCGTTGGCGGTCACCTTGACGAAGTAGTCGCCGGGCGGAACGTCCGCCTTGGTCAGCCCGACGGTGGGGTCGATCTTTTCCGGCGCGCCTTGCGACGGTACGAACTCGGCGGTGAGGTTCGCGCCGTTGGGATCGAACTTGACGGTCAAGGCGCCTTCTCCGGTGAGAGGAATCTTCCACCAGTTGGTGCGGCGCATGCCTGAATAGTCGACCGTGTCGGAGACGTTGCCCTTGTCGGCCTGCAGCTCGCGGGCGCCTGGCTGGCTCTTGAAAGCGCCGGTCGCATGGTCCGGGTCGGCGGGCTTGTAGATCGTGTTGAGCGTGAAGCGCGTCTGGTCGCCGGAACGCCACGGCTCATGCACCACGACATAGTAGGTGCCCGGCGCGAGGTCGGCGACGGTGAGCTTCTTCTCCGGCTGCTGGTCGGTGGTGGCGAGCGGGACCTTGCCGTCGCCGTAGACGCTGATGTCGAGCGCGATGGCGGGATTGGACGGCTTGACCGAGACCAGCAACGAGCCCGGCTCGACGAGCTCATAGCGAAAGCCCGCGGCGAACGTGTCGGTGCCTTGCGGGTCGAGCGTGCCGTCCTGCTTCTTGTTGAGAGTTCCGTCCTTCGCCTGATCGCGGAAGTGGTAGGCGGGACCGCCATACAGGGGATTCAGCCTGCAGCCGGTGCCGAGCACGACGAAGCCAAGCGCTGCGATGGCGAGGAATTTCATCTGAAAAATCCTTTCGGGATTCTACGGCTCGAGGCCGTACTTTTTCGGGTTGTTGCTGATGATGGCCGCAGCGAGGATCTGCGGCACGTATTCGAGAGTTTCCTGCGGCAACTTTTTCATCCGGTACAGGTGCCAGAAGTCGCGCTTCTCCTTGCGAAAGCCGCCTGGCTCCTGCGCGACATCATGCAGCACTTTCCGCATACCGGCTTCGCCCTTGTTGTACGAGGCGATGGCCAGCATGAACGATTCCTCGCCGAATTCCGACAAGAGATTTGCAAGGTAATGGGCGGCCGCGTGCGTCTCTTTCGCAGCGTCGGTGCGGTCGTCCACCGAGCCGTCGACGCGCAGGCCGAAATTGCGCGCGGTGGGCGCCATGAATTGCCACATGCCGCGCGCGCCGACGGCTGATTCCGCAAAAGGATCGAAGTACGATTCGACCCAGGCTACATAGGCCATCTCCTCGGGCAGCCCGAGCGCTGAAAACTCTTTCACGATCATCGGCCAGTACCGCTTCTTCTCCGCCCAGACGTGCTTGAAGTTCCCGCGATGCGACTGCGCGTTGATGTGGAACCGCAGCCGCTCCTTGAAGATGGGCGGGATGGCGTAGGCGTTGGCGCCGAACTTGGAGAGGATGCGCCGGATCTCGTGGTCCAGCTCGTCACCCGACTCGACCACCTTTTCGGCCTCGTTCTTGTCCTTCTCCGCGAGCTCACCGATGGCCCTCTGCGCGGTGCCGGTGAGCAGCGTCAGCTTCTCTTCCAGCGAGGCCAGCCGGTCGGGATCATCGGTCATTTGCATCTCGACCTGGATCTTCGCGATCTGCTTGTCCGCGTTGTCCTTCTTGTGCTCGATGGCCGCGATCTGCTCCTTCTGCCGCCAGATGACGAAGCCCATGCCGGAGACCACGACCGCGCCCATCGCCACCAGCACCAGCACCACCTTGACCCAGCGCTTGCTGCTCTTCTGCTCGGTGACCGCCTCCACCTTCTTCAGGGTGTCGGCCATGATGAACATGGTCTGGCCTGAAGACTGCCCGCCCGTCATGGCGCGAGCCTGCGAGATCTTCAGCTGTGCTTCCTGCGCCAGCGCGGCCGCGTCCTTGGAGGGCCCGCTCTGCTTCGCCATGGGCGGCGGGCCGTAGCCCTGCGGCTGCCCGTATCCCTGCACCGGCTGCTGCAGCGGCTGCCCGTACGCGCGCGCGCTGCCATTGCCGTTCCCGCCGGCGCTCGCGCTCTGGCCCATCCCGGCTGGCATCGAGTTGTCGATCTCGAACTTGACCTCGGGCCCTCCCTGCGCGCCGAAGACGATCTTGTCGCCCGACCGCAACTTCTGCTGCTTCACCATCTTGCCGTTCACCAGCGTCCCATTCGAGCTGGTGTCGATCATGAAGTAGTTCCCGTCGTCGAAGCGGATCTCCGCGTGGTGGGTCGAGACGCGCGTGTCCATCCTGGCGTCGAAGCGCACGTCGCAGTCGGTTCCGCGACCGATGCGGATGATCGCCTTCGGTGAGGTCGACGAGGTGCCCTGCAAGCTGCCGCTGAGATGCGTGAGACGGATCATGCCTGCTTAAATCCCGCCCTTCTGCGTGATCTCGGTAGTCTCGAACGTCTCCTGGTAGTATTCGACGGTCTTCTCATCCGCCTTCACCTTGCCGAGCGACTGCTCGAGCGCGGCCGAGACCTGCTGGCACGAGGGACCCGGAACGCACAGCACCTTGATCGATACCTCCCCATTGGGAAGGATGGTGATCTCCATCTTCTGCTTGTCCGCCATTTTATCGAATCCTTACCATTTCGAGACGCCGATGCGGATGGTCCCATCGGCCTCGACATGCTCTTCGTCGACCGTAAAGCCCTGCTTGATGACCTCGGCGCGGACCTTGTGCTTGGCGTAGCAGACGGTGACCTTCTGCATGATCTGCTCCTGCGTCTGCCCAGTCTCTTCCTCCATGCCCCACCAATCGGCGACCAGCTTGTAGGTGCCTTCTTCGGTGAGCTGCAGCCCGATGTCGTAGCTATTCGAGCCCTTGATCTTGGCCACCGCGGTGAGCGAAGAGCCCTTCCAGCCGCGGACCTTCACCAGCTCATTCTCGCCGGCCTCTTCGAACTCGAGTCCCATCTCGACGCAAGCGGCCTTGAGCGCGACGAGATCATTGATCTTCGTTTCGACCTGGGTGAAATGGCTCACGACTTCCCCGCTGCCGGGGTTGCCTGCAGGTCCATATCGAGGGCGCGGCCTCCTGGCTGCTCCGCGATTGCGTACGGCACCGAGGCCGGCCGGGCGCGCGTGCGACACCAGGTTCTGAGCGTGGCGATCTTTTCCTTCATGGTCTTCGAGAGCGGCACGGTCTCCGTCAGAGACTTGACCAGGCCTTCGTCGCTGAGCACGCCCTTTGAGCCGTGGGCGGCGTATTCATCGAAGAGCGCGGAGACCACAGCCTGCTCGATTTCGGCGCCGGTCATGCCGTCGGCCTTTTCGGCAAGCAAGTCGAGATTGAACAGCGCCGGGTCGCGGCCACGGCGCTTGAGATGAATACCGACGATTTCGCGGCGCTCGGGCAGCGACGGCAGATCGACGAAGAAGATCTCGTCGAACCGTCCCTTGCGCATCATCTCCGGCGGGAGCTCGTCCACGTTGTTGGCGGTGGCGATCACGAATACCGGGCTGGTCTTCTCCTGCAGCCAGGTGATGAAGCTGCCAAAGACGCGCGCAGCGGTGCCGCCGTCGGAGTTGTTCGAGCTTCCCGTTCCGCTGAACCCTTTTTCCAGCTCGTCGACCCAGAGGATCGAAGGCGCCACTGCCTCGGCCATCTGGATGGCGCGGCGCATGTTCTCTTCCGAGCTTCCCACGATACCGGCGAAAACTTTTCCGACATCGAGCCTGAGGAGCGGCATGCGCCACAGCGCGCCCACCGCCTTGGCAGTGAGGGACTTTCCGCCTCCAGGGATTCCGATCATGAGGATCCCCTTGGGGCGCGGCAGGCCGAACGCGCGGGCCTCCTCGCTGAATGCCGCTTGACGCTTGAGCAACCAGGATTTGAGTTCGCCGAGGCCGCCGATGTCGTCCATCTTCTGCTGCGTGCGGAAGAACTCGAGCACGCCACTCTTTCGGACGATGCGCTCCTTCTCGGAGAGAATCACGTCGATGTCGAAGCCGCCGGTCTGGACCAGCGACTTGGAGAAGACGTTTTCGGCCTCGTTGTACGTCAGGCCGAGCGCCGCCTCGACGATGTGCTCGCGCTCCTCGCCCGCGGGCGCCGTCTTGCCGGGCACCATCGAGCCCACGCGATCAAGGATGGTGCCGATTTCTGCCAACTCGGGCAGCGGATACTCGACAACCGCAATCTCCTTGTCGAGTTCGGGCGGAATCATGAGCAGCGGAGAGATGAGAAAGACGGTCTTGAGGGTCTCTTTCAGGTGGCGCGCGAGATCGCGCAGCCGACGCACCACCTCGGGATTCTTCTGGTAGGGGTGCAGGTCGCGAAGGATAAAGACTGCGCGCTCGTCCTTCCTGGCCTCAAGGATGAATTTAAGCACCTTCAGCGGATCGTTTGAGTCGCCTTGCTGCTCCCCACCGGGAAGGCGAACCCCCTCCGTCACCGACCAGGTATAGAACTTGGTTTTTACCCCTTTGTCCTTTTCCCGGCCCTGCAGCACGCGCCCGATGCTCTCCTCGACCCGCGCCTCCTCGGACGAGAGAATGTAGATGAGCGGATACCGCGCCCGCATCAAGTGCTCGATGTCTTTATCCACGCGCCGTAACGCAGCCTGCCGAGCGACCTCTTCGGCAACCTCCTTTGGCTGCGACGAAAGCGCGATCGCCGGCGCCACGCCTTGCATTGTCGTCAGAGCGGAAACGCTTGCGGGCGGCGTAGGCCTCTTCGAAGAAGCGCCGAACGGATCGGCTTCGGGCGGTGGCGTCATTGGGGCGTGGAAACTAGCACGCGACTTCCGGGACGGGCAATCAGCCGCTCGTCCCAGATCGAGCCGTTGAACGGCTGGCTTCATGGGCGGTTGCCGCTAACCGCCATTGCGACTAGGCTTGCCGGATCGTGGATTTCACTGCGCACCAGGCGCCCATGGCGCTGCAGCACCTGCGGGATAGGGGCGGCTTCAACGGCGATCGCATCGAGTCGTGCGCCATGCCCACCGTCTACGCGTCGGGATCCGACTGGCTGAAAGTCGTGGTGGAAAAGAGCGACCTTGCTCAAGGAAACCTGGGCGGAACGCGCATCCGCGAGACAACCTTCGCGCACACCGGTCTGCGCAAGGCGCGCCTGCGGGGTGCGCGGCTGGAGCGCGTCGAATTCTATTTCTGCGATCTGAATGAAGTCGATGCCGGGCAGCTGATCGCTCGGCGAATGAAAGTGCACGGCTGCGAGGCCATGAACGCGGTCTTCTCGGGCGCGCAAATTTCGGTCACCCGCTTCGAGGATACCAAGCTGTATCGAGCGCGCTTCGACGGGGCCACCATCGTGCGCACGGTCTTTCTCGACAGCCGGCTGGGCGCGGCGTCACTGGAGAAGGCCAACTTTTCCGGCGCGCGCCTGGTGGACGTCAGCTTGCGCGGCGCGAATCTGATGGGCGCAAACTTTTCCAACGCGTTCCTGGTCGGGGTGGACCTGCGCGACGCCGCGCTCGAGGGGGCCGACTTCACCAGCGCTACCGCCATCGGCTGCCAGTTTCCCGCGAGCTTCTCCCTATGAGCGACGACAGCGTCCGCAATGACAACGATCCCTCTGCACAGGTGGCGCAGGAGCTGCGAGCCAGGCTGCGGGCCATGCGCGGCGACGAGCTGTTGGAACTCGCCGCGCAGCTGGTGACGACCTACGTGATCGAAGGCGTGGTCCCGCTCGCGCGCGCAGGCGAGAGCGCGGATTTGCCCGCCGACCCCGTGGGCGACGAGTCTTTCGCGCAGCTGCTCAAGCGCCTCAAGACCACCCGGAAGGATCCCGTCCTGGATCGCTTCCTGATCGACGGTGAGAACATTTCGGTGCGCATCGACGGCCAAGGCGTGATGCCGCTGACCGAGTATCGAAGGCCTAACCAGCCCCCGGCCTCCGCGGGCCAGCCGCAGGCAGCGCAGCAGCGACGCGAGAGCGTTCCCGGGGCCGCCACGTCGATCTACAATCGCGGCCTCTACCAGCCAGAGCAACAGCCGCTTGCGCCGCGCCAGAGTGGCGCGCCCGCCCCCGTACAGCGGGCACCGTCGCAGCCGGCAGCACCCGCCCCGTTGCAGCAGCAAAAGCCGGGCGCCCCAAAGGAAGAGCCGAAGAACGACCGCTTCTCGCTCATCGAACTCGAGTAGGCCGCTTCCGACCGCAGCCGCAGCGACTTTTCAGGCCGCTGAGGCTGCGCTTTTCAGACTCCGTCTGCTACCGCTCCGCGCGCTGCTTCTGCGCCAGCTGCGCCGCGCTCTGCTTGCGGTGAATCACGATCGTTCGCTGCGTCTGCAGGTCGTCGTCCTCTCGCGCGATCAAGAACACCGTGCTGTTGCCGGGCTTCAGCGTGAGTTCGGCCGAGAAGTCGAGCTGCGCCGGCCCGCCCGCGTTTTGCGCCACCCCCTGCTTCTTCGAGGTGCTGAAAAAGACCTTCCGGTAGTCGTTCTCGTGCTGCACGAAGATTTGCAGGTCGCGCATTCCGTTCAGGTCAGCGGCATTGCCGGTGAGGGTGTAGTGGTCCTGGTCCAGGTCAAGCCCGCCGTGACTGGTGTCGAGGTTGGTCAGCTTGATCGACGGGGGCTCGCGCTGCATCACCTGTGCGGTTTTGCCGGTGGCCTTCGCGCCAGCGGCTTCCTTCGCGGCTGCAACAGGCAGGAAGCCGGTGCGGCCCTTTTGCCATTCGACCCGATAGAAGCCGCCCACCTTCCCGTGCGCGGCCAGCACCGCTCCCTTCTTGACCAGCGCGAGCTTATCGCCGCTGGCCTGCGCACTCGCCAACACCGCAGTGTCGACAAGGACCCGCACCGCGGCAGCGGATGCGCTCGCGGAAATGGCCGGGCCGACGGGCAGCAGGATCTTCTCGCGTTCCGCCTCGTAAAGATCCTTGTCGCCGACTTCCAGCCGGACCGGCAGCGGCTCATCGAGGTTCTTCTTCACTTCCAGCACAAAAGTCGCCGTCCGCACCTCGCCGATTTTCATCACCCCAAGCTTGGTGCGGCCCTTCTTCACGTTGACCTTGTCCTCGGCCAGGTTGTGCAGCGCTGCATACGCGTCGTACGCCTGCCCCACGCCCTGGTTCTTCACGTCCACCACCAGCTCGAACGTGTCGCCCTTGTGCAGCAGTCCGTCGCCGCCGTCCTTGCCGACCACCTGCGAAGACCACGCGAACGCGGGCCGCGGCAACTCGGCGATGTCCGTCTCGAAGTGCTGGTCGTCGATGCTGTCGCCCGCATCGTCCTCCCACTTCATCGTCACATCGTCGCGCCGGGACGGCATGTATCGCGGGATCTTCACCGGCACTGTCCAGGTGCGCTTCTCGCCCGGCAAAAGTTGTCCGAAGACGAACTCGCGCCGGTCGAGCGCGCCGTTCTCGCTCTTGGTCCAGGCGCGCAGCCGGTACAGCGGCGCGGTTCCCAGGTTGTGCGCCGTGACCACCAGCTCCATGGTGCCGCCCGCCGTGGTGCGCGGCGCCCTGATCTCCGCCTGCACCGCCGCCTTGGCCTTCTGCGTGCCCTGCGGCGCCGGCGCCCAGTTCACGCCCAGGGCGTCGAGCGCCTTCTTGACCTTCTCCTGCTCCAGCGCGCGCCGCTGCGCGACGAAGGGCTTCATCTGCTTGAGCTGCTCCTGGCGGTTGATGCTGGTCGCCTGCAGCAGCAGGTCGCGGCAGAACTCCATCTGATAATCCACCTGCACGCCGTCGTCGTCGGAGGGGTCGTCATCCTCCTCATCGGGAGCCTGCCCAGCCTCGAGCGTCTCGCGCGCCTTGCGCTCCTTGACGGTCTCCTCCTTGACGAAGCGCAGGGTCTCGAACGGCTTGGTCGAAGCGCGCTCGCGCGAGGCCTTGGCACCCTCTTCGTCGCGCGCGAACGCGTTGTAGAAGTGCTTATCGTAGTCCGCCTCGCGGAAGGTCTTGGGCGGCGCGAAGAGGTCGATGCGGTCCTTGAGAATGCGCGCAGGCACCAGCTCGATGTCGGGCGTGATCCCAACCTCCTGGATGGAGATGTCCCCCGGCGTCAGGTACTGCGCGATGGTGAGCTTGAGCGCGCTCTCATCACCGCTCTCGTGGTCCTTGAAGTCATAGAGAACCTGGACGCTGCCCTTCCCGAAGCTCTGCCGCCCGACGATCAATGCGCGATTCAGATTCTTCAGCGCGCCCGCGACAATTTCGCTGGCCGAAGCGCTGTTGTCGTTGATCAAGACTGCCATCGGATATTCGAGCTCGCCGCCGTCGTCGCGCGCCAGCTTGGGCTCGCGCAGCGTGCCATTGACGCCGACGGTCGTGACGATGGTGCCCTCCTTGACGAAAGCATCGCTGATTTGAATGGCCTGCTCGAGCAACCCCCCGGGATTGCCGCGCAGGTCGAGCACCAGGCCCTTCAGCGTTCCATTGTTTTGCGCTTTCATCACCTTGATGGCGGCCACCATGTCCCGCGTCGTGGTACCGGCGAAACCGGAGAGCCGTACGTAGCCGACGCCGCTGTCCAGCAGCTTGGACACCACGGTCTCGTAGGTCACCAGCGCCCGCACCAGGTCCAGTTTCTTGAGCTCGGAGCCCTTGTGCTGCACGTAGATTGAGACCTTGGTGCCGGGCTTGCCGCGCATGTGGTCGACGGCTTCCTGCAACTCCATGGAGACAGTGGAGTCGCTGTCGATCTGCGTGATCACGTCGCCCTTCCTGACCCCCGCCTTCGCCGCAGGAGTGTTGTGCAACACCTTCCGGACGGTGAGCCGGTCGTCGAGCATGGAGATGACGAAACCCAGGCCGCCGAACTCGCCGCGGGTCTGCACCTTCATCTCCCGGTACATCTCGGGCTTGAGCAGCCACGAGTGAGGGTCCAGCGTGGAGAGCATGCCGTTGATGGCTGAATATTCGATTTCGCGCTGGTCGGTTGCGCTCACCAGATTGTCGCGCATGAAGGTGAAGACTTCGCGCATCTTGAGCGGGATTTGCCAGACGGAGTCGATGTCGCGGTAGTCAAAGTCCTTGGTGTGGTTGCCGACCGTGACGCGCACGTGGCCCTCGGCGATCTTCGAGTCGGCGTGGCCGCATCCCGCGCGCAGCGCCGGCGGGACGACGCGCGGATCCGCGCCGGGCGGGGCTGTGTTGGCCGCGGTTCCGGGCTCGCGTTTGCCAGAGGTGTCGTCGCATTGGGGGCCCCCGACCTCGATCATGACCTCCGCCACCTGCCGCTCGACCGCCTCCAGCGCCGCCGTGAACATTTCTTTCGGCTGTATGCGGCTCGGGTCTACGTAGTTGTCTTTGATCTGGACGATCGACTTCCGGAAGATGTCCAGGCTGGCAAGATCGTAATTCTTGTCCTTCAGAGGCTCGACTGCCGCGAGCGCGTCACGGGCGCGGAACGGCCCTCGGTCGCTGGTCAGCGCGAAAAGCGAAAGAATGAGCGCTGCGGGGACGACGGTGAAACGTGCAGACTTTCGCATGGGCGTGAGCTCAGGGGGCAAGCGGGTAACCGGTCAGTCGAAGGAAAGCTAGCGGGTCCGACATCAACAAGGAAGCGCAGATGCTTAAACACCCGGGAGCCCGCAGGCATCCCGAAAACTGTCATCTTTGAACCACTGCATACCCTTTGGCTGACAACGCCCGGACGAGCTGCTCGACGTGCGCGGGGCCTTTGGTCTCCAAAGTCAGCTCGATTTCGGTGTCCCCGATGGGCCCCTGCATGAACGCGCGATTGTGGTGCACTTCCAGAACATTCCCCCGCTCGGCAGCAACCGTGTTGAGCACGCCCGCAAGCGTACCGGGACGGTCAGGGACGCGCAGCACCAGCATGACCCGGCGACCCTCTTTCACCAGACCGCGCTCGATGATCCGGGAAATCAGATTGACGTCGATGTTGCCGCCCGAGATCACGCAGACCACTTTAGTGCCGGACTTCAGCTGCTTCACCTTCTTTTGCAGCAGCGCCGCGGCCGGAGCAGCACCGGCGCCCTCAGCAACAGTTTTTTCGCGCTCAATCAGCAGCAAGATCGCATTGGCCACCTCTTCGTCATCCACGGCCAAGAGCTCGTCGACGTACTTGCGGAAGAGCGGCAGCGTACGCTCGCCAACACGCTTGACGGCAATCCCATCGGCCAAGGTAATCGCCGCTGGAATGGTGATCGGACCGCCGGCGTCATAGGCCGCCTGCATCTTCGGCAACACCGCTGACTCGACTCCAATGATGCGCACTGAAGGCTTGAGCCCCTTGATTGCCACCGCCATGCCGCCCAGCCAGCCGCCTCCGCCGATGGAGGCAATCAGCACCTCGACGTCGGGGACCTGCTCGAGGATCTCGAGCGCGCAGGTGCCTTGTCCGGCGATGACAGCGTCGTCGTCGAAGGCGTGAATGAAGACAAGGCCTTTTTCCTTCTCCAGCCGGCGCGCCTCGACGAAGGCGTCGTCCACTCCCTCGCCGTGCAGGATCACCTCGCCGCCAAAGCGCTTCGTCGCCTGGACCTTCACCAGCGGCGTGAACTCGGGCATCACGATGGTGGCTTTGATTCCCAGCCGGGTGGCGTTGTAGGCGACGCCTTGCGCATGATTTCCCGCGCTGGCAGCCACTACGCCGCGTCGCCGCTCCTCGGGGCTGAGCAGCAGAAGCTTGTTCGCGGCCCCGCGCTCCTTGAACGATCCGGTGCGCTGCAGGTTCTCCAGCTTGAAGTAGACCTTCGCTCCGCACAACTCGCTGAAAGGCTCCGAGAGGGGGCACGGCGTGACCGCCACGTTGCCGCGAATGCGGTCCCGGGCGGCGAGGACATCCTGCAAGGTCACCATTGGGGCGGTACACTCTCGCCAGGAGGTAAGTGGGTCAAGGGAATGCGGCGCCAGGCGACACCGGTTGTCCCATCAAGGTGCAAGAAGAGTTCAGGTGACCTACTGTTCCTCAAGCTGCGTACCTTATCCGGGGGTACGCATGGCGGGCAAGATGACTGTGAAAACGATTGAACGGCTGGCATTGGTCGACGAAACGCAGGCCGACCGCCACACGGTCGAGGCCTACGAGCTGATCACGCGCAAGATGCGCATCGGGCGGGTTCCCCTCCTCTTCCGCGCGCTGGCGGCAGAGAAGGCTCTCCTCCCGTGCTGGCCGCTGCTCCGGGCGGCCGTGCGCACGCGCGCTTTTGAGGAAGCAGCGGACGATCTGCGTACGCGAGCTGCCCGCGCCGCCACTGACCTGAAAACCCAGCTCATCGAGACGCAGCTCGAGTGGGCGGGCTACGACCTCGACGAGATCGACGAAATTCGCGGGCAGGTTGACGTCTTCCATTATCAAAATCCGAAGCTGCTGCTGGCCGCGGTCACGCTCCTGGGTGCGCTCGAGGAAAACGGCATCGGCGGTGCGAAGGCCTCGGCCCGCGCCGAGCAGAGGGTGCCGCGTGGAGTGCCGTCGGACATGGACCACATCGAATTGGTGCCCGAGGAAGCGACCGGCATCCTTGGCAAGACGTTCCGCTCGATCCGCGCGCAGCTCGGCTTCGGAATTGTACCTGACGAATTCCGCGCGCTGGGCCGCTGGCCCAAGTACCTGGAGCTCGCCTGGGGTGACGCGCGCAAACGGGACACCGAGGCGCGGGCGCTGGAAGGTGCCACCGAGTTGGGCAGGCTCTCCGAGCAATTCGCGCAGCAGCTGCCGGTCAAGATCGCCATTGCTCCGGCGCTCCAGGCGGCGGGCGTAGGGGTGGCGCGGGTGCGTGCGCTGCTCGAGCGGTTCCGCGCTGCGCTTCCGGGGCTGGTGCTGGACCTCGCCATCTTCAAGGTGCAGCTCGACGGGCCCGAGCAGGCGCGCGAGAGTCCGTTCCCGATTCGCTGGAAGTACATCTCGAGCGACGATTACATGACCATTCCAATCGACGAGCCGGTCAAGCTGCGCGCCGGCGACCCGACTTCGCTCGACGAGCTGGACGAGCCGGCCGAGCAACACCGCCACTGAAGTTGCTGTCGCCAGGGCTCGCTCATCAGCGGACCTGGCAGACTTTCGCGCCGAAGAGGCGGTCGACGGCGGCGAGCAGGTCGTCGTCGGGGGCGACCTTGGTGCTCTTGAGCGCGATGCGGGTCTCGGCCGTACCGGGCTGGACCAGCGTCAGCGCCGCGACGCAGCCGCCCGGGTGTTTCGCCAAGAGCGCCTTGAGCTCCGAAAGCCGCGCTGGCGTGGCCTGCTCGATGGCCACCCGCAATTCAATGCGCGTACTCCTTGCGGCGCGCACGTCCGCCAGCCGGTGGACCTCGTCTACCTTGATCTCCGGCGACGGCTCGGCTCCGGTCTCCTGCGCGGCGTCGGCTGCCTGGCCGAATTTTTCCGCCAGCCGCACCATCCCTTTGATCAGCACCGGCTCGTCCCCCTTGAGCAATGCCTCGTGCTTCAGCGCAACATCTTCATAAATGACGCAATCGCGGGTGCCGGTCAGATCCTCCAGAGAAGCAAAGGCGATCTTTTTTCCCGTCTTGGTAATGCGCTCGCGCCACCCCGTGACGATGCCGGCGACAGCCACCTTCTCGAATCCTTTGGCATTGGCGAGCGAGGCGCAGGTGTGCGTCGCATAGCGCTTCACGTCGTCGGCGTAGCGCGCGAGCGGGTGCCCGGTGATGTAGAACCCGAGCGCCTGCTTCTCCAGCGCCAGCCGTTCGCGCTCCGACCATTCTTCCTTCCCGAAGACACGCTCTTCCGGCGAAAGCGCTGCACCCGCAGGACCGGCGCGCAGCCTGGGGGCGCCGCCGAAGAGCCCGAACTGCCCCGACTCGCGATCCTTCTGCGCCGACGCGCCTTGCTGCAGCGCGGGCTCCAGCGCGTCGAACAGCGCCTTGCGCGGCTTGCCGGTGAAGTCAAACGCGCCCCCCGCCACCAGCGCCTCGAGCGTCTTTCGGTTGATCTTTTTGTGGTCGATGCGCGAGCAGAAATCGAAGAGGCCGAGGAAAGGTCGCGTGCGAGCAGAAATGATCGCTTCAATCGAGTTTTCGCCAACGCCCTTGATTGCGCCCAGCCCGAAACGAATCAATTGCTTGCCGGGCTTCTTCGGGTCTGGATTGACGCCGAAGGCGAGGTCCGAGCCGTTCACGTCGGGAGGCAGGATGGTAATGCCGTTGCCGCGCGCCTCGGCGATGTTCGAGACGACCTTGTCGGTGTTGTCCTTCTCACTCGTCAACAACGCGGCGAGGAACTCGAGAGGATGATGAGCTTTCAGCCAGGCCGTCTGGTAGGTAATCAATCCATAAGCAGCTGAGTGTGACTTGTTGAAACCGTATTCAGCAAATTTCTCCATCAGGTCGAAGATATCGTTCGCGACCTTGGGGTCCACTCCATTCGCGGCGCAGCCCGAGAGAAACCCGGACCGCTCCTGGGCCATGACGTCGGCCTTTTTCTTCCCCATTGCGCGGCGGAGCAGGTCGGCGCGTCCCAGCGAGTACCCGCCCAGAACCTGCGCGATTTGCATGACCTGCTCCTGGTAGACGATGACGCCGTAGGTGTCCTTGAGGATGCCTTCCAGCCTGGGGTGCTGGTAGACGACGCGCTCGCGGCCGTGCTTGCGATTGATGAAGACGTCGACCATTCCGGAATCGAGTGGTCCAGGCCGGTACAGCGCGCCCGCGGCGATGATGTCCTCGAAGACGCTGGGCTTGAGCTTCTTCACCATCTCGGTGAAGCCGCTTGATTCCATCTGGAAGATACCCGCGGTATCGCCCCGCGAGATCAGGTCGTAAGTTTTCTTGTCGCCGAGCGGCAAGAGCGTGATATCGACGGAATCCTTATTATCGCGATTGATCAGCTTCACCGCGTCGCTGATGACGGTGAGAGTCTTCAAGCCCAGGAAGTCGAATTTGATCAGGCCCGCGAGCTCGACCTCGTCCTTGGCGAACTGTGTGACGAGCTCGCCATTCTGCCCCTTGCAGAGCGGGACGTACTCCCAGAGAGGCTTCTCGCCGATGACCACGCCCGCGGCGTGCATGCCAGTCGAGCGGGTCAGCCCTTCAAGTGCCCGTGCATATTCAATGATGGTCTTGAAGATCGGCTTCGATTCCTGGATCTGCCTGAGCTTGGGCTCGGCCTCGAGCGCCTTTTCAATCGTGGGCGGGTGACCATCGATGAGGCTGGGGATGTTGCGGGTGAGCTCGTTCACCTCGGCGAAGGGGAGCCCCATTACGCGGGCAACGTCCTTGATGGCGCTTTTGGCCGAGAGCGCACCATAGGTGATGATCTGCGCGACGTTATCGCGGCCATACTTCTCGGTGACGTATTCAATCACCTCGCCACGACGGTCCTGGCAGAAGTCGACGTCGAAGTCCGGCATCGAGACGCGCTCGGGGTTGAGGAAGCGCTCGAAGAGCAGGTTATAGGGCAAGGGGTCGATATCGGTGACGCGCAGCGCATAGGCAACCAGCGAACCAGCGCCGGACCCGCGGCCCGGGCCGACGGGAATCCCATTGCGCTTGGCCCAGTTGATGAAATCCTGGACGATGAGGAAATAACCGGAAAACTGCATCTTGATGATGACGCCCAGCTCCCGCTCCAGCCGCTGCCGGTATTCGTCCGCGTCCACCTTCCGCCCGGTAATGGCGATTTCGCGGAACCGCTGGTCGAGCCCTTCCAGCGCGCGCCGGGTGATGTAGCTATCCAGCGATTCATTGTCGGGGACCTGGAACTTGGGGAGGAACTTGCTCTTGAGATCGAGCTCGACATTGCAGCGTTGCGCAATCACCGAGGTATTATGAACGGCCTCGCGCCATTCACCACCAACACCAGTGACGCCGTCCAGCACTCCATACATCTCGTCGGGCCCCTTGATATAGAGTTCTTCGGTATCGTGACGCAGGCGTTTGGGGTCGTCGAAAGTCTTCCCCGACGCAATGGCCATCAGGATTTCGTGGGCCTTCGCGTCCTCGCGCCGCACGTAATGGCTGTCGGCCGTGGCCACGAGCGGAATCTGCTCCTCGCGCGCGAGCTGGCAGACTCCATGATTGACCGGCAGCTGCTCTTTCAATGCATTCGATTGCACTTCCAGATAGAGCCGGTCGCCGAAGATGGACTTGAGTTCGCGCGTCTCGCGGCGCGCTTCATCCATGTCGCCGCGCCGGATGGCCTTGGGGATAGCGCCGGCCATGCAGGCCGTCAGCGCAATGACGCCTTCGTTGTGGCTGCGCAGGAGCTCCTTGTCGATGCGCGGGTCGTAATAGAAACCCTCGGTAAACGCCTTGGTGCTCAGATAACGCAGGTTGCGATAACCGATGTCGTTCATCGCCAGCAGCACCAGGTGATTCCCGATCCGCTGCGACTTGTCCTTGCGCCCCTTCTCGCCCGCGACATAGGCCTCGAAGCCGATGATGGGCTTGATGCCGTGCTTCTTTGCTTCCTGGTAAAAATTGACCACGCCAAACATGTTGCCGTGGTCGGTGACGGCCACCGATTTCATGCCGCTGTCCACGCACGTCTTCATCAGATCGGGCAGGCGGATGGCGCCGTCGAGGAGGCTGTAGAGCGTGTGCAGGTGGAGATGAGTGAAGTCGCCGGGCATGCCGGATTCTCTAACACGGAGGCCTGACATCGGCTCCGCCCTTCGAGGCTTCTGACCGCCACCCGCGCGGGTTGTAGCGTTTTGGTCGGCACGAAGGCTGCAAGGCTCCCCGTCCGAGGCCCGCAGGGTCTCGTTTTCGGACCCCCGGGGGACTCACCATGAAGTGGATCGTTCTTGTTCTTTCGAGCATCGCCTGCGGAGGGCAGCTGCCCTCGGCCTCAGCCAACGAAGCAGAGCTCTTGATCTCGCACGCCGAGGACGAGGTGGCACTGCGCCTCGAGGACGAGGGCATCGAGGACGCGGACACGCTCGTCTCGGCGGCGCTGTCCGGGCACGGCTTCTCCGCGCCGGACGTGGAGGTGGTGCGCGGCACGGCGCTGCGTGCGCAGCTGCGACGGGTGGCGCGGGCAGCCCCGCGCGCCGACTCGAACGCGCTCTTTGCCGCCACCATGAAAGCCTGGGAAGAGCTTGCCGCGCTGTCCCCGGCCAACCGTGTCCTCGGGGCAGCGGACCTGGCCGGGTTTGATCCCGCGGCACCGCCTGTCGCCATCTCGGCCGAGGTGGCACGCATGGCAGCGGAACGCCCCGAAGCCGGGCTGGACGCGCACTCGCGCGGTTTGCTCCTGGCCGCCCGGGCTGCGGTCATCACTGCCATCGGGCAGCACCTCGGTCTCGGACCGGCCGAAGCGGCCGCGCGCGCCGAACCGATCGACCTCGCCGCGCATACGCTG
>JANYKT010000081.1 GCA_025358085.1 Deltaproteobacteria bacterium | reverse complement strand
CGCAATGCCACTCAGTTAAGGAGGCCTTGGGCAACGAACGCCGCAGGAGAAGCGTGGGGGTCGCCGCCCTCAGACATGCGAGCCGCCCCTGACCGGGGTTGCGGGATGGACCTGGGTTGCATGGGGCGTCTCGAACTCGTTCGTCGACCCCCACGCTCCTCCTGCGGCTCTCGCGCGCTGAAGCTCTTGCGCAAACCGTCCCGCAAGCGCGCATCCGTTCCTCGCCCATTCGACAGTCATCCGGCAGTCATCCGGCAGTCATCCGGCTTTCTCTCCTTCAGGCTGCGCTGACCTGGTTCGCCCTCGTTCAGGGGTGGTTGGCAACCTGTCCCATCGCCATACAAGGTACCTGGCTCGGGGAGGTCGTTTGAGATCCTCCACCCGCGGTAGGCCAGCCGCGCGATGGAGACGAAGATCTCCTGCGCGCTTGCGGGCTAGAACGGCGGGGTCTCCAGGCGGCGTTCCTTGCAGAGAGGAAAGGCGCTGCTAACTGACCGGCATTGCCTCTAGGCGGCCCCCATTACATTCAGCCGCGTTCCAAACTTTACCCTGACGGTTTCTTCGCGCGCGACGGCTCGCACTTCGTCTTGCGCAGTGCGGCAGGGACGCTGGTGGTGCTGCCGACCGCAGGAGGCGCGGCGAAAGACTTTGGCCCCGCCATCGATCTGGGCACCATCTCGATGGACGGAACGCGCGTCGCGTTCCTGCGCTCTTTGCCCGGCTGAACAGTCTCGTTCTCGATAGTCGTCGAGCGAGATAGGTTGGCCGAGGGACTAGCCCTTCGGCTGCCTGCTTCCTAGATTTCCGCCGTGCCCGCAATACTCCACCTGACACATCGTTTCTGGGTTGGCGGCTCGGAGCGCCAGTTCATCGAACGGCTCCGCTCGCACCCGCGCGGGTTCGAGCCGCTCACTGCCTGCCTCGAGCGTTCTGGTGGAAACCTCGAGGAATTCCTCGCGCTGGGCCTGGGGGAGCCAAAAACCTTTCCGCTCGGCCCCTCGCTCTTGCGTCCGGCGACGCTGGTGCAGGTCCAGCGCATCGCCCGGTATGCCTCGCGGAACGGGGTGGCGGTCATTCACGGCAACGACTTCGTGAGCAATCTCCTCGCGGTGCTCGCGGCCCCGCTCGCTTCCGCGCGTTCGGTCGTCAACCGCGTCGATCTGGGCCACTTGCGCGAAGGCTTTGGACCGCTGCACCGCAGTCTCGAGCGGTGGACCTCGCGCGCCGCAAGCGCGGTCTGCGCCAACGCCCTGGCGGTCCGCGCCCTCTGCATTGACGACGAAGGCTGCCGGCCCGAGCGCGTCTTCGTGGTCCCGAATGGGTTGGACGTCGCCCGCTTCGATCGCCTCGCGGCACTGCCACTGCAAGCGCCCGTCCCCGACGCGAACCCTCTGGTGGCGGTGGTCGCCAATCTGTGGCCCGTCAAAGGTCACCGCGTCCTGATCGAGGCCGCGGCAAGGGTCTGCGCCCGCCTGCCTGCGGTCCATTTCGCGCTCGTGGGCGATGGCCCGGAGCGTGCGTTTTGCGAGTCCCGCATCACCGCGCTCGGGCTCGCGGACCGGTTCCATTTCCTCGGCACGCGTTACGACGTGCCTGCCGTCCTGAAGCACGCGCACCTCGCTTGCCTGCCGTCGCTCACCGAGGGGCTGCCCAACGCCGTGATGGAGGAAATGGCCGCGGGGCTGCCCGTCGTCGGCACCGCGGTCGGTGGGATACCCGAGCTGATCGCGGACGGCGAGACTGGCTTTGTCGTGCCCTCGGGCAATCCCGCTGCATTGGCGGACGGACTATTGAAACTTCTCGCCGATCCCGCGCGGACCCGGGCAATGGGCCTGCGCGGCCGCGAGCGAATCGAGCATCAATTTTCGCTCGAGCGGCTTCGCGATGGGCACGCGGCAATCTACGAATCTGTCTGCTCTCCGCGCCGGTTGCCGCAACTCGCGGCGTGACTTTGAAAGCCGGGAGATAGAATGGCCATCGAGTCCCGTACCCCCGAGCAGTTTTTGCCGCCGCCGCCGCCCGAGCGGGCTCCGCGACCAAAGGCGTTCTCCGATGAGGCGTTGATCCTCGTCGACGCGCCCGTGCCGGGATTGGACTTGAGCGGTCAGGCCCGCCCGCGCGATGAGGCGAGCGAGCTGTGGATTGAAACGATCAGCGACTGGTCCCAGCTCGCGGAACTTGATGCCGAGTGGACGGAGCTCGCCGCCGCCGCGGTCGAGCCCAACGCGTTTTACGAGCCGTGGATGCTTCTCCCGGCGCTGCGCGCGTTCGCAGGAAAAGGAGAGCTGGAGGTGGCGCTCGTGTTCGGGCCGCACCCCAGCCGTGCGAAAGGCAAGCGGCAGCTCTGCGGTCTCTTCCCGATCCATTTCCACCGCGGGCGCGCGGAGCTGTGGCGGCACCGGTACTGCTATTTGACGACACCGCTCTTGCGCCGCGGAAGCGCCCGGCCGGCGTTGACCAGGTTTCTTGATTGGATCCCGAGCCGCACGCCAATGGTCCGGCTCGAAAACGTGCCCGGCGATGGCGAGTTCCGTCTGCTGCTCGTGGACGAGCTCTTGCGCAGGAGCTGGCCTTCGGTGGTGACCGGCGCTTACACGCGCGCGGTGCTGCGGCGGGCACCGACCGCCGAGGCATTCCTCGAGCGCGCACTTCCTGGCAAGCGGCGCAAGGAGCTGCGCCGCCAGCGCGCGCGGCTGGGAGAGCTAGGCCAGCTTGAAACCGTGGAGCTGCAGCCCGGCGACGATCCGCGTCTGTGGCTCGCCTCCTTCCACGAGCTCGAGGCGTGCGGCTGGAAGGGCCGCGACGGCGTGGCCTCCTCTTCTCCCGGCGGCGATCAATCCTTCATCGACGAGATGGCGCTTCTGGCCGCCGGGCGCGGTCGCCTGCAGATGATGGCTCTGCGGCTCGATGGCAAGCCGATTGCCATCAAGATGAACCTGCTCGGCGGCACTGGCGCATTTGCCTTCAAGATCGCTTTCGACGAGTCCTTCGCGCGCTTCTCTCCCGGGGTTCAACTCGAGCTCGACAACGTGCGCCGCGTGCACGAAGCCCCGGACCTCCTCTGGATGGACTCCTGCGCCGCGCCGAATCGCTTCATGATCAATCACCTCTGGCCCGACCGGCGCGAGATGCAGACTTTGTTCTTCTCCACCGGCAGCGCGAGAGGTGGGCTCGCCGTGGCGCTCGTTCCCCTCCTGCAATTGTGCCGCGCGCAGCTCTCGCGCCTCCGGAAGCGCTTTTCATGACCGAGCCCATCCTGCAGGTCGATCCCGAAACCTTCGCGGCGTACTTCGACCGCAAGCCTTTCCACGTCCGGCATACGCTCGGATCGCATCCACTCTTCGAGCTTCCGCGGCTGATGGAGTTGGCGCGCACGCTGCCTTCACCGTTCGTCGAGTACAACGCCGGCAACCTGTCCATAGGAATGCGCCCCGGCGAGACGCCGCGGACTGGCCTCTCGGCCGAGGAGACGGTGCGTCGCATCTCCGAGTGCGGCTCGTGGATGGTGCTCAAGCGCGTCGAGCAGGATCCGGCTTACGGCGCGCTGCTCGACCGCTGCCTCGATGAGATTGCCCGGCAGGGCGGTCCGCTGGTGCCGAAGATGCTGCGGCGCGAGGGCTTCATCTTTCTTTCCTCCCCCGGCGCGACTACGCCGTTCCATCTCGATCCCGAGCATAACTTTCTCCTGCAGGTGCGCGGCAGCAAGACCGTCAGCATGTGGGACCGGGACGATCGCTTCGTGCTCGCCGAAAAAGAGCTCGAGACTTTCTATTCCGCCTTCGTGGACCGCAACCTGCCCTGGCGCGATGTCTTCCAGACCACGGCCTGGAGCGCGGGCCTGTCGCCGGGGCAAGGCCTCCACTTCCCGGTGGCTGTCCCACACTGGGTGAAGAACGGGCCCGAGGTATCGATCTCTTTCAGCATTACATTTCGCAGCGAAGACTCGGAGCGCCGCGCCGTGCTCTTCAAGGCCAATGCGAAGCTGCGCAAACTTGGCCTTACGCCGACGCCGCCCGGGGAATCGGTGCTGCTCGACAGCACCAAGCACGCGGCGTTCGCGGCGCTCGCCAGGCTCCGGGGCCTGCTTGGAGTCGGCAAGTAGCGACCGAGGACCCCGTGATAGGGTTTTGCGGTGAGCGGCCGTGGACCGAGACCGGAGGCGCGAACTCATCGCCCGTCTGGAAGCAGGGGAGAATCAGGCCCGCCCGGCGCGGGCCACGACCGGAAGCAGGAGAGCCTGCACCCACGCAATCGCCATCGCGGAGGCCTCGAGTTCAAGCGACTCACCGCGAGCAGCCCCGGCCTGGCGCGGTTCGTGGCGATCAATCAATGGGGCAACGCGACGATCGATTTTTCCGATCCGGCCGCGGTCAAGGCACTGAATACGGCGCTGCTCGAGGAGTTCTACGGCGTCGCGGCCTGGGACATTCCCGCGGGATACCTCTGTCCTTCCGTCCCGGGACGGGCGGATACCATCCATTCACTGGCCGACTTGCTGGCGTCATCGAATGGCGGAGTGATTCCGCGCGGGGCCGCCATCCGTGCGCTCGATATCGGCGTCGGCGCCAACTGCGTCTATCCTTTGATTGGCACGCACGAGTATGGCTGGAGCTTTCTCGGCACCGACATCGATCCCGTTGCCATCGCCTCAGCCACTCGAATCGTCCAGTCGAACCCCGGCTTGCAAAGCGTGATTGAGCTGCGGCTGCAGACCGCGCCCGCGCGCATGCTGGGCGGCGTTCTGCGGCCTGCAGAAGCATTTGATATCTCGCTGTGCAATCCGCCCTTTCACGATTCGCCCGGGGCCGCGGCTGAAGGCACGCGGCGCAAGTGGAAGAACCTCGGCAAGGGGACGCGCCCGACTTTGAATTTCGGCGGGCAAGGCGCGGAGCTCTGGACTCCGGGAGGGGAGAGCCTCTTTGTCCGCAAGCTGATCGACGAGAGCGCGCGCGAGCCCACGCGCTGCTTCTGGTTCACTTCGCTGGTCTCGAAGAGTGCCAATCTGCCGGGCATTCAAGCCGCGCTGAAGAAGGCGCGCGTGCTGGAGAGCCGGACCTTTGAGTTGAAGCAGGGCCAGAAGACCAGCCGCATCGTCGCCTGGACCTTTCTCGATAAAAAAGGTCAGGACGAATGGCGGGCCAGGCGGTGGCAGGCAGCGCCGTAGCGGCGCCGTCCCCAAAGCCTTTACTGCCGCGGAAAGAGCGCCGTGGCCAGCGGCGTGTCCAGATGATCAAGCGCCGCTGCCCGTAGACCCGCGTCAGAGACCGCATAGACAAAGGTGCTCCCTTGCTGGTCTGTCGCCATCACGCTGCGCCGCACCCAGGGGCGATAGAACCAGCTCCAGTCCCCGCTGCCCTGCTGGATATAGAGTTCATTCATACCGAGCGCGCCCACGGCGGCAATGGACCCCGCCGGATCGACTGAGTACACGCGCACATCGCTGATGAACCCGTCATACCAGGGCGTCGTGTTCTTCCAGTCGCTGAAAGGGATCGCGAGCAGGCCCGGTTTGGCCGGGTCGGGGCGATACCAATTGAATGCGTGGTGGTCCCAGAGAGCCTCGCTGTACGCTGACGAAGTCCCAATCAAGGACTGCGCCGTCCGCCGGGGCTGGGCCAGATCGCCGATATCGAAGAGCGAGAGCGAGACGACCCGCTTGCTCCAGTCCGGATGCCCCGCGGTGTCGAGCGGCACATCCTCACCGATGGCGAGCAGGTGAGTTGAATCAATCGGCTGCAGAAAAGTGGAGAAGCCCGGCAAGGTCAGCTCGGCCACCTTGCGCGGGTGGGTGGGGTCCGAAAGATCCAGCGTCGCGAGTGGATCGACGTTGCGGAAAGTCACCGCGAAACCCCGGTCGCCCAGAAACCGCATTGCCGTCAGCCGCTCGCCTTTGACCAGCTCCGGGAGTTCGCCCACCAATTCGAGCACGCCGCCCGCGGCGGGAGCGAGCACGGCCAGCCTGCTGCCTGCGTCTCCGTGGAAACCGCCCTTCGGATCGCGCGTCCAGGTCGAAGTGCTGGTGGCGATGCGGAGGAAGCCCTTCTTTTCGTCCATCGCGAAGGAGTCGCCGACCGTGCCTTCAACGCCACCCGACCCGAGATATCCAGCGCGATCGGGACTCGATAGATCGAACTCGTGCACATAAGTCCAATCGCGCTGGCCCTCGCTTGCCCACCACCACCAATGCCGGCTCGCGACATAAAGATGAGCTTGAGTTGCGTAGAGCACGCCCGCTTCTCCAACGATGCTGCTGCGCCCGACGCCCCGGTCCAGATGCGAAAGGTCGAGGGTCGCGATGGTGACGAGCCCCAGCCGCTCAGGCGAGTTGGCCACATAGAAGTCGCTGCACTGGTAACCGAGTTCCAGAACGGTGCCGTCAGGAAGCTTGCGCTTTCCGTCGGGAAACCACTGCGACAGCGGCGTCGCGCGGATGAGCGCCTCATTCGTGTTCTCGAGCGTGTCAATCGCCTGCGCGAGCTTGGCCTTGTCCTGGTAGACAGCCGGGTCATAATCAGGCCACCACCTCAATTGATCCGGCCAACGCACGTTGTCGCTGAGGACCAGGCGTACCGAGCTGCCGACGCGCCGCGCCCCCTGCGGCGAACCGGGCAGATAGACCTCGGAAGTGACCTTGGGATTGCTCAGGTCGCTGACGTCCACCACGGTGATCTTGGTCGTCGTCGAGCCCCAGCCGCACATGGCGCCGAACCCGCAGACGCCGCCGCCGTTTGGCGAAAACGATCCCCCTCCCGTCGGCTGGGCCCAGATGCTGGAGATCACGGCCACCTGGTTTTGATCGAGAAACATGGAGCCGGGCCAGCCTTCCAGATCCAGCTTTCCGGCGACGGCCAGGTCCGCGGGCGGCCAGCTCTTGGCGGTGAAGAGGCGCGTGCCTGAGAGGACGAAGATGCGCGTCCCGTCGTTCTTGACGAAGTCGGCCTCGTCCACGCCCGCCACCTGCGTATTGGTGGTGCTGTAGCTGGACGGCGCGCCCGCGGCACTGGGCGTCGCCCCGCCGCCGGCGTACATCGGTCCGCCCCAGTCGTTGTTGCTCTTCTGGTCCTCGAGCTGCAGGCGCATCTGGCGCACCGCCGCATCCTGGACATTTTGCGTCAGGTCCTGGCAGCTCGCCGCGCGCTGCAGCGCGACGCTCTTTTGCACCGGCGCGGGGACCTCGCCTGCGGGATGGGCGGCCTTCTGCTTCGCGCAAGCCAAGAGTGCGAGCAGGATGAGGAGGGAACGCGGCATCGATGGCTCCTGTGTGATGATCATCGAATGGGAAGGAACGCGAGGCCTTCGCAACGTGCAAAGCGATTTCCTTTTGCCACGAACCGGGCAGCCGCGGTCCTAAGCCCTGGAGGGAGCTGTTCAATGAAACGCGCCGCCGCCCTGCTGCTGGTTCTCGCTGCCTGCGACCCACAGGCGGACTCGGGCTATCTGGGCGAGCCGCTGGTGACGTTGCAAGGGGAGGCGGTAAGCTCGCACCCGCTCCCTCCGCTCGAGGCGGCGATGCTGTGGCAGCGCGGTCCGCCGCCTTCCATCGATGATCAGGACCTCGCCACGCGGGCCAAGGTGCAGGCTGGTTTTCCCGCCACCTTTACCCTCCACCTCTATCAACCGCCACCTTTTGCGGCGCGGCGCTCGCTGCAGCCGGGCGAGGCGATCTTCGCGCGGGCCAACGCCGCTGCCGTGCCCGCGGGGATCGCGGCCACCGACCTCGGTCCTGCCGCCTCCCCCGGCAGCCTGGGATATGGCGTGGATGCCAATCATTGGATTGTCTATCTGGCTTCCGACGTGGCGAAAGGCTCGCTGATGGAGTGGTGGCTTGGCCTTCCGCTGCCCGCTGGATTCCATTTGATGCGGGTAGCGGCGGTAAATCCAAAGTGCAAGACCGCGGATCAGATCGACGCCTGCGTGAAAGACCTCGGCCAGCGCGGTGTGGCTGACCCGGCCGCGGCGCGGACCTTCTGTCTGGCGCCGTATCAACTCTCGCTCGCTCCGCCCGGAGAACGGCTGGTGCTCGACCTTGGGAGCGTCGGCCTGGGGCCGGCCGGGGGCAGCTGCCCGTGATTGATGTCGAGTCTCTCTATAAGACTCACGGGACTGTCGTGTTGCGTCGCGCGCGCACACTGCTCGGCAATGAGCACGACGCGCAGGAAGCGCTGCAGGAAGTCTTTGCGCAGCTGCTGCACTCGCCGGCCGGCGTTCGCAGCGCACCGTCGATGGTCTCGTGGTTGTATCAATCGACGACGCATTACTGTTTGAATCAGCTTCGCAATCGGCGCACCTCCGCGCGGCTGCTCGAGCAACGGCCCGCGCCGCTCCCGGCGAGCCCGCGGGCCGAGGCGCTGTCGGAGGTGCGAGCCCTGCTCACTCGAATGGAGCCGCAAGTCGCCGCGGCGGTCGTCTATCACCACCTCGATGGCATGACCTTGACGGAGGTGGCTGAGGTTCTCGGCTGCTCCCGCCGCAAGGTGGGTTACCTGCTCGAGCGCGCACAGCAGGCGCTCCAGCGAATGGAGCTGAGCGCATGAGTCACTCTCTTGCTTCACTGGCCTGGCGCGGCTGTCTCTCGGCGCTGCAACTCGATCGCTTCCGTTTGGGTGAACTCTCCGGGCCAGATGCGGAAGAGGTGCGCGCTCACCTCGCCGGGTGCGCCGCGTGCGCCGCGGCCTTGCAGGAATTGTCATTCGCCGAAGAGCTTCCAGCGCTTCGATTGTTGACGACACAAGCGCTGACTCCGGCCGCCTTTCCGCCGCGCCGCAAGCTGCGCTGGGCAGTTGCTGGCGGTGCTGCTTTAGCCGCGGCAGCTTCACTATTGCTGGTCGCGCGTCCAGCCGAGCGAATCAAGGGATCTGCGAGTTCAATCATCATGTATGTCCAACACGACGGCGAAGTGCGGCGGGCCGGACCGGGCGAGACAGTGGCCGCGGGCGACGCTGTCCGGTTTGCCGTCTCCATGCCGCGCGCTGCCTATGTCGCGGTGCTCAGCGTCGACTCAAAAGGAAGCGGCTCCATCTATTTCCCGCTCACCGCGCGCGCTGCGCTGCTTTCGGCCGGGCAGGACGTGGCCTTGCCGCTCTCCACGCGGCTCGATGCGACGGTGGGCGAGGAGCGCTTGATCGGACTGTTCTGCTCATCGCCAGTCGAGCTTGCTCCGCTGCGCCAAGGCCTGGAACGCGGACTCGACAGGTTCCCCGAAGGCTGTCAGGTGACGCGGTGGAGTTTCATCAAGCATTGATCGCGAACTTCTCGTTCAATCGGCTCGTCGTCAGTATCGCAGCGGCCGCGGCCCTGGGCCTGCCCGCGCCTGCAACGGCGCAGGTGGAGCGCTTCGCCGTGGTGGTGGGCAACGACCTGGGCCAGCCGCCCGATGGCGCGCTCAGCTTCGCCGAGACCGACGCCGCGCGCGTTTCGTCGGTGCTGCTGGAAGTCGGCGGCGTGCGCCCGGAGAATCTGGTGATGCTGCGCGGCCAGGACGCGACCACCGTGCGGCGCACCTTGATCGCGGTGAACGAGCGCGTGCGGCTCGCCGGCCGGCAGACGGTGCTGATTGTCTATTACTCGGGCCATGCCGACGCGGAGGCGCTTCATTTAGGCGCTACGCAACTCGAACTCTCCGAGTTGGAGCAGCTGGTGCGCGGCTCGGCGGCGACTTTCCGGCTGCTCATCCTCGACGCCTGCCGGTCCGGCGCGTTGACCCGTGTCAAGGGCGGCGCTCCGATTCCGCCCTTCGAACTCCGCCTTGGCGAACGCCTCTCCGGCGAGGGCGCTGTCTTCCTCACTTCCAGTTCAGCTTCCGAGGACAGCCAGGAATCCGAAGATATCAAAGGCAGCTTCTTTACTCATGCACTCTTGTCGGGGCTGCTCGGCGCGGCCGACGAGAATGGCGACGGCCGCGTCACGCTCGACGAGGCCTATCGGTATGCCTATTCAACCACGCTGCGCGCTTCCAGCCGGACATTCGCGGGCACGCAGCATCCGACCTTTCAATATGAGGTGCGTGGTCAGGGCGACCTGGTCCTGGCAAATCTCGAGGCGAAGGCCCCGAACCGCGCCTGGGTCAAGCTGCCCGAGGGCAAGACCTGGCTGCTCTTCCAAGGCTCGCAGGAGGGCGCGGTGGTGGCCGAGGTGTCCGCGCGCGACGCCGCCCGCCGGCTGAGCGTGCGGGCCGGCCGCTACTTCGTGCGCGGGCGTGGGCCGGACGTGCTGCTGGAAGGAACGCTGGACGCGCCTGCCGGGGCAAACGTAGCGCTCGATGAATCGCGTCTCGACCGCAGCGCCTATGCGCGGCTGGTGCGCAAGGGCGGTATCCGCGGCGACGCGCGCGCGGCTGGGTCAGTGGAAGTGGAGGGACGGCTGCGCAGCTCGCTCAAGGACGATGCGGGCGCGTGCAGCGGCGCCGCGGCGGGGCTAGCGATTGCATTGCAGCAGCTGACGTTGACGCCTCGGCTAGGCTGGTGCCGCAGCGGTTTCGATAATCCGGGTATCCGGACCACCCTTGATGAGTACGACCTGGAGCTCTCGGCAATGCGCGTCTGGGATGCGGGTCCCGTATCGTTGGAGTTGGGCCTTACTCTTGGCGCCGCGCTGCTGGTGCAGAACTTTCGCACCGCGGGTACGGCGCCCCGCCGCACCACGTCGGCGCTGCAGCTCTCGCCCGGTGTGGGAGTGACTCGCGATCTTGGGCAGCGCGCCTATGCCTATCTGCGAGGAAGCGCTTCGACCTATCTCTTTCGCACCGAGGACTCGCAGACGCAGGGCAGCTCGCTCGTGCCGTCCCTTGCTGTGCGGGTTGCGCTGGGCGCGGGCGTGCGCTTCTGAGGTCTTAGGCCGCTTCCCTGGCGCACATCGCTGAGAGACGTTGTGCGGGGTAAGCTTCCTCGATGCCGCCCGACCTTCCATAGGTTGATTGAGCCGGCTGCCGCAGCGGCTGGCGCGGGCGGTCTGATTCCAGAAGCAAGCCTTACAAACTTTCCCGGGACAAGTTGGATCACAAGTGCTCGCCACTGCCATCCCTTCAAGTCTCGAGTCTCGGGCTGCCTGCATTAGAAGTTGTCCATACATCTGCTCCGCCGCATGCGGGTTGTGCAAACGGCAGGGTAAGCGGATCTTTTCAACGGAATGATTGTTCGTTCGGGCGAAGCCGTCCAGATGATCGAACTCGAGCGTGCTTGACTCGGCGCATCGGGGGCCCTCATGGTCGGCGAAAGTAGAGAGCCCGCCGGCGGGGAGGCGTTGCCTGGGCAGATCCTTGCCTCCCGCCGATACCGACAATGTAAATAACTCCGGTGCGACTCCAACTGCTTTCAAACGGCGCTGTGCCATGAATACTCGCGGGTCAGATGCAGGCGCTCGCCGGGGCCGGCGGCCTGCAGGCCCCGTCGCTCGTGATCACCGACGGGATCCGGCAGCGGCTATCACCGCAGGAATGCGACGCCGTGGTCGCACATGCGCCGGCGTACCTGCGCAACCGATCGCTCTGGCTGATGCCCCTCGCCAACGCGCTCGGTGCTTGCGTCGCGGCGGTGCAAACCTTGTGGATTGGCCCTGTCGGCATCGCCCAGTTCTTCGTCGCGCTCGGGCTCCAGCCTGCATTCCATGCGCTGCTCAACCGGCGTGCCGAGCTGGACGGCGATCTCCGGCCCGACGCTACGAGTGGCTGCGCCGCCACTCCGCGGGAGAGCTGCCGCCCAGGCCGGAGGACGAGACCGTCCGCATCCGCGACGGCAGGATGGCGGCGCTGGCTGGGGAACATCATTGGCGATCATTTAGCCCGGGCAAGCGCGACCGCGCGGTCATCGCCACCAAATTCTACGGCAACCTCTTTCCCGGGCATCCGGATGGTGGCGGCAGGGCCTGGCCGCTGTCACGGCCTGGGGTCACGAGCCTGGCATCGGCGCACGCACCCTTGTGCAGCTCGACCAGAGTCCGGGCGCGGCGACCTCCATTTGTCGCAGGAGCAAGGCAGGGAAGCTTGCCTCGCCCTCCGAGCCCGCCCCGCTCCTCGCGCGCGCCGGCAGCTTCATGCACAGCGGCATCGCCGTGAACGGCGACTCGGCCACGTCTTCGCTGTTCGCTCCCAAACCGGACAGCAAGGCCTGGTGAGTTAATCCGCGCGAGCGGCAACGTTTTCGTGCGATGAGGCTTGCCCATGGCCACCTCGTTCCCCGTCGACCAGATCAAGGTCCTCCTTCTCGAGAACATCCACGAGACCGCGCACGACATCATTCGCAGTGCAGGTTTCCAGGTCGAATCGATCTCCAAGGCGCTGCCGGAGGAGGAGCTGGCCTTGAAGCTGCGCGACGTTCATATCCTCGGTATCCGCAGCAAGACACAGGTAACCGATCGCGCGCTCCAGGGCGCGCGCCGCCTGCTCACGATTGGCTGCTTCTGTATCGGAACCAATCACGTCGATCTGCCCGCGGCCAATCGGCGCGGCGTTCCGGTCTTCAATGCTCCTTTTTCGAACACGCGCAGCGTGGCCGAGTTGATCATCGGCGAAATCGTCATGCTGGCGCGCCGGCTGTTCGATAGGTCGAGCGAGCTGCACCAGGGCCGCTGGCGGAAGGTCTCGACCGGCGCCGTCGAGGTGCGCGGCAAGACGGTGGGTATCGTGGGCTATGGCCACATCGGCTCGCAGGTCGGTGTCCTGGCCGAGTCGCTCGGCATGCGCGTTCTTTTTCATGACATCTCCTCGCGGCTTCCCATGGGCAACAACACCCCGGTTGCATCCCTGCCGGAACTTTTGCAGAACAGCGACTTCGTCACGCTGCACGTTCCTGAAACGCCGCAGACTCGCGATCTCATCGGTGCCGAAGAGTTATTGATGATGCGCAAGGGAGCATTGCTGCTCAATGCCAGCCGCGGCAGCGTGGTCTCCATTCCCGCGCTCGCCGAGGCCCTCAAGAGCGGACACGTCGGCGGTGCAGCGGTCGATGTGTATCCCGAAGAGCCCGAGCAGAACGATGACGCTTTCCTGACCCCGCTTCGTGGCCTTGCCAATGTCATCCTCACTCCGCACATCGGCGGCTCGACGGGCGAGGCACAGGCCGCCATCGGCCGCGAGGTATCAGCAACCTTGCTGAAGTTCGTCAACAGCGGCGCCACCACCGGCGCGGTCAACTTCCCGCAGGCCGAGTTGCAGCCAATGAAGAATACCCACCGCATCCTCAATGTTCACCGCAACGTGCCCGGCGTGCTGCGCGACATCAACCGGATCATCGCCGATTGCAACGCCAACATCCACAGCCAGGTGCTCACCACCGACTCGAGCGTCGGCTATCTGATCATGGATCTGGATCAGGACGTTTCAAATGAAGTGAAGAAGACCATCGCGGCGCTGGAGACTGATATCAAGACTCGAATCCTCTATTGAGTTTACTTCCCTGGCGGTGATGAAGCCTTTCTAAGTAGTGACGCTCCGGTCGAGATCCCGATCGGTGAGTGTGCCAACGCCCCTCTTGCCGGCCCAAAGCCTTTGCGCGACGGGCTTCGACGCCCGTACCCGGTCATTTTTAATCGAGCCCAGCGAGTTGAAAGTGAGGACTTGTCCCGGGACAAGTCGCGCCGGGTTCATCAACCGGCTCGTTGTCGGGTGACGTCGGGCTCCGCGCTCCCTTCATGAATGGCCGTCCATACATCAGCTCCGCTGCATACTGGTTGTGCGGACGACAGAGGAGGCGGATTCGTTCCTAGGAATGGCTCTGTGAACGCGCGAATCCGTCGCGGTGATCGAACTCCACCATACCGGTCTCAACGCATCTGCGACCCCTGTCGTCGGTGAAGGTGCAGCGCCCGCCGTCCCGCTGGTAGGCGGCGCGCTTGATGCGGTCGGGGATGTGCCGCGTAACAGGGAGGTTCGTTGCTTTCGGCGCGTTAAGGCCTCCCGGCGCGTCTGGCCTCGCCTTGCGGCCCAGGCCGGATCGTTCTCTTTTCACTGAATGAATCAACGAGTCGAGTGCGGCCTCGAAGACGGCCGCCAAGTCGCCATTGGGGACGCGGTGTCGAAGCAGTTCCTGAGCCTGCTGAACCTTTTCGCGCAAAATCCGGTTGGCGGTGAATTGAATCTTGTACGCGTCTTCCGCGAGCGGCTGAATGGCCGGCGGGTGTTGGATGCGTTGTACGGCAGCGGGCGCCGCCTGCATCAGAACAGCGACTGCGGGCAACGTCGAGATCATAGGTGTGAAGGGGATTGAAACCGGGAATACAGGGCGCTCCGGCAATTTGCGGATCGACGCAGGAACGGGCGGCTTGGGGAAGAGCTTCGCGATCAATTCTTCGATCTGCCTTCTGGATTTGCCAGCTGCCTCTGCGAGCAGGTCTAGACAATTCTCCGCGGTGAGGTGCGGAACCAGCAGGCGCGCACCCGCGACGTGCAAACGGCCTACGCGTACCGCCTCGATCAGCGCAGGCAGGCGACGCCCCGCGCGGGCAACGAAAAGGCGGTTATACGCAGCGTCTTCGGAGAAACCGGGTTCATCGACGCAATACGCGAACATCGAAGAGAAGGCCCGGGCCAGAAACAGCTTTCGCTCGTAATCGTTGGTCGTGTCACGAGCACGATAAATGTCCGGGGTCATAAGCACTTCAAGATGTCCGCTTGCGAGTCTTGAACTCATCGCTGGCAGATGGAACCGAAAGAGCTTGCGAGGCAGGTGCGAGCAATGACGCGTCAGCAGATCGTGACCAAGGGCCGCTGAGCTCGGGATCGAATTGCACGACCTGGCCTTGGTCGAAGGGCTCGACCTGGCCAGCGGGGAAGTGATGGTCTTGGCCGGTCTTGGCGCCAAACAGTTTTCGGGTGAGCGGCTATCGCGGCCCGACCATGGCTTTGCGAGCACCGCACCGCCATCGGCAATAACATCGGGCACGAGCTGGACGCCGAAGGCGAGCGGTCTACCTGCGCGAGGCGGCCGAGGCGTCGCGGATGTTCTTGAACTCCGAGCCTTTGTTCCACTCGGGCCAGGTCTTCGAATCCGCGACTTCACTGCCGGCCCGATACAGGATTTCAACGTCCTGCGTGGCGCCGCGCAGATCCCAGGAAGCGCTCCAGGCGTCGCAAGCCTGGTGATAGCAATTGGCGGTGTAGTCGCTGACCCACTTGTCGCCCGCTGCGCGCCCGCCCTCGACCAGATCGGGGCCGCCGCCGATGCCCATCAAGAGCAGCACCGGCACGCCGCGCTTCGCCAGCGAGAAATGGTCGGCGCGGTAGAACAGCCCGCGCTCGGGCTTCGCGTCCGGCGTGATGGGGCGGCCTTGCGCCGCCGCGGCCCTGGCCAGACCTTCCTCCAGCGAGTTCTGGCCTGCGCCGACCAGCACGACGTCCCGCGAGGGGCCGGCGGTCTGCAAAACGTCCATGGTGTAGTTCGCCGCCATCTTCGCGAGCGCGACGGTGGGGTGCGCGCCATAAGTCTCCGAGCCGAGCAGGCCTCGCTCCTCGGCGGTCCAGGCCGCGAAGAGCACGGTCCGCGCAGGTCGCTTGCCGGCTTTGAACGCGCGCGCGATCTCGAAGAGGCCGGCGATCCCGATGGCGTCATCCGCTGCGCCGCGCCGGATTGCCTTGTCCGCCGAGGCGGCAATTCCATAGGCGTCCCAGTGCGCGGAGAACATGACCGTCTCCTCCGGCCGCGTGGCCCCCGAAAGCCGGGCCAGCACATTGCGACTCTTGACCACCGAGTGCGTGACGGCCAATTCAACCGAGAGGCGCGTTCCCGGCAATGTAACGGGCTTGAATGCGGGCGTGCGCGCCTGGAGCTTGAGACTTTCGAAATCGAGCCCCGCGCGCTTGCACAGCGCAACCGCTGCCTCCCGCTGCAGCCAGCCCTGCAAGGCCACTTGCTCTTTGCCGCCGTTCGGCCGGACGACGTCGAAGTTTTCGCCGTGCGGCGCGGCCACCGTGACCCAGCCATAACCGGCGCCGGGCGTCTCGTGGACGATCAGGGCGGCGAGCGCCCCGCGGCGAGACGCTTCATCGAACTTATAGGTCCAGCGGCCATAGTAGGTCATCGCTTTACCGCCGAACTTGCCGGCTACCGCGTCGCCGGGCTGCGCCTCGAAGTCGGGATCGTTCACCAGGAAGAGCGCAATCTTCCCGTGCAGATCAATGCCCTTGAAATCATCCCAGCCGCGCTCGGGAGCCGAGACGCCGTAGCCCACGAAGACCACTGGCGCCGCCGCGATGGAGACGCGGTCAGCGGGCCTGACGGTACTGAGATAGATATCCTGATACTGCGTGAGCGCCGTCTTCGCGCCGCCTGCTTCCAGGGTGATCAAGGCCCCGGGCTGCACCTGGGTATGGACGAGCGGCACGGTCTGGGTCCAGCCGCCGTGCTCCCCGGCCGGCTGCAGCCCGAGCGCGCGAAACTGCTGAATCAGATATGCGACCGTCTTGTCTTCTCCTTTTGAACCTGGCGCCCGGCCTTCGAAGGCATCGGACGAAAGCGTCTTGACCGCGTCCGAGAGGCGCGCGGGGTCAATGGGGCCTGAACCGGCAGCGCGAGCGCCAGCAAGCGTGAGGGTCAATATCAAAAGACAGGTCATTCGCATCCCTGCTGCATACAGGAGATTCCCTCCCCGGAGCGAGGCCACACCTGAGCATTGACCGGCTTCAGAGCGCGTCCGCAGGAGCTGAACGAGCGGGCCGACGGCGCGCACTTGTCGGTGGGCCTGCGCCAGGACCTGGGCGTCGCCGCGCTCTTGCACGAAATCGGGGTCGCGCTCGGGCGGCGGCGAGCCGCACCCGCGTGCGGGCAGCCTCACCCTGCTGCAGCAGCCCGGCTTTCACGAGGGCAAGGTGCGGCGCGTGCTCGCCGTCCACCACCGGCAAATCGTCGAGACGTGGGCGGCCGGTCGACTCTCTTTGGGCGCATCCTCCATGTCGCCGACGATTACGACAACCTGGTGCGCTCGGGCCCTGCTCCCGCGCAGGCCATCGGCTTTTGCAACTCGAATACGGCCGCGTGGCGCTGACGACTTCGGTGATGCGGAGCCGCGAGACCTTCGCGCAGCCGCGCGCCATCACCGTCGCGGGCGGCTCCGGCTGGGTGGACCTTTCGCTGGAGGGGAAGATTGCGGCGGTGCGGTAGGCGTCGGTACGAGGGGAGAGGCGAAATCCGCGGGCTCGAGCCGCTCGCCCTTGCCCAGCTTGGCCAATGCGACTTTGCGAACACTCGCGGCCTGTGCCTTCTGCAATGAAGTGCGCTTCCGCAGGGTCGCGAGCGGAAGCTTGAGCCGCTGGTTGCCTGCGAGGCGTGGCTCATTGCGGGCGAGAAAATCCCAATACATTGGCGTCAGCGGACAGTTGCTGCGCGGGTCAAAGGCGCAGTCTCCGCAATAGTCACTCATTCGATTCACGTAGGCAGCGCCCGCTACATAGGGCTTGGTGGTCATGACATCGCCAGGCGCAAAAGAGCCCATCGCCAGGACGTTCGGCTCCACGACCCAATCATAAGCGTCCAGGTAGGCGACCCAGAACCAGTCGGCCAGCTCGCGCGGAGAGCAACCCAGCAGCATCGCGATATTCGAAAGCACCATTAATCGTGTGATGTGGTGGCTATAGGCCTCGCGCCAGACACCCTGCACCACCGTATCCAGACAATGCAGGCCGGACGGCTTGCCCCAGTAAGCAGCCGGCAGCGGGGTATTGGCTTGTAATGCATTCGGGAGCGCACCGCCATCGCCGGGGCTGCCGGCTCCGCGGGGCCAGGGTTTGCCGGCCCAGCGGGCATAGCCGCCGTCGCCGGGGCTATCGAGTTCGGGGACGGCTCCGGAAAGAAGCCGGCGAAAGCCGTCGGTCTGGTCGTGGACATGACGCACGAACTCGCGCCAGCCAAGGATCTGCCGGATGAATCCTTCGCGCGAGGCGAGCGGCGCATCGGCAGCCGCGGCCTCGCGCACCAGCCGCTCAGGCAACAGGCGACAGAGGTTGAGCAGGCCGGACACGCGGCTGTGGAAGAGCGAAGTGGAGCTTTGCGCCATGGCATCTTCGTAAGGACCGAACCAGGGCAGGAGCGCGCGCCCCCGCGCCCAGAGCGACTCTGCATCGGCGAGCGTGGCCGGTAGTTCATCGCGGTCGAGCGTTCCGGGGTGGTGCGCGTAGTGCTGCTCGATCAGGTCGCAGACCTCGTCTTTGATGACATCGCGTGGAAAGCGTGGCGACTCTGGAGCCTTTGGCTCGCCCCGCCAGCTCTCGCGATTCTCGGGGTCGAAGCTAAAGCGTCCTCCGATGGGCTTGCCGTTCTCCATCAAGAGCCCGGTACCGCGGCGCACTTGCCGATAGAAGGCGTCCATCCGGAAAGGCGGCTTCCCCCCATGTTGGCTCTCGTTGAAGTCGGTCTCGGTGGTGAGCCAGCCTTCGTGCGGGATAACGACAAGCCCGCCGGAATCAATCAGGGGCTGCAGTTCGGAGCGTAGCTCGCGCTCGGCGGGGCGCATCATCCGCAGCGGGCCGAGCACGGGCACGAGCGGTTGCAGCGCCGCCAGGTAGCCGCCGGACGAGACCACATGACGGACCGCGACCCCGCGCGCAGCCTGCTCCAGCGCGAAGTGCCGCAGGTTGGCCAGCACCAGCGCCAGCTTCTGCCGATGATACGGCCGGCGAGCGGCCTTGGCGGGCGTCTCGACGAGCACGATGCCGAGCTTGCCCGCCTTTTCCCGCGACAGCGGACCCAGCTGATCGCTCAGCTGATCGGAGGCAACGAAGATCCACTTTCGCCCGCGCTCCACATTGCGATGCTTGCCTAGCGCCTGCCGGAACGCACTCATTTCCGCAAGCCCCTTAGCCCTTGAGGAAATCGACCAGCGCGCGATTGAACTGCTCCGGATGGGTCGCATTCACGCCGTGCGGTCCGCCTTTGATCAGCACCAGCTTGCTGCCTGGGATGGACTCGTGCGTGCGCTTGCCGCTGGCCTCGAACGGAACGATGGCATCGGAATCGCCGTGGATGACGAGCGTGGGGATCTTGAACTTCTTCAGATCGTCGCGAAAGTCCGTCTGCGCAAAGGCCGCGATGCAGTCCAGGGTGCCCTTGGGCGAGGCGAAAGCAGCGATGTCCCGCGCGTAGAGCCGCTGCGGCTCGCTGATGACGAGCTTGCCGCCAGCGCTGAAGAAGTTCTTCGAGAACTCATCGAGGAACGCGAGGCGATCGGTCTTCACGCCTTGCTGGAATTTGGCAATCGCGGCGTCATCGAGCGCGCCGCCCGGGTTACCGGCGGTTTTATAGAGGAAGGGCGGGACCGCGGACGCAAACACCGCGTGGGAAATGCGCGAGGTGCCGTACTTGCCGACGTACCGCGCCACTTCACCGCCGCCCATCGAATAGCCCACGATGGCCGCGTCCTTTACGTCCAGATGCTTGAGTACGGCGTCGAGGTCAGCGGCGAGGGTGTCGTAGTCATAGCCACTCCACGGCTGGTAAGACGAGCCGAACCCGCGGCGGTCGTAGGCAATGACCCGGCGTCCGGCGGCAATGAGTGCGGGCACCTGGTTTTCCCACGAACGGCTGCTCAGTGGCCAGCCGTGGATGAGCACGACCGGCTTCCCGCTGCCGTAGTCCTCATAGTACAGCTTGGTGGGAACGCCATTCTCCTGAGCGACGCTGATTTTGGGCATAATCCCACGATTCCGTGAACGGTGGAGCGATTCGCGCACCGCCCGCCCGGCGCCAATTGCCCGTGCAGGTGGCGCAACGATTCAGGTCGAATGCGCAACCTGCGCCAGCGACAAGCTGTTCTGCGGTTGCACTGACTTTCAGTGCGCCCCGTGGACCCATTGCTGGAGGCAGGCGAGCTCGTCAGGCCCCAAAGGTGGCCTGCCGAGCGGCATCTGGAACTTGAAGGGCGGTGTACCGCTGACCTTCGTGTAAAGGACGCTGAGATCGGGGTCCCCGGAATTGATCAGCAGGCCCGGCCCGCCAGAGGCAGCCACGTTGACGAGGCGGTGCGGCAGTCCACGCGATTCGAGGTCCAGGTTTCCCTGCTGCGCACGCGCTGAATGGCAGGACGAAGTATTGCAACTGGGAATGAAGATGCTGGTCACCGGATCGCAGCCGCCGTCGCCGCCCGTGACCCCGGCGTCGCTCCCAGGGCCGGCGTCGAGGTAATCAAAGCGCGCGGGATCTTCCAACGGGCCCGCGCACCCCGCGAGGAGCAAGGCCGCGCTAAAGGCGCAGACCGAGCGCCAATTCGACCGCAACCAGCTCATCGAGCGCTCCTCCCGCGATATAGGGGTCATAGGGCAATGGATGCAGCGAATAGGACAGCCGCGTATAGCGTGCCGACAGGCGCAACTCGAATTGATTCAGCTCCATGGAAGCGTGGACGGCCGCGTCGGCGCCCACGCTGGTCGATCGCGGGAACACTGCACCAACCGCGTCCTGCCGCACCAGCAGGAGATAGCCGAGCTCCGCGCCCAGCACGACACCCGGCAATGGCAGCCGTCCGGAAATACCGGGCCGCCAGTATTGAACGGTGCCCGCGGGCAGGACCACGCCGGGCAATCGCGGGCCGCTGAAGTCGTTGCGCAAGCTGCCGTAAGCGACGCTGAGGCCAAAGCGCTCCTGGCCGCCGATCACGCCTCGATAGCGCGCGCCCGCGTCCCAGGCGATCTCCTGCGTCGAGAAGGCGAGCGCGCGGTCGGCGGTGAGCGTCCGCGATTCCAGCGAGCGGGTATAGGAGCCGAAGAGACCGATATCGCCGACGCCGGGCAGGCCGCTGTGGCCGAGCGGATAGAGATTGAGTTCAGTGCGCAAGAGAGCGCGCGTCCCGCTCTGGTAACCGGCGAGTGAAGGTGTCAATCGATCGCGAAAGCTGACGCGGCGGACATCCGTTGCGGGCGCGAGGAAGAATTCCAGCAGCGGCAACGCGCAGAGCAGCGCGGCAATCATGCGATCTTCACCGAGACCGTCTGGCCGTCGAAGGTGGCGGACAGCGCGACGAGCGGCTTTGCGGCGGGGCCTTGCTTGACGCTGCCGTCCAGGCCGAAGAGCGAGCCGTGGCAGGGGCAGATGAGCAGCTTTTGAGCGCCCTCGACCGAGCAGCCGAGATGAGGACAGCGCGCGTCGAACGCCAGCACCTCCGCAGGACTGGAGCGCAAGAGGACCAGCGGAAACGGGACGCCGGGCGCGCGGCCGGTAACGCTGCCTCCGAGCAGCAAGAGATCTGGCACGCTCTTGATCAGGAAAGTGACGTACCCGTTCTGCAGTGCGGGGAAAACGCCCGCGCTGCCGCTCAAATCGACAATCAGCGTCTGATTGTCGGCGCTGAGTTTCGCGCTGTAGCTGTCGAGACCCTGGCGCGCGGGCGGCTGCTTCACCGCGCCGTCCACCGAGAAGCGTGACTGGTGGCACGGACAGACCACCTCGTCATCGTGGTCCGCCCAGGCCACCTCGCAGCCGGCGTGCGGGCAATAGGCGTCCCAGGCTTTCAATCCCTGCGAGCTGGTATTGGCGACCAGCAACGAGAGCGGGCGGCCGAACAGATCGTTGCCTTCAGGATGCAGGATCAGGCTGCCGCCGGCCTTGAGCAATTCGGGCACGCGCGGAGTCGAAACCGAGACAAGGCCCTCGACCGGAGCTTGAACCGCAATGGCAAGCGCCTCGCTTTCGCGTGGCGCGCAGGCCTGCAGCAGCGCGGGTGCACAGGCGACGCCGGCGCAGACGCGGAGCAGCGAACGACGGGTGAGTTCGGTCATGTTCCCGAAAGCGCGCCGGTCACGAGCTTTCCACCGGCGATGTTCTGGTCGAGGTATCCGGCATCGACACCGCAGCCGACGCCGAGCGTCTTGCCCAGCGCCGAGAGCGTCTCGGAAAACTTGATGTCGCCGCTCCCCGTGGCCACCCCGGCGCCGCTGCCCGCGTCCAACGACATCGCGCGATAGTCGTTGTTGGCCGGCTCGACACCGCCGACCACGCCGGCGCGGAAGGGCTTGCCGATCATGACAGTGCAATGGTGGTCGCCGTGGTGGTTGCGGCCGTTGCCCGCGCCCCGCGCGGCCGAGAGCGTGCGGCCGAAGACATTCATCATCGCGAACGAGACCTTGTCCTGCATGTTGGCCGCGGTCAGCTCCTGCCAGACGGTGCCAATGGCAGCCACGCCGGCGACGGTCTGTTTCGTTTCATTCGCAAGCATTGCGTCGACGTGGTTATCGCCGCCGAAGGGAATGTGGATGCTGATCACCGGGGCTACGTTCATGCGGAAGAGCGTCACCGCCGCGGTCACCTGCGAGGCGGGGCTGTTGTCCTTGAGACCCGCGAGCGTGCTGATCAAGCTGCCCGAAACCGCGCGCGCCTGCTGCTGCGAAAGTGCGTATCGGTCAATGAACGCGCGCTGCGCGGTATTGCCATTCTGCTTGTACCAGGCGTTGAGGCGGTCGAGGTCGGCGTCGCGGATCTTCTCGATCTGCCCAAGCGGCCCCGAGGGCGATGCCAAGAGCGCCGCCAGCGCAGTCGGCGAAAGGATGGGCTGCGGCCGGCCCCCGGCGGTCAGGGATTCGGATGAGCTGCGCGGGCCCAGCGCCAGCGGCTCGGACTGCACCGTCCCCAGGCAGGGCGCGAGCTGCGAGGCAATGAGTGAGACGAGCATCTCCTGGTGCGAGACGAAGTTCTGCAGCTTCATCACCTTGCCGAGATCGGGATGCACCACCGTGTACGTGCCGTGGTGGAAGAAGCAGGCGCGGTCGAGCATGGGCTGGGGGAGCTGCGCCCACGGCGTCGCGGCGGTGGTGATCCTGCCGCCCAGCGAGAGCTGCGCCGCCGCCATGGCCGGGTCGGTGGGGTGCGCGATATCGGGAATCGAATACATGCCCGGGACATTGGCATTCACCGGGTCGCCATTGACGGATGAACTGAGCAGTAGATATTGCGCATTGGGATTGCAGGCTGCAGCGCTCGCCTTGCGCGGGTCGGCGAGGACGGCCATGGGGATGCCGGTGGCCAGCGAGCGCAGGCCGAGCATCCCCGCGCCGAAGAGCGAGTCCAGGAGCATGCTGCGGCGAGACAGCGTCATTGACCAACTCCCACGACGGACGGAGAGAGGCAGGCGAGCACGAAGGTGGATTTCAGCGAGTCGGAGGCGCTGAGTCCGGCGGTCCGCGCGGACTGGTAATGCGAAGTGAGGATGGCAGTTGGCGTCGCGTCGCGCGCCATTTCGATGCCCATCAGCGCGTGCACGAAATCGGCCGTAGCAGCCGCGGGATTGGTGCTGGTCCAGCGTGGTGCGGTGCCGCTGTCGATGAGCTGGCCCGCGAGCGCCGTGCAGATGTTTTCCATGCCGGTGCGGAAGAAGAGCGACGGATCGGCCGCGAGCACGGGTGCCTCCGCGCCGCGGCTGTACTGGTCCGACGGCAGCACGGTGGCGATCTGCTGAACGAGCTTGAGCGCGTTCGGCACCTGGGTATTCACGTCGAGCCCGCACACATCGACCAGGCCCAGGCGATTGGAGAGCGCGGCGCAGAGGTGGTCGCGGCGGGCCACCGGGAAAATCTCGCCCTGCGCGGCGGTGTCGGTCTGCGCGCGATACGTAATCAGCGGCGAAGCGAAGAGTTCCACGATGAGCTTATTGAAATCGAAGTGGCTGTCGCTGAAGACTTGCGCGACGCGAATGAACTCGGCGTCGGTAACGACGCAAGGCGCGGAGTTCGCGTAGGTGCAGAGCTTCTGCGTCCACGACTCGGCAAAGTCGGGGTGCGCGGCAAGCTGGCTCGCCAGATCAAAGATGGTCTTGCCGGGTGCGCTGACGCCGCGGAATCCGAACGAGCCGGTCAGCGCCACCTGCGCCGCCGTCGTCTGCGGGTGAAAGTAAAGGCTGTATTGCTGGCGGAAGAACTGGCGCATGGGGTCGAGCGATTGGTGACAGGCAAAGCAATCGCTGCCTTGCGGAGCGTGCACCGCGTCGATGGCCGAAAGACTGGGCGGCAGGGTGGCGGTGCCAGGGCTGATGGCGCGTCCCAGCGCGACGATCAGAGTCTGATTGATGGTCACGCGCGCCTGATTCGAAACGTTGGTGTTCCAGCCGGCGAGGAAGGCCGGCGTGGTGAAGAAACCGACGCGCGGCATATTCAGGACCAGGTCGCCGCCGGCACGGAAAGAGAGGATGTCGAAGATGCGGCTGGTGGGCTCGCCCGGGTTCGGCGTGCGGACATTGATGAGCTGCCAGGATTGCGTATCGATGACGTTCAGCGGCGTGGCGGCAGCGGAGAAGCCTGGCGGGGCACAGCGGTGGGTGCCAGCGGCGGTGCTGATGTTGAACGCCGGCGCGGCGCCCATCAACACTTGATAGAGTGAGAGTGTAATCGACTGCTGCCCGGCGCCGCCATTGAAGACGAGCGGGTCCTGCGGGCAGGCCGCGTCATAGACAGTCGCGAGTTGGGGCGCGGCAAAGACAAGATAGTTTGCACTCGACGGATCGAGAGTCTGGGAAAGCGGAATTGCTCCGCGCTTCGCCGTCAGCGTGAAGCTGAAGCCGGGATTTGCCTTTTGAAACAGGTCAATGGTCGCGCCGCCGTCGTTGATTTGCAGCGTGTCGAGGAAGGCATAGAGCGCCATCAACCGCGGCGTCAGCATGAAGCGGCGGGTGGTCAGCGTCTCGGTGAACGGGTGGCCCTGCTGCACCAGCGCGACCGCGGTGCGCGCGAAGCTCTCTTGCAGATTGGCCAGCATGCGCGCGTCGATGCGACCCTCGCCGGTCGGTCCCAGTTGATCGACGAAGTCCTGCGGGACCACCTGGCTCTGCTGGAAGGCGTGCGCGAAGAACGACTGCAGTTTGGCCGTGGCCTGCGGCGTCTGCATCCACTGCGCAACCAGACTGCGCATGGCGGCGGGATCGACGCTGACCGCAGCCACCTCGGCATCGGTGGGCGGCAAGCCGGTGAGCAGGTTTTTGACCTTGCCCGCGGAAGCGGCGGCACCGAGCGACTCATAGGGGAGCGTTGGACCCGGCTCGCCCGCAGGTGGCGCGCCCACGTCGAACTTGCCCGTGCAGGCACAGAGCGTTGTCAAAACGCAAAGCAGGTTTTGCAGGTTTCGCGCCATGGCACCTCCCGGACCCACCATAACCGCGAAGAGGGGGTGAGGTTAAATCTGTCGTCATCCTGGAGGGACGGCGCGGGCCTGGGCCCAGGGTCGACGCGCAACTTTTAGTGGGGCGCAGCGATGCAGAGGCCGTCGACCTTGGGCACCGCGGTTACCTTGCCGGTCTTGCGAATCAACAGCGTGCCGTGTTTGGCCGCGGAAGAGTCCCCGCTGATGACGAGCGCGTCGCCGATGTAGCCGAGCAGCCCGCGATAGTCGAGCAGCTCGCCTTTATACCGCAGCGCCACCGGCGCGCCTGAGTCGGGAACGAACCACAGTTCACCGACGGCCGTCTCTCCTTCCACCTCGCCGGTTGCAACCGCCACCAGCGCGCCACCCCAAGGGCTGGGCTCGGCAAAGACCAGCGCCTCCTCCGGCGAAATGCCTTGGGGGATTTGCGCCTTCAAGCGGCCCCGCAGAGCTTCCCATTTCTCCGGCGCATCAATCGCGCCGAGTTCAGCCGGCGCAATGCGTCGGGCGTCGTCAGGGTGCTTGCGGAAGGTCACCTTGCCCGCTGCCGAGACATCGAGCGCGCCTGCGACCTGGTTGTCTTCGCCTCCCTGCAGGAAGAAGTGCGCGCCCCGTGCGTCCGAGGTCGCCCGCATCAATCCGGTTCCGCCCTTCTTCGTGAGCTTGCCCAGATGGCGCCAGCGCTTCCCTTGCGTCAGCAGCAGCTCGTTGCCTTCGGTGACGGCGGCGAGCGTCCGGCCCGCGAGGCCGATTGCGATCAGTCGCGCGCCGGGCGACGGCTCGACCGAGTCGCGCCCCGAGCCGTCCTCGCGCTCGACCACGAGCTTGCCTTGATCGATGCAGAGCAGCGAAAGGGGCTGCGCGGCCACCGCCCCCGAGGCCAGCAGCAGACCGGCGAAAACTTTAATGCCCATTGTCGGACCAGTGCGGCTTGTCTTTGATCAGCTTGTTGACTCCATAGCTTGCCCCCACCTCGTGAAGCGTACTGTTTGCGGAGCCGGAGCGAGGGGCTCCGATGGAGACCGTCTTGCCGTTGCCGTCAACGATCTCGAGCGTGCCCGACCAGGTGATGTCCATGTCGATAGCGGCGTGAGCGGTGTGACGGCTCGCCAACGCGGCCGGGAAGGCGATGTCATAGCCGTTCGCCATCGCCTGTGCGGCTTGTTTGCTCGCCGCGAGGTCGCCGTGATCCCAGTCGATGTCCACGCCGGTCTTGGCGGGAACCTTGTCCGGCGCAATCGATCCGTCGGCGACCATTGGACTGTAATGCATCAAGAAGGCGCGCTCGACCGGCCGAAAGGTGGCCGCGATGGAGACGCTTGCGCCGGCCTTGTCGAGCGCGGCGAGGAATTTCTCCACCTTGGGCCGGAAGTCGTCACTGAGATCGTCCACGGACCGGCTGGTGGGGAAGCGCGCGACCCATTGGGCGCCGCTCTTCTCCTTGCCCGTCTTCTCCGCAGGCGGCTTCGCAGGGGCAGCCTTGTCGGCCGTTTCGGGCTTGGTATCAGCGGGCTTGGTATCGGCGGGCTTGGTATCAGCGGGCTTGGTACCGGCGGGTTTGGCAGCCACTTTCTTCGGAGTCCCGTCCTTGCCGAGATCGCCCGAGGCAGTCGCGCTCTTGCCGCCCTTGCCCGTCCCGGCGGGTCCCTTCTTCGCGACGACCGCACCTTTGCCAGCGCCAGTTTTGCCGGACGCGCCCCCAGCGCCAGCCCCGCTGCCAGCGCCAGCCGCGCCGCCTCCGCTTCCTGCGGCTCCCGAGCCGGGGTTGTTATCGCTGGCCTTCTTTGCCGTGCCCTTCTCGTTCTTCTTGCTTTGCTCCAGCGCGATCTTCCGCGCAGCAGCCATTTTCATCGCCGCGATCGCGGCGGCGCTGGCCGCGCCGTCGTCGATCAGCACGTCCGGCGAGCCTTCAATGATGGGCCCGGTGCCACCGCAGTGTTTGGTCTTGTCGTTCAGCCGCGCGAGCGGCTTTCCATTCACGTAAACCGTTGAGGAACCTTTGACGATGCTGAAGTTGTTCGGGCCGCAGCAGACCGCATGCACGCCGATGTCGTCGAGGCGGGCCGCGGGCTTCTTGTTGACGAACACATCCGGCGAACCGACCGTGATGGGTCCCACCCCGGGATGCGGGCACGACGGACACCCGTGGGCATCCGCGGCTACCTGTGCTTTGTCTCCGAGACGGGCTGCTCCGGGCATGACGGACTCCTTGAAACGCATGAGGGCAGCACGTTGGCCGGCCCATCAAACTGCTAGTTCAGTTTATCGGGCGCAGCTCCGGTTGTACAGCAGGCGGGCCCGCCAGCGAAGCGGCGAGCCGACACTCCATGCCGATTTTTGCCGCCCGCGCTGATGTATGGTGCGCCCCCTTCGAGCGAGGCTCCGATGTCCGATCAAGAGACGCGCCCACCTTCTGACTTCATCCGCGACCTGGTCCGAGCCGACGTGTCGGCGGGCACGCACGGCGGCAAAGTCTGCACCCGCTTTCCGCCTGAGCCCAACGGGTATCTGCACATCGGGCACGCCAAGTCGATCTGCCTGAACTTCGGCCTGGCCAATGAATTCAACGGCGTCTGCCACCTGCGCATGGACGACACCAACCCGACGACCGAGGACCAGGAGTACGTCGAGGCCATCCAGCGCGATGTTCGCTGGCTGGGCTTCGACTGGCACGACAAGATGTTCTACGCCTCCGACTACTTCGGGCGCCTCTTTGAAATCGGCGAGCAGCTCATCGGATCGGGCCACGCCTATGTCTGCGATTGCACCGAGGACGAGCTTGGCCGCGACCGCGGCACCGTCACCCAGGCGGGCGCGAACTGCGTCCATCGCACGCGTTCCGCAGCGGAGAGCCTCGATCTCTTCCGGCGCATGCGAAAAGGCGAATACAACGAGGGCGCAAAGACACTGCGGGCCAAGATCGATCTGGCCTCGCCCAACATGAAGCTGCGCGATCCACCCTTGTATCGAATCAAGCGAAGCCACCATTACCGGACCGCCGACGCCTGGTGCATCTATCCGCTCTACGATTACGCGCATTGCCTGTCTGATTCATTCGAAGGCATCACTCATTCGCTCTGCACCACGGAGTTCGAGAGCGCCCGCGAGCTCTATGATTGGGTGGTCGCGGCTGCCGGGATGCCCTGGGTGCCGCGACAAACCGAGTTCGCCCGACTCAACATCTCCTATACGGTCTTGAGCAAGCGGAAGCTGCTCGAGCTGGTGCAGAACAAGGACGTCAATGGCTGGGATGATCCGCGCCTGCCGACCCTTGCGGGCCTGCGCCGGCGCGGCTGCACGCCAGAGGCCATCCGCGACTTTTGCGCCCGCATCGGAGTCTCGAAAAACCTGAGCACCGTGGACGTCGCTCTCTTCGAGCACACGCTGCGCGAAGACCTGGACGCCCGCTCGCCGCGCGTGATGGGCGTGCTCCGCCCGCTCAAGGTCACCGTCGAGAGCCTTCCGTCCGGCACCGTCGAGGAGCTGGACGCGCCCTATTGGCCGGACGGGCGCGAGGGTTCGCGCAAGCTCCAGTTCACGCGCGAACTGTTCATTGAACAGGACGACTTTGCGGAAGATCCGCCCCCGGACTTCCACCGGCTCGCGCCCGGCCGCACGGTGCGGCTGCGGCATGCATTCATCGTTACTTGCGTGGGCGTCATCAAGGACCGGGACGGCAACCTCCTCGAGGTGCGGGTCGCTCACGACCCCAAAACACGCGGCGGCGACGCGGCGGCAGGCCAGAAGGTAGACGGCACGATTCATTGGGTGAGCGCGGAGCATTCGATTCCTGTCGAGGTGCGGCTCTTTGACCGCCTCTTCTCCACGGAATCGCCCGGAGAAAAGGGTGGTGATTTCCGCAAAGATTTGAATCCACGTTCTCTCGAGGTGCTGCAGGCGCGGGTCGAGTCCAGCCTTCAACACGCGGCGCACGGCACGCGCTTCCAATTGGAGCGGCTGGGATACTTCGTCGTCGATAGCGATTCCACCAGCAATGGATTGGTCTTGGGCCGCACGGTGACGCTACGGGACTCGTGGGCGCGCGCGGCAGGCAAGGCGGTCAAGCCCGCCGCGCGCGTCAAACCGGTGTCGAAGCAGACGGCCGCGGCTCCCCAGGAACTCAATGAGTCGGCGAGCGCGCTGCAGTCCCGGCTGGGCATCAGCGCGGACGAGGCGCGGACGCTTGATGGCGAGCCTTTGCTGCGCACGCTGTTGGAGGAAGCCATCGCCGCGGGCGCGGCAGCCAAAGATTCGGCGGCGCTGATCTGCAATGACCTGCTCGGCGAGCTGCGCGCACGCAAGCTCGCGCAGGCACTCTTCGGCGGAGCGCAAATCGCCGAGCTGGTCGGGCTGCTGCGGGCCGGCACGCTTTCATCGCGGCTGGCGAAAGAGGTCTTGGGCGAAATGCTCGCGGGCAAAGGCTCGCCGGCCGAAATCATCGCGCGCGGCGGATTGACGGTGATTACCGATTCAGCCGTGCTTGAAGCGGTGGCATTCAAAGTGGTGGCGGGAAATCCGGAGCTGGCGGCGCGATTCAAGGCAGGCAATGCCAACGTGCTCGGCGCGCTGCTGGGAATCGCCATGCGCGAGAGTGCGGGCCGCGCCAATCCCAAGGCGCTGCGCGAGGCGCTGGAGGCGGCGCTGTCGGGCAAGTGAAACGCTTCCCCGCCGAGCTGGAGGGCATGCTCTCGCCACGCGGGCGCAAGGTGCTCGCGGGAACGGACCGCGCCTGCGGGGTGCTGGCCGCGGGCCTGCGCTTCGTCGGCGCGGCTGACCTCCTCGATGCAGGTCAATCGCGCGCGGCGCTCGCGTTGCTTGGCCGAACCATGCCGGATGTCCTCACTGCAATGGACGTCCCGATTCCGCCGTCCGCAATGACGGGGATGAAGAGGAACTATAGCGAGCGATTGCCCAAGACCGTCCGCGTGCGCACGGCCGAGATGGCGTCCGCGCGGTCCAGGGGTTCGATCCGCGCCGGGGAGATCGGGCTGACTGCAATGCTCCGCTCCGACAGCTTTCACGCGCTGGCCGAGGCGCTCAGCGGCTATCGGCTGCGCCAGAAGCGTGGCACGCAGGTGCTCTGCTATCACGCGAATGATTACTCGGGCCCTCACAATGACCACCACCCGGAGGAGCCAGACGCGCGGGCCGGCTATGTCGACCTGCACCTGACCTTCTGCAATGAAGCGGTGGAACACCAATGGATCGTCTACGAGCACGGCGGGCACCTGGGCCAGGTGCAGTCCATCGCCACGCTGGGCGGCGTCTCCTGCTATCGGTTGCCGCTCTGGCACTACACGACTCCGCTCGCGGCGAAGCCCGGGCGCGCGCAGGACGCGCGGCGCTGGGTGCTGCTCGGAACCTTTCTCGACCAGCCAAGTGTCGCTGAAGGAACCGCTCAATGAACTCAGCACGGCTCCGGCTCCGCCGGCTCACGGAGGAGGACGCGCCTTTCATCCTGCAGCTGGTGAATGAGCCTTCGTGGCTGCGGTATATCGGCGACCGGGGCGTGCGCACCCTCGAGGACGCGCGCGTCTATCTCACCAAAGGCCCGCTCGACATGTACCAGCGGCTCGGCTTCGGGCTCTTGCTGGTCGAGCGGCGCGAGGACGGCGCCCCGCTTGGTCTCTGCGGCTTGATCAAGCGCGAGACCTTGCTCGACGTCGACCTGGGCTTTGCCTTCCTTCCCGAGCATTGGGGCAAAGGATATGCGCGCGAGGCCGCGACCGCGGTGTTGGACGACGGCGCCCGTTCCTTCGGCCTGCAGCGCGTCGTCGCGATCACCTCGCTCGACAACCAGCGCTCGATTCAACTGCTGGAGAAGATCGGCTTCCACTTCGACCGTACGATCGGCGGCCCCGAAGGGGCACAGCTGCGTCTCTTCGCCATCGAGCTTCCCGACACTCGTGACTAAGGCCTTTCGAATTCGACGGTCGAGCGAGTGCGTGATCGACAGGGTCGCGGCAACGTGAGCGACGGTCACGGTGGAAAACGAAAGGTTGGTTCAACAGAAGTGGCGGCTCTTGAAGGCGACGATGGACGAGCGCGCCCGTCGGCTTTGGGCTTTGGCCGAGGCCAGCGCGATTGTCCATGGGGAGTCGCGGTGCGGGGACCGTGAATCACCGCTTCGTTGGAAGAGCACGCTGATACTGGGACTTCCGGTCGGCAAGGCAATCCTTCACGGGGTGTATGAGATCGCAGCCAACGACGGCTTCGTGAGCGTCGGCGTCGATCACCTACGCCCGCATTCGCGGCCACCTCGATAGAGGCGTGGTGGAAGGTCGGCGCGCAACGTTATCCCGATGCGCGAGAAATCTTCATCACCGCTGACGCGGGCGGCAGCAACAGGTACCGATCGCACGAGCGGAGCGCGAGGATTTTTGTCCGTAAAGGGCGGCCGGTCGGAACAGTCGTCGTCTGACGTCTCAGCCGGTCGTTCGGGCGTGAACCGCGAGTCTACGATCGAAACGCAACCCTAGACGCCGATGCGCGTGAGTTCGATCAGCGGCGAGCCCGGCGGCCGCTCGACGGAGAGATCGACGCTGCATTCAATCGACCAGTCCGCATCGTCGGCTTCCTGCCGGGCCTCGGCCTGCGCCGCGGCGTCAGGATCAGCGGCCACCGCTTCGTGCTTTTGCAGGGCGCGCGGGGGCGGACCGAAGCGCTGCTGCGCGCGATAGACCCGCGGCGCCTCGTCGGTCAGCGTGGTGCGATCTGGCCGCCGCGCGCGCGGGGACAGGTCGATCTTCGCGTTCACCGTGAAATAGGGCTCGAGCGCGGCCTGCAGGCGCTCGGCCGTCCAGGCCACATCGTCCGGCCGCACATAGAGCGCTTTTGAAGCCTCCTCCCAGTCCTTGCGCGCGAGCGCCGCCAGAAGGATGTGCAGCTCGCTGCGCACGCGGGCCGAGCGCCGCTTGCCATCGCGCACCAATTGCTCGCGCTCGTCCACCGGCCGCACCGGCGCGAGATCTCCCGCGGCCAGCGGTGCGCGCGCCGAGGCCGGGTCCATCATCCGCTCCCACTCGTCGAGGAGGCTGGAGTCGACGCCGCGCACCATCAGCCGCAGGTGCTCAATGATCTCTTCGAGCTCCTCGTCGCGCGCTTCCGCGGGCACGCTCTGCACCAGCGTCTTGTAGACATCGGTGAGACAGCGCAACAGCTGCCCTTCCGAGCGCTGCAGCGAGTAGTCGCGCACATACTCATTGAAGCTCGCGTACGTCTCGAACATCTCGCGCGCGATGCTCTTGGGCCGGATGTTTTCGGCGCCTACCCAGGGGTGCTTTTCGGCAAAGGCATTGAAGGTCTCATAAACGAACTCCCGCAAAGGCTTCGGGTATTCGACCTTGTCCAGCTCATTCATCCGGTCGTTGTAATCCATGCCGCGCGACTTCATCTCGGCAATGGCAATGCCTTTGGCGCGATCCAGCTGCGCATACAGCACCGCCTGCGGATTCTCGAGAATGCTCTCGACCAGCGTCAGCAGATCGCGCGCGTAGGTCTCTGAGCCCTTGTCCAGGCGAGGCAGCGTGTCATAGAGCCAGAGCGACAGCGTTTGATTGAGGGAGAAGTCGTCCTGCAGATGCGCGCCGGGCTTCAGGAACGGCCGCCGCCACTCATTGCCGCGCTCGAGTTCCAGCACGCCGGCCTTGCGCAACGTGCGCACCTTGGCGGCCGCGTCGCGCAGGTGCAGCCGCCGGTTTCCTTCATGTCCGTGGCTGTGCCGGATGAGCTGCACCAGCCGGGCGTAGCCTTGCGGGCCTCTGGCATCGCGCGCCGAAACTTGCCGCTCGGACTGCACCAGGTGGAGAATCATCCCCCAGGTGACCTGGAAGCGGCTCTCCAGCGGCTCGGGCGGCGACTGCTGCAGCCGCTCGAAGAACGCATTGTCGTAGTGGACATAGCCCTTCTCGGGCGGCTTCTTCTTGGGCGATTTCTTGCCCTTCGCTTCGATCTTCTTGTTCTCAATCACATGCTCGGGCGCCTGCGCCACCACATAACCGATGGTATCGAATCCCTTGCGGCCCGCGCGCCCCGAGATCTGGCGGAAGTCACGCACGCTCAATTGACCGAGCTTCTCGCCGTCGTATTTGAAGAGCTGCGTAAAGGCGACGGTGCGAATGGGGATGTTGACGCCCATGCCCAGGGTGTCGGTGCCACTGACGACCTTCAATAACCCTTGCTGGGCCAATTGCTCGACCAGCAGCCGATACTTCGGCAACAGCCCCGCATGGTGCAGTCCGATGCCGTGCCGCAGGAACTTGATGAACTCCTTTCCATAGGGCGTCTCAAAGCGAAAGCCCTCGGTCGCGGCCTTCAATGCGTCCTTCTCCTCCTTGCTGGAGAAGTTGGCCGACATGAGATCTTGCGCGCGCTCGGCCGCGGCGCGCTGGCTGAAATTCACCAGGTAGACTGGCGCGCGCCCGCGCTGGACCAGATCTTCCAGGGTCTCGTGCAGCGCGGTCTCACGCCATTCATATTCCAGCGGCACCGGGCGCGTGGCATTGGCGATGTTGGCCGTCTCGCGGCCGCTCGCCGCGGTCAATGCCTTTTCAATGAAGCGGGTATCGCCCAGCGTGGCGCTCATCAGCAGGAACTGCGTCTTCGGCAACGCCAGCAGCGGCACCTGCCAGGCGACGCCGCGCTCCTTGTCGGAATAGTAATGGAACTCGTCCATGACGACGGAGTCCGCGCGCAGCAAAGGGTCGCGCAGGACCCGATTCATCAGCACTTCGGCGGTGCAGCAGATGAGCGGCGCGTCGGCATTGACCGCGCCGTCGCCGGTCAACAGACCGACCCGGCTGGCGCCAAATGCTTCACAGAGCTGAAAGAACTTCTCATTGACGAGGGCCTTGATGGGCGCGGTGTAGAAGCTGATTTCACCCCGGCACAACGTCGCGAAGTGCAGCGCCTGCGCTACCAGCGACTTGCCGGAACCGGTGGGTGTCGAGAGCACGACGTGCTTGCCGTCGAGCAATTCCAGGATCGCCTCCTCCTGCGCGGGATAGAGCTCGAATGCCGCGGCGCTGACGAAGCGCGAGAGGATCTCGTCGGCCGCGAGCGGCGGTGCGCCCGGCGGGGGAAGCTGGCTTTCGAGGGGGCCCATGGGCGGCGCACCTTAGCAGGGATATGCTGCGGAAATGCTCTCCAGAACCATGCCGATGATCCTCCTCGTCACTGGAATCGTCACCGCGTTGCCGGTCCTGCAATTCATCGCGCCCGCCCCCGCGCTGCGGCTGCTTTACAAGCTTGAGATCCGCGACCAGGCGGGGGTGTTCTTCGCCCGCCATTGGGGCCTGCTCGCCGCGGCCATGGGCGGACTGCTCATCTATGCTTCGGGCCATCCCGAAGTGCGCGCGCCCATCGTCCTCGCGGCGATGCTGGAAAAAGCGGGATTGGTCGGCTTGATCTCTGCCGGCTGGAGCCAGCCGCACACGCGGGGAATGAAGTTGGTGTTCGCGTTCGATCTCACCTGCGTCGCCGTCTATGGCGCGTGGTTCTTCGGCGTCTGAAGCTTGAGCATCTTCACGCTCAACCGCGCAGGGCGGAGAAGAAGATGCCCGGCAGCTTGAGCGGGCTTGGGGCTGCCTCGAAGTAGGTGAGTTGCCGGGTCACTTCGTGCGCGCGCTTGTTGGTGATGAACCACGGCGGCTTGGGCAGTATGGCTGGCTGGCCGTGGCTCAAGCCGCGCGGGAATGGGTAGAACGGCGCGCGCACGATGCTCTTCTGCGGCCTGTCGAACAGCAGTGAATTGTGCACCACACCACTGCCACTCTGGATATCGTTGCGGGCGTGTCCGGGATAGGCGCCCCAGCTGGCCTGGGCGAGGAGAAAGCCCACGCCGGTCCAGGTATTGATTGCAATGCAGCCATAGCGCAGCTCGGCCAGCGCATCGTCGAAGTCCGTGCCCAGCTCCTGGATGGTCCGGGGATGAATGAGCAGATTGGCGCCGAGAGTGCCCCAGAGTGAATCATTGCAGAAAGCAACCGCATTCTTGAGAAAGGCGCGCGCATCCTTGCCCGGGAGCCGCGTCTCGGTGAGCACCCCGCCGAACGCTTCCTCGCGGAAGCAGAAGTCAGCGCTGTCGGGAGCTACGTTGGAGATGAGCGTGCGCGGGACCCCGCTGCCCGTATCGAGCAACTCCGCGTCAGGGTGCGCTTTCAAAGCTCCGGCTTGCCGGTCGGCGGCGCCCGGGTAATACGCATGACGATTCAGAACGGCTTTGAGCGTGCTCTTGACCGCGTCGGCCAGGGCTTGCGTCTGGTCCCACTCGGCGGGCAGCACCAGCACCTGCGCGGCGATGCAATTGAAGCCCGCGTTGTGCATCTTCTGGGTGGCGATGTTCTCGGCCTGGAACTGGAGATCGGCCGCAGTCCACGGCCCCGGCACCACCACGGTGGGACTGATGTTCCCCAGCTCGCTGGTCACGCGGCGGTCATTGATCGGCTGGTCCCGGGCCTTGCGTGCCTCGCCGTCCGGGCCGGTACCAAAGACGATGTTGTCATGGGTCCGCGCGCTGCCGGTGATGTGGATCTCCTCGACCAGCGGGTGGTTGCACAGCCACGCGCCAATAGCGCCGCCGCCATAAACAACTTTGACGAAGTTTGCCAGCGGCAGGAAGGCCTCCTCGAGAAAAGGCCCCAGGTATTCATTGACCGGGTTCATTTTCAAAATGCAGACCTGCCCCTCGGCGATGAGCTTGTAGAGCACGTCGAGCGGCGCGATGGAGGCAATGTTTCCCGCGCCCAGCACCAGCGCGACCTTTCCTTTGGGATCTTTCTCCCGATAGAAGGCGGCCATGTTCTGGTCGAGGTTCTCGCGGGTCACGCCCGGCTGCATCCACACTTCCGCGGTGACACCGCTGAGCAGCAGTCGATCGTAAAGAGAGGACGGAAAGATCGAAGCGATCAATTGACCATTGCGCGCGGTACGCAGAGCGCCCGGCGCGAGCCGCGGGCGACCGTGGCGAGCGATATCTTCCAACGTATGAATGTATTGGCTCAGGCCATAGAGCAGTGCCCAGGGTCCCGACGACCACTCCTCGCCCGCGAGCGGCGAGCCTTCCGGAATCTGCTTGGCCCGCGTCGCCGCCTGGACCCAGCGCTCGGCCACGTCGGCGGTCGCACGCTTGACCTGCCCGAGCAACTCAATCTTCTGCTGGACCGGGAGCGCAACCCACGCCTGCTTCTGCGCAGCCAGGTCTTCGAGGACGCGGTCGAGCGCGTCGTTCGCGGTGGGGTGCGCTGCGGCAGTCTGCGGAATCGCCATCGCCATTGCGGCCTCCTTGAGATTCGGTCGCGCACCATACGCGCTGGCGGCAGCGAAATCACGCGCCGGGAGCCGACGTACTCAATGCAATGAGGGACGGGACGGTGCACGCGTCCGTCTCGAGATCAGAAAGCTTCCTTGATGGCGAGCGCGAGCCCCGGCCGTACTGACGAGGTGGTGGACCAGCCCACGCCATAGAAGAGATCGAATTGCAGCTCATCAAAGAGGAAGAAGAACGCGCCCGCCCCGCTGGAGCCCGCCAGGTCCGCCGCCTGGGCCAGGTCGTCCCGGCCGAGGTGGCGCCAGACGCCGATATCATTGAAGACGCCAATCTTGACCTTGTCGCGCAACAGCGAATAGCGAAACTCCAGGCTGACCGAGGTTGCCCGCTTGGTATACTTGTCGAGAGATCCGATGCGCAGGTGATCGGCCAGGGGGATCTCGTCCACATAAGAAACGTCTCCGAGCTCGCCGGTGAAGTG
>JANYKT010000004.1 GCA_025358085.1 Deltaproteobacteria bacterium | reverse complement strand
AAAGGAGCACGCTTGATTTCGGCGAGCGCGGCGGTGAGGAAGAGAATCGCGCCCAGGGGCTGGAAGATGATTCCCCAGGCAGGAAGCCAGCCGAACAGTAATGAGTCGTCGCTGACCAGGGACCGGCCCTCGCCGGTGGCGAGCTGCGCGGCGGTGTGCAGCGCGGCCGGCAACATTCCCTGCGCGCTCACCATAGCGTCGAGACGGAGAGTGCCAAAGACAATGAAAGTCCCCACCAGCGTCAAACCGAGCGTGACTTCATAGGAGACCAATTGCGCACTGGCACGCAGGCCGCCGAGCAGCGCCAGCTTGTTGTTCGAAGTCCAGCCGGCCAATGCGGTACCAAAGACGCCTAAGGAAGCGAGCGCAAAAATATAAAGGATCCCCCAATCGACGTGGGCCACCTGCAGCGCCACGCGGTGGCCCCAGAAATCGAGGTCGGGGCCGACCGGCACGATGGCAAAGAGACAGAACGCAGGCGCGAAGGCCATCAGCGGAGCAAGGTTGAACAGGAAGCTGTTCGTCCAGGCGCCTTCGGGAATGAAGTCTTCTTTGAAGAGCATCTTCAGCACATCGGCGACGATGTGCGGCAGGCCTTTCAATGGCATGTCGCCAATGGGCCCCGGAATGATGGAGAGCCGCGCGCGATTGGGCCCGACGCGGTCCTGCATCAACGCCGACCATTTGCGATCGGCCATGGTCAAGAGCGTCCCGGTGACCATGACCAGCAGCAGCACGAAAGCCAGGATGGCGCCGATGGCCTGCCCGAGTCCCGTGGCGCTGTTTGCGTTGGAATCGAGCGTGGCAAAGAGCCGGACGATGGCGATGAGCCCCCAGCTGGTGACCAGCAGGAAGCCCACGAATGCGGCCCAGCCAATCACGGTGCCAAAGAGCCAGGCGTTGTAAGCGGGACGGTGCCCCGCGCGCGGGCCGAAGTCTTCGGACGCGAGCCGCGCCTGCGGCGTCTGCAGAAGAGGGACGGGCAACGTCATCCCGGCCTGCGATACCGGCGCGGAATGCTGCTGGCTGTCCGCGGCGATTGCATCAGCGCGAGTGTCCATCAACGCGACCCTCCGGAAGCTTCATCGCCCACCTTCATGCCCGGGGCCGTGGTCTGCGGGTGTCGCACCGACGGGCCTCCCGGAACCGGCCGAGGCGCGCGCACCGGCCATTCGGTGGGCAACAGCGCTTCAAGCACGAGGCCATCGTCGGGGATCTGGTCGAGCGTCAAGCCGCGGAGCTCGTCGCTGCGAGAAGCCAGCTCCGCGAAGACGGCGCCGGCGCTCTTGAGGCCATGCGCGAAGCCGAGGTCGCTCAGCAGGCGCTCCGCCCAGAGCCACGCGGGAGCCGTCTCGCCCTTGTGCGCCGGCAGGCCCGGCCAGACACGCTGTAGCCGGCCATACCAATTGACCAGCGAGCCGTCCTGCTCATAGACGCTCATGCACGGCAGCGTCACCTGCGCCTGCCGGGCAATCGCATCCTCATTCTGCGCAATGGCGATGAAGATCTCGAGTCGTTCAATCAGCGCCGCAACGGGCGCCGCAGAAAGCCCGTCCGTGCGAAAGGCGATCAGTGCCTTGGTGGCATTGCCGAAATCATTCGACAGCTTCACGCCAAACGCGCGCGCCACGAGCTCGATCCCTTTGCGATTGGGATTCTTGTCAGGTCGGATGAGGAAATCGTCGGCGGCGCCGTCGGGCCTGCCGGTCAGGACATACCGGTCGGCGCCGAAGTCTTTACCGAAGAGGAAGGCGGCCGTCGCCTCTTCCAGCGTGCACTGCGCGCTGATGGCAATGGTCACGCCTTTGCTGCCCGCGAGCGGTCGCAGCAGCTCGGCCGCCTTCTGCACGGCCAAAAGCGGCCCCACCAGCGTCCCGGCATCGCCGCGGCCGGTGCGTGCCCACTCCACCCGGGCGTCATTGGTGGCGTGATACGAGACCCGGCCGTCGTCGCACATCCAGACCTGGTTCACCTCTTCATTGCGGCGCGGCAGCAGCCGATACGCGACATCGCCGCGGCCCTCGATATAGGTATTGCAGCCATTCGCGCAGCCGGTGCAGATGGTCGGGCTCTTGTTGACGAACCACACCCGGGTCGAGAAGCGGAAGTCGCGACTGAGCAGCGCGCCGACGGGACAGATATCGACCGTATTGCCGGAATACTTTGAATCGAGCGGCTGGTCCGGGAAAGTGGCAATCAGGGAGTGATCGCCGCGATTGACCACCGCCAGCTGCGGCTCCTGCGCAATCTCGTCCATGAAGCGCACGCAGCGCGTGCACATGATGCAGCGTTCGGCGTCGTAGACCACCAGCGGTCCCAGCACCTCGCGCTTGGGCTTGTTCAGCTTGTACGTGCGGATGCGCGCAGGCTGGTGATCGTACTCCATGTAATAGTCCTGCAACTTGCACTCTCCCGATTGATCGCAGATGGCGCAATCGACCGGGTGATTGATCAGGTGGAACTCCATGGAGCCGCGCTGGTTCTCCTTCACCGCGGGGCTGGTGGTGTTGACCTTGAGACCTTCCTTGACTCGCACCTGGCAGCCCGGCACCAGACGGCCCGGCGCGTCGCTCGTCTCTACCAGGCACATCCGGCATTGCCCGGCGATGCTGAGTCGCGGGTGATAACAAAAATAGGGAATGGATACGCCGACGCGGCGCGCCGCTTCAATCAGGTTATCGCGCGAGTCGGCGCTGACCGCTTGTCCGTCGATCTCGACATTGACCATCTTGACGACAGCCTGCGGAGCCGCATTCGCCGCCTGGCCCTCCGCGGCACCCATCTGTCCACCGGCCGTATTCGCTGCGCCTGGCTGCACACTCATTGCTCGACCTCGCCACCAATCATGTTGATGCTGTCGAAGATGGGGACGAGGTCGGCGACCGCGTGGCCCTTGATCAGGCGGGGAAGCGCGCCGAGGATGGGGAAGCCGGGCCCACGCACCGAGATGGCATACGGCTTTCCCTTACCATTGCTGACCAGGTGAAAGCCCAATTCGCCGTTGGCTCCTTCAGTATAGACGTACACCTCGCCCGCGGGGACCTGGATGCCCTCCATGATCAGCTTGAAGTGCGCCATTACCCCTTCAATCGAGCCGAACACGTCTTTCTTGGGCGGCAGCGCATAGCGCCAATCATCGATGATGATGGGTCCGGGCGGCAGCTGCTCGAGGCATTGATCGATGATCCGGTGCGACTGGCGGATCTCCTCGAGGCGCATCATATAGCGGTCGTAAGTATCGCCGCGCGAGCCGAGCGGGACCTCGAAGTCCATCCGGTCATAGACCAGATACGGATGCGCCTTGCGCACGTCGTAATCGACGCCCGAGGCGCGCAGGCAAGGTCCGGTAAAGCCCCAGTCGAGCGCCTCTTCGCCGGAGATCACCCCGATATCGCGGGTGCGGTCGAC
>JANYKT010000005.1 GCA_025358085.1 Deltaproteobacteria bacterium | reverse complement strand
AGCGTCTGCTCATAGATGCGGATGGCTTTGCCGACGAGATTGCGGACCTTGTCGCGCAGCGCGCTTTGATAGAGCCCGCGCTGCTCCTCGGTGAGCCCGCGCGGCAGCGGCGCCTTGACCAGCTCGTCGTGGAATTGCTCGTACAGGTCTCCGATGCGGAAGCCCGACGCGGTGGCCCACTCGCCATCTCCCTTTCGGATCGCGCGCAGGTAATGACCCTGCGCCGAGAGCAAAAACTGCGCCTTTGATTCAAGCGTCTCGGCGAGCTTCTTTTCATCCATTGTGGAGGGGTCGAGTTTGAGATCCCTGAAATCAAATCGATAGACCTCGCCGAGCCAGAACTCGGCCTGCGCGGGGAGCGCGGGATCGACCGCGTCGTCCTTCTCATAGAGCGCCGCGGCCGCGCGCAGCAGCTTCTCGCCGTCCGCGCGGGCCCCGCCTTCGACGCGGCAGACGCCCTCTTGCAAGAGCGCCTCACCCTTGCGCGACGGCGGGAGATCGCTCCGCTCCGAGAGCGCGTGCAGCCGCTTGGCCGCGTCCTCCGTTCGATGGAGCTTGTACTCGGCGAAGGCAGCGTGGAATTGCGCGTCGGGTTCATCGCGCCTGGATAGATAGGCTTTGAATCTCTCCAAACTCGACTGGTATTGCTCGAGCCGCTCATGCGCGAGCGCCGCATTCCACAGCGCAGGCAGCAGCTGGTCGCTGCGCGGGAAGGCGTCGATCAATCGATCGAAATGCAGCGCCGCCTTCTCGTATTGACCGGCGGTGAAGGCGCGCGCTCCAGCATCGAAGAGCGTGGCGTCGTCCATCTCCCCGAGCGCCACCTGCGCGGGCGGACCGGCGGTGATGATCAGGGGCTCCGCGATATCGATCTTGCGCGGCTGCGCGTGGGAGCAGGCCACGTCGGCCGCGGAAAGTGCGACGGCCGCGGCCGCGGCCAGCCTGGAAAGCGCACCCTTCAACCCAGCACCGTCACCGTGATCTTCCGGTTGCGCGGACCGTCGAACTCACAGAAGTAGATGGCCTGCCACTGGCCAATGGCGAGCTTGCCGCCCTGCACCGGCAGCGTCTCGGAGAAGCCGATCACCGCGGCCTTGGCGTGCGCGTGCGCGTTGCCCTCTTCGTGCTTGTAATACTTCTCGGAGCGAGGCACGGCGCGCTCCAGCGCATTGAGGATATCAGTCTGCACGTCGGGATCGGTGTTCTCATTCAGCGTGATGGCGCCAGTGGTATGCCCGCAAAACACCGAGCAGAGACCGTTCTGGATGTTGCTGTTGCCGACCACCGCGCGCACCCGCTTGGTGATGTCCACCAGCTCTGACTTCTTCGAGGTTGGAAGCTCGATGACCGCAGTATGAAACGCCATTACTCGCCTCCCGCAAACAGGCAGTTGTCGATTTGCCACAAGCCGGTCAGGTCGTGCACGTCCTTGCGCAGCCGGGGCACCGTAAAGAGCGGGGTTGCTTTGAGCGTGCCCTCGAGCCGGGCGATCTCACGGCGGTCGAGATCGGCCAGCGTCGCCTGCTCGGTGAGCGTCTTGCCCAGCCGCTGCGCGAGCTCGTTCTCGTCCTTGAGGCCCGCGAGCTGCAACGCTTCGCGAAGCGCGGCCGGGTTATCGGGGCCGCCCAGCCGGCGCGGATCGCGCTGGACGCGATTGACGATCACCGCCGAAGTCGGGACGCCGTCGGCTTTGAGGGCGCCGTGGAAGAAGAGCGCCTCCTGGATCGTCAGCGGCGTGGGGCTGGTGACCAGCACGAACGCGGCCTCGGGCGAGCGCATGAGTTTGTTGACGCGCGCGGCGCGATCCTTGAATCCCTCGAACATTCCTTCGAAAGCGAGCATGAAGGCGGCCAGGTCTTTGAGGAACTCCGCACCGGTAAAGCGCGAGAGGGTCTTCAGCACCAGACTCGAAGGGACGGCGAGCAGCCGGAAACCGACCTTGCTGGCCTTGAGCATGGGGCCGAGGATGATGCGCATCGCATTGTTATCGAGGACGCCGAGGATGCGATCGGCGGCGTGGAGGAAATCGAGCGCATTGGAAGTGGGCGGCGTATCGAGCACGACGGCATCGAAGCGGCCGGAACTCGCCACCTCATAGACCTTCTCCATCGCCATGTATTCGAGGCTGCCGGCCATCGCGGTCGAGAGCGTTTGATAGATGCGATTCTTCAATATGTCCTCAGCCTGCGCCCTGGAGGCGGACTGCTTGGTGACCAGCTCATCCCAGGTGAGCTTGAGGTCGAGCATCATCGCCCACATCTCGCCTTTCGGCTGCAGGCCGGCGGCCGCGAACAGCTTCGGATCGATGCGAGTCTCGCGATTGCCCAGCGACTCGAGGCCGAGGCTGTTGGCAAGCCGCCGGGCCGGGTCGATGGTGAGCACCAGCACGCGCTTGCCGTCGACCGCAAACTGCAGCGCGATGGCCGCGGCCGTGGTGGTCTTGCCCACGCCGCCCGAGCCGACGCAGCAGACCACCTTGCGGCCGTCCAGGATCTCCGCAAGATTCGGACGGCTCACAGAGCACCTTCAATGATGCCCGCGACCTTCTCTATCGCTTGCGCATTGAAGACGCGGTCGAAGAGAAAAGGGATCTTGATCAGTGGGAGATCAACGCTTTTGCCCAGCACGCTTGCATAGAGACTCGACAGGTCGGCGCGCGCCTCGTGGTTGTCCGCCGCCTCGCCCGCGGCTGCCAGCGCCGGCCCGCCGCGCGCCACCGCGACGCGCTCCTGGGGAGTGAAGCGCGGCTCGAAGCAGCCATTGAGAAAGAGCGGACCCTGCGGGAGCGAATGGGCCTTTAAAGCTTTATGCAACTCAATCGCTTCATTGGCCGGCATCTCTTCCGGCAGCGTGACGATGCAGGTCCGGCAGGTATCGGGATTACCGAGCAGGGATTGCATATCGCGCATATCGCGCGCGAGCGGGCCGTCCTGCACCAGCTGCAAAAACACTTCGGGCACGGTGAGAAAGGTCAGGCCATGGCCGGTGGCGGGCGCGTCGAGGATGACCAGGTCCCAGCGAGGTTTGCCGCGTTCCTCCTCCTGCGTGGCATGCCACCAGACCTTACCGAGCATGACGATTTCCGCGAGAGAGGGGGCGGCGCTGAGGAAGTAGCGCGCGGCGGCGTTCTCGAAGGCTAGCTTGTAGAGAGTCTCGTACTTCAGGATCATCAGCGCGTATTCGCGCATGGCCTCGCGCGGGCGGACATGGACGCTATAGAGGTTTGGAAGCAGCAGGCGGATCTCGGTGCCCGAGGCCGGCTTGCCGAAGAGGTTCGCCACGCGCTCGTTGGCCACCACCTCGCAGACGAGGACTTTCTTCCCGCGGCGCGAGGCGGCCAAAGCCAGCGCAGCAGTAATGGTGCTCTTGCCTGTGCCGCCCTTGCCGGTGATGGCGAGCAGGCGGCGGTCGAGCAGCGCGCTGGCCATGGGGTCTTGCACGGGGCGGCGGAATGTATGTCCCGGCCGGGGGGGTGTCAACGCGCTCTCAGTACCGGTTTGGCGCCCGCGTCAAGCCGCAGTGCGTCGTGGTCTTGACACTCCGCGGCAAAGGCCGCAGATTAAGTGCTACTTTGCGGGGAGAGCCGACCATGCTGCGCGAAAATCCGCTGCTGAAGAAGATGATCGAGACCGGCGAAGAGCGCATGAGCAAGATGGCCGCCAACCTGCTCTCAAATGAAAAGTTGATGGGCGCGCTGCAGAAGACAGTGACGGCGATGACCGAGGCACGGGGCACGGTGGAGAAGGGCCTGCAGACAGCCCTCTCGACGATGAATGTTCCGACCACCGGAGACGTGCGCAAGCTCGAGGGAAAGATCGAAGAGCTTGAGCGGGTGTTCGAAGGCCTCTCGTCGCGAATCGCAGAGTTGCAGAAGAAGGACACGCAGACGCACTGAGCGTACTACGCCGTGCGGGCCGCGGCGCCGTCGGCCTGCGGGACACCGTCGATGAAGACGACTTGATTCTGCGCGGTGGCAGGCACGCGCGCGCCCGGCGTAAGAATACCGACCAGGTTGAGCGGGTCGGTGGCGGAGAGCACGACGCGTTCGGTGCCCAGCTTGGGCGCGCGGCGGACGGAGCGGAGTGCGTCGACTGCTTCGGGCAGCGCGAACTGCTCGCCGGAGAAGGCCTGCGCGAAGCGGCCGCCGCGCAATTCGCCCCGGGCCTCGAGCCTTCGATAGACCTTGAGCAGCTCGCGCCACGGCGGGCAGCGCGGCTCGCGGGCCAGCAGATCGCGGAAGACCACGCCGTAGCGGCGCAGGTATTGCGCGGCGATCTTTTCGATAAACAATTCGTTAACGACATTCTCGAAAGAGGGCCGGAGCAGCGACCAGCGGCCCGAGGCGGCGCGGCTCTTCGGGTCGAGGAGCGAGCGCAGCGCCCCGAAGCCATCGCAGGTCAGGCGGCCGCCGCTGACCAGCTCCCAGAGCGTGTCGTCCAGCTCGCGCGGGTGCAGACCGGACTGCGCGCGCAGCTCGTGCGGGAAGAGCGCGCCCCGCTGCTCGAGCAGCGCCACCACGAGTCTTGCGCTGTCGCCGAGCGGCTCGGACTCGCCGCGGGTTGCTTCGAGCAGCCAGGGAAGATCGTCGCGTCGCACCAGCGCGAGCGGCGTGGCGCGGCCTGGTGGGCGGCGTGGCAAGACTTGCAACACTTCTAGCTGCAACCCGGTGGAGACACCATTGAGGGCCGTTGCGGCCGGGTGCGAGCTGGCGCCTTTTGAGGGGGTCGCCGCAGCTCCGCGCCAGAGCGATGCGGCCGCGGGGAGACGCTCTTCGCAGGCGAGGCGGCCCCAGACGATTTCGCCCGAGAGGCAGAGCTGGTCCAGCAGTGCCCGGTCGTAGCGGGCAACGCGCGCGGGGAGCACGTCGGTCTCCCAGGCGGCGGCCGCGACCTGGAAGCCCTGCAGCTGCGCCAACACTTCCGACAGGCCCTGCGTGCCGTGCAGCCGCGTCCCCTCGTGCACGTGCTGCCAGCGGAAGAGGAAGCGCAAAAAGTCGCTGGTGGTGACGGGCTCGATCTCGCGCCGCAGCCGGCCGAGCGTGAGCGAATGGATGCGCTTGAGGAGCGTGCGCTCGCACCACTCGATGGTTTCGCAGCTTCCGGAAAACCGGCCTCGGAGGACCAGGCCTTCGAGCTCCAGCTGCGCCAGTTCCACGGCGACCGCCGGCACCCGCAGACGCAGGGCGAGCGCCGCCTCGGTGATGGGCCCCGTGATGCCGACCCAGCCGCGCACCGTCTCGAGCAGCGGGGCCTCTCGTCGTTCGGTCGCGATCCAGAAATCGTCGCGCACGAAGGCGCGGCCGGATAGGACAAGCTCGCCGAAGAACTCGCGCCACTCGTCGCGCGGCTCGGCGCGGCCCAGCGTCAGTAACGCATCGTGCAGCTCGTCGGCATTGCGGACGTCGGGCTGCGCCTGCTGCACCGTGGTGGCGATGGCCTCGGGGTCGAGCGCCGCGAGCGCGGCGTCGCGCGGGTCGAGCGTGCGCCGCATCTGCACCGCGCGCGAGCGGCGCTCCTCCAGGGGCGCGTCGTCGAGATACGCATAGGGCGCCGAGTTTACGATCTCGTGGCAGAGGGGCGACGGCTCCGCTGTGTCGCGCGCCAGCAGCCGGACCTCACCGCGCTTCATCCGCTCGAGCAGGAGCGTCAGCCCAGGCAGGTCCATCGCCTCGGTGAGACAATCGCGCAGCGTCTCGTGAACCAGCGGATGGTCGGGCGGCTCGATGGTACCGGTCGCGTGCTCCTGGCATTGCGCCTGCGCGGGAAAGACCGCCGCCAGCAGGTCGTCCGTCCGCATGCGCAGGATGTTGAACGGCACCCGGCGGCCGCCGCTCTGGCGCAGCACCGCCAGCGAGCGCATTGCATTCCAGCGCCAGCGCACGCCCCACATCGGCGCCCGCAGCGCCGCCTGCGTGAGCATCTCCTCGACCGTATTTGGCGAGAGAAAATCGAAGATGCTCTCCAGCGGGAAGCTGTTCTGCGGCCCCAGGCTCAGCAGGATCCCTTCGTCGGTGGCGGCCGCCTGCAGCTCGAAGTCGAAGGTGCGGCAGAAGCGCTTGCGCAGCGCCAGCCCGAAGGCGCGGTTCTGCCGGGCCCCGAACGGTGCGTGGATGATCAGCTGCATGCCGCCTGCGTCGTCGAAGAAGCGCTCGGCGATGAGCGTGTCCTGCGTGGGCAGAGCGCCGAGCGCATCGCGGCCGGCGCGCAGATAGCGCACGATCAGGTCGGCGCCCGGCTCGGGGACGGCGCACTCGGCGGCGAGAAAAGCGTGTGCGCGCGGGGCGTCGTCGAGCATCGGCTCGAGCGCCTTGCGCAGGTTCGAGACCTCCTCCGACAGCGCGGCGGTGCGGCCCGGCGCCTCGCCATTCCAGAACGGGACCGAGGGCGGCACCCCGTGCGCGTTCTCGACCCGGACGCGCCCACTCTCGACGCGGAGGATGCGCCACGACTCGTGACCCAGCAGGAAGATGTCGCCCGCCATGCTTTCGATGGCGAAGTCCTCGTCGAGCGTGCCGATGGTCTGGCCTTCCGGCTCGACGACCACCGCATACTGCGCGGTGTCGGGGATGGCGCCGCCCGAGGTCAGCGCGGCCAGTCGCGCACCGCGCCGGCCGCGCAGCTTCTTGTTCACGCCGTCGCGATGCAGGCGCGCGCCCGCCGCACGGCCGGCGCGGCGCGCGACTCCCTCGGCATGCATTTCGATGATGGCGTCGAAGTGCTTGCGGGGCAGCTCGCGATACGGATAGGCGCGCTGGACGAGAGCGTAGAGCGCGTCCTCGCCCAGCTCCTCGCAAGCCGACATGGCGACGATCTGCTGGGCCAGCACGTCGAGAGGCCAATCCGGGATGCGCGTGATTTCGAGAGCGCCCGCCCGCATTCCTCGCACCAGCGCCGCGCACTCGACCAGCTGATCGCGCGTCAGGGGAAACAGCCGCCCCTTGGGCACGCCTGAGCGGTGATGCGCCGCCCGGCCGATGCGCTGGAGCGCGACGCTCAGCGACCGCGGCGACTCCAGCTGGACCACGAGCTCCACCGCGCCCACGTCGATGCCGAGCTCCAGCGAAGCGGTCGCCACCACCGCCCTGACCTGCGCGTTTTTGAGCTTTTCCTCGGCAGCGAGGCGGATCTCCTTGGCGAGCGAGCCGTGGTGCGCGCAGATCTGATCTTCACCGATGCGCTCGGCGAGTGCGTGGCAGACGCGCTCCACCTGGCGCCGCGTGTTGACGAAGACCAGGGTGGTGCGGTGCTCGAGGATCAGCTGCGCCACGCGGTCGTAGCACTCGGCGCGCTGCTCCTTCGAAGCCACCGCCTGCAGCTCGTCGCGCGGAACCTCGACGGCGACATCGAGCGTCCGGCGCGCACCGCTCTCGACGATAGCGCAGGCCGGCCGCCCCGCTCCGGTGAGAAAGCGACCGATCTCCTCGATGGGCCGCTGCGTAGCCGACAGCCCGATGCGCACCGGGCGGCACGGCACCGTTGCGCCTTGCACCAGCTCCTGCCCGGCCTGGGCGGCGCCTTGCGGCAAGTTCTGCGCGGCCTCACTCCCGGGCTGCGCTTTTGCGCTCGCACAGAGCGCGTCGAGCCGCTCCAGCGAGAGCGCGAGGTGGGCGCCGCGCTTGTCCTTTGCGACCGCGTGAATCTCGTCAAGGATCACCGTGCGAACCGTGCGCAGCAGCTTTCGCCCGCTCTCGGAGGTGAGCAGCACGTAAAGCGACTCGGGCGTGGTGACGAGCACATGCGGCGGGTGCTTGAGCATGGCCGCGCGCTCGCTCTGCCTGGTGTCTCCGGTGCGGACGGCGGTGCTGATGTCGGGCACGCCGTCGTACAAGCGCAGCTCGGCCAGCGGCTCGAGCAGATTCTTGCGGATGTCGTTCGCGAGCGCCTTCAACGGCGAGACATAGAGCACCTGGGTCTCTTTGCGCAGCGCGGGGCCCTGCCGGATCATCTCGTCGAGGCAAGCGAGGAACGCAGCCAGCGTCTTGCCCGAGCCCGTGGGCGCGGCGATGAGGGTGTCGCGCCGGGCCTGGATGTGCGGCCAGCCCAGCGCCTGCGGCTCGGTCGGCGTCCCGAACTTTCCTTCGAACCAGTGCGCTACGGCCGGATGAAACATCGCGCGCGCACCCTATCGCTCTTTCTCCGGGGCGCGGCCACCGATGGTTGCATGCGCGAGTGGCGCGCGGTCTTCGCCGAAGGCAGCCAGCGCGGAGCAGAGCACCTGGAGGCCCAGCGGCGGGCAGCTGCCCAGATCCAGCACCACCCGCAGCTCGTTGTCGACCATCTCGATTGCGACCGAGTGCAGCCGGCCGCGGAAGCGCTCTGCGCCAGGCGTACCGCGCGAAGGCGCCGACTCGGCGAACCCGCCGTACGCTGCCAGATAAGCCCAGCCTCGCACCAGCCCGGCGATGGCCGCCGCGTCGTCCGCCAGCGGCTCGCCGTCGAAGGCGCAGACGATGGGCAGCGCCTCCCAGTTGCCCGGCTCGAGGCGCACGCTGAGCCGTCCGACGAGCATCTCGGAGAGCGCGGGCGCGTCCGGCCTGGCGCCGCGCACCTCGAAGGTCTCGCCACTCCGCGCATCGGCGACGTCAAAGCGCAGCGGCAGGCCGTCCTCGCCCAGCAGCAGCACGCCGTGCGCGTCGCGGGTCGTGGCCTCGACCAGGAGCTGTCCCGCTGGCACGCGTGCGGCCATCTCGTCGAGACGGCGCAGGTAGCTTCGGTAGAGCGGCTCGAGCGCCTGCTGCAGACTCATGCGCGGTGGGTCAGCTGCTCAATCTTCTTTTCGAGCTGCTCGATCTTCTGCTGCAGGCGAGCGATCTCGGCGGCAGCGGCCGGACCGATTGAGTCGAGCGCATGCTTGACGGTGGCGTCTACCTTGTCGCGAAGTTCGCCGACCTGCTCCAGCGCCCGCTCACCGGCGGCCATCATGTCATCCTTGCGGAAAGCCGCCGTCACCGCGCGGGCGCGCTCGGTCAGGTCGTCCTTGAACTGGTCAGTACGACTCTTGACCTCGCTCTTCACCTCGGAAATGGACTGGGTGACCTTGCCGACGATGGTGCCGGTCTTCGCCTGGTAGAAGCTGGCGACCGCCTCGCCGCCGTGCCGGATGATCTCGCGCAGGACGCCGAGCGGCATCTGCGAGCGCTTCTTCTCTTCCTCGAAGATGATCTGCGCGAGCGTGACCGAAGTCAGGTCTTCCTTGGTGCGGTTGTCGATGATCTTGACCTCCGCGCCGCCTTTGATCATCTGCGCAATCTCGTCGAGCGTGACGTACCGGCTCTCGACGGTGTCGTAGAGCTTGCGGTTCGTGTACCGCTTGATGACCTTCGGGTCCTTGTCCTGCCGATCACCCTCGGTCGAGGCCGCCTCGCTGCCGGCCTCGGGAGCGGGGATGTTCTTGTGCTCGCTCATGCTGGAACTCCGGAAGGATCGGGGTGCTGCGCTGCAGGGCGCAATTCGATTGGTCCACAGGCGCCACTGTGTGTCAAGGCACGACTGCGACCGCGCTTTTGTTCGGACAAATCCTTGTCAGACAATGCGTGCCCAAGCGAGAATGATCAGGTGGTCGTTCAGTGCGCCAGCTGCCAGGCCAAGTTCCGGATCGCCGACGAAAAGGTGACCGAGCGCGGCGTGCGCGTGCGCTGCACCAGCTGCAAGAATGTCTTTCAAGTGAAGAAGCCTGGCGCAAGCGCGAACGCCGGGGCGCCCGGCCCCGGCTCGACCATGGAACTTTCCGCGCTCGATGCGGCGGCGCTCATGCGACCGGCTCCGCGCCCGCAACCGGCCGCGCCCGCTCGCGCTCCAACCGGTCCTGTTCGCGCGCCAGCCGGTCCCGCCCGGGCGCCGCCTCGACCCGCCGGACCGCAAGCCTCCTCCCGCTCGGCAGCCGCGAGCAACAGCGCCCGCCGGCTCGACGCCGACGACCTCTTCGGCATGTCCGAGCTGACTGGCGACTTGCCTCTCGCCGCCAAGCCGGCGTTGCCTCCCCGCCCGCCCCAGGCAAAGGCGCCCCCCGGGCGGCCCGCTTCAGGAGCAAAGCCTGCAACTCCGGCCGCGAGGCCCATACCGTCGTTCGACCACATCGACCTCGAAGTCGATGACGTCGCGCCACTGCGTCCCACTCCGGCCCCCGCGCGGCGGAACCACCCGGCTCCGCCCCTACGTCCGCCGGTGCCGCCCGGCGCGGCCCGGCCCTCCCTGCCGGTGCCGCTGCCTCCCGGGCCATCGCGTTCCTCGCCCGTTGCTCCTGCTGACGAGCCGGACCCGTTTGAACTCGCGATCGCGGCCACGCCGCCGCCGCTTCCCGATGATTCGTTCGACGATTCGACCGCCGGCGTGGTGCCGCCCGATGAGGCGCCTGAGCCATCGGATGCAGAGGACTCAAAGTTAAAACTCGGCGCGTTCAAAACGCAGCTCAAGGATCCGTTCGAGGGCATGAATCTAGGCCTCGAGGGCACCGGCGCTATCGAGCTCAGCACCGCCGCTGCGGCGCCCAGGAAGGAAAAGCTCGTCGTCGTGGAGAAGGCTGCGCCCCCTCCGCCCAGCCCTTCGCCTGCAGAGCAGAACGTCCCGTACTCGGCCTCGCGCGAGCTTGTTTCGAGCGCTCTGACCGGCCTGGTGGGCGCTGCGCTGGCTCTCGCCGTCATCATCGCGGCGGCTTTCTCTGACGACACCGGGAGCGGCTGGCTTGGGTTCGGACGCGGCGACGACGTCGTCGCCACGCACGTGGCGAGCGGCCTCTACAACACCGTCTCCGGAAAGCCTGTCTTCTACGTGCGGGGGCGCGTGGAGAACCGCAGCAAGAAAGTTCGCGGTCCGGTCCGCGTCATCGCCGAGTTGGTGGCCGACACCAGGACAAACGCGCACGCCGAAATCATCGCTGGCGCTGAGCCCGGGCCGGAAGACGTCTTTGGCCTGAAGAACAGTGCCGAGGCCGACAAGCTCAATCGCTCGCTGCAGCAGAGCGAGGTGGAGCGCCGCGTCGCACCGGGGGCGAGCCTGCCCTTCTTTGTCGTCATCGCCGATCCGCCCCCGGACCTCGAGCGTCACAAGCTGCACGTGCGCCTCGAGTCCGTGGATGCCTGGGCGCCACCCTCTCCCGGCAAAACCTCCAAGGGTCACTGACGTGGACGCGCAAGAGCTGACCCGGACGCTTCTGGCCCTCGAACGCGGCGAGCTGCGCGCGCGGAAGGCAGCGGCCCTGCTCTCCGCGGTGGATGGCGCCGCCGCGGTCGATCTGATCGCCCAGGTGATCCGCCGCGCCGACAAGCGCACCGATCCGGACTCCGCCGCGCTCGAGGGAATTCTCCATGGCGTGCGCGCACACCTCGGCGAGGACGGACGTGAGCGTCTGCTGCGCGCCGCTGAGGCTGCAGCCGATCTCGCGGTCCAGGCGCTGGTGACTCTTGCCGCGCCGCGCCGCTCCTTCGACCGCGACCGGGAGCAGTGGGTGGACAAGGAGATGCAGGCCCGCACGCTGGGCCACCGCCGGCAGCTTGCGCGCGGGCGCGACCGGGACCTGTTGTCGCGGCTGGCTTCCGACCAGGACCCACGCGTCGTGCGACAGCTCTTGATCAACCCGCGCTGCACCGAGCGTGAGGTCCTCATCGCCGCGTCGAGACGGCCGGTGCGACGCGAGGTCCTGGAGGAAGTCTTTGGCTCGCGCCGCTGGGCCGCCAATCGCCGCGTGCGCCGGGCACTGGCGCTCAATCCTTACTGCCCGCCGTCGCTGGCGGCAGCGGCTCTCGCGCTGTTGATCGCGCCGGACCTGCGCGAGATCGCTGCCGACCTGGGCGTCGCGCCAGAGGTGCGGGTGCAGGCGCGCCGACTGCTCGCGCACCGCGGCGGTCAAGCTGCGGGAGCATCGGGTGCCGACTGAGCCTGAGCGTTCACAACCCGGATGTAGCGTCTGCCCGCTGCTTACGGCTTCTCGTCACCGGTGCGCGGCGGATCGTCCTTGGACGAGCTCTTGAAGTTGCGCAGGCCGCGACCGACGGCATCGCCAAGCGCGGGTAGCTTGCTGGAGCCGAAGATCAGGACCACCACGATGAGGATGATCAGCAGCTCGCCGAACCCAAGGTTCCCCATGGCGCAGGGAAGCTAGCACGGATGTTTCCCTCCGCGTTCCGGCGTCGGGATCGGCCGCTCATCTGGGGACACCGCGGGGCCTCCGCGGAGGCGCCAGAGAACACCATGGAAGCCTTCGCGCTGGCCACGCGGATGGGGGCCGACGGCGTCGAGCTCGATGTGCAGCGGTGCGCCTCGGGCGAGGTCGTGGTGCTTCACGACGAGTCTCTGGGCCGCACCACCGGGCACGCCGCGCTGCTCGCGGAGACATCGTGGTCGGTGGTGCGTGCGCTCGATGCGGGCGCGCGAAAGGCGCCGCGGTTCGCGGGCGCGCGGGTGCCACTGCTCGCCGAAGTACTCGCCGACACGGAAGGGCTGCTGAACATCGAACTCAAGAGTGAGCGCGCCAATGACCGCGGTCTCACCGCAGAGGTGCTGCGGCTGGTCGCCGATGCCTCTGCACAGGAGCGGGTGCTGCTCAGCTCGTTCAACCCCTGGTGCCTCTGGCGGGCCCGCACGCTGGCTCCTCGCGTCCCTCGCGCGCTGCTGTTCGAGGAAGACGCAGCCTGGCCGCTGCGTCACGCCGTGGCGGCGCCTGCGCTCGGGGTAGTCGGGCTGCATCCGCAAGCATCGCTGGCAACTCCAGCGAAAGTCGCCCACTGGCTGCGGCGCGGGTATTCGATTGGAGCCTGGACCGTGGACGACGTTGACCGCGCCGCCTTTCTCTGGTCGAGCGGCGTCTCGGCAATCATCACCAACCGCCCGGACCGGATGCGCGCCCGCTGGCCCTGAAAGTCGGCGCGCTTTAGAAGCTGAAGCCGAGCCGCGCCGACGTGCTCCAGATACGCACGTACTCGCGCGGCGCCTTGCATATGCCCGCCACGCATTGCGACGCTGGCAGCGCGCCTGACTGAATAGGGTTCGTCCCGCCCGCACCCGCGCCTTCGATTCCAAGCACCACCGCTCCCGCCACCAGACGCAACCCGACGGCGCCGCGCAGGTAACGATTGTCTTGCAGGTTCACGTCGCGGAAGACACCGTCGTGGGCGACCGGATTGGTGGTGCTGGCGACTCCCGGCTTGAAGTCCACCACGCTCGAGAACGCGTTGACCAGGGCGATGCCGCCTTGCCCGTAGGGCTCGAGCTTCATCATGTCTGCCACGCCGAAGCTCTTCGAGATCGACAGGTCCGCGCCGCCCACGGTGAGGTCCAGGTCCTGCGCGCCCACCACGCGCGTCACATAGAGGCGCAGGGCCAGGTCTGGCGCGTACGCGACGCCGTCGACGGGCGCCCAGCGCAGCTCACCGCTGAGACCCAGCATCTGCGAATTGAGCAGCGATGAGACGGCCGCGCCAACTTCAAGCGAGCCGCCGAAGCCTTTGCGCATCGCGAGCGTGGGCAACGCCAGGACTTTTGGTGGCGGGCTCGAGGCCTGCGTGGCGCTGGTGGCCCAGGCGTCGCCCGGAATCTTGAGATACGCCTCGCTCATCGACAAGCCGACCTCGAAACCGGATTGACCGGTGGTGCCTGCGGGCTCCTGGAAGGGCGGGATGAAAACGAGGCCCAGTGTGCTGGAGAGGCGATGAAAGCGCGCCTGCGCGTTGAGGTCGCCCGGTTCCTTGACGTCGCCGAGAGAGCCATCGCAGCGGGTGCATCCCAGGTCGTCGGGATGGCCGAGCAGGTAGAGCTGCAGGTCGTTGTCGGCGGCCCGCGCGGCGGCTGCGAAGAGCCAGACGCTGAGAAAGCCGCTGAGTAGGACGCGCACCAGAGTCAGCTACCAGCCTTGCGTGTCCCCGGCAACTTCACAGCGGAGAAGGGACGAGGAGCTAATTGATATTGACCCGACTCGCCTTGATGTTGAGCTGCGGACCGGCCTTGATGTTGGCCTTGTCGGCAACCTTCAAATCAAAGGTGGTGCCGATGTCGATCTTGCCGGTCTTCCTGGTCTTGATCTCGAGGTCCTCGCAATTGAGAATAATCTTCTTGGCGGCGTGCAGCTCGATGTCGCCTTCCTTCGCCTCGACAAGAAACTTTTTATTCTTGACGTCGAAGGTCAACGTCCGCTTCCCGGACTTGTCGGCGATGATGATCTTCTCGGCGTCCTTCTTGTCGTCAAGGATGATCTGGTGACCGGACTTGGTCTGGATCATGATGGTGGTGTTCTCGTCCTGGTAGGCATCCTTCATCGGCTGGTCTTTGCCGTTCCAGAGCGACCCGATGACGTACGGGGTCTTCGCGTCGCCACGCTCGAACGCGACCAGCACTTCGTCATTGACGTGCGGGAGCCAGTAGAAGCCGCGGCCCGCGCCGCCGGCCGGCTGCGCCACGCGCACCCAGTCCGACTCGGGCTTGCCCGGCAGGCGCGGGAAGCAGACCTTGATCCGGCCGAGCTTCTTGACGTCCTTGACATTGGTCACGATGGCCACCTCGACGCCGAACATCTTGGCGTCGCCGGTCGAGGCGGTCTCCTGCGCCTTCTGCAGCAGTGAATAAAGACTTTCAGCCATGGCTTTGAACCTTGCTTACAGAATCGGGGGCAGCGTCAGGACCATGCCGGGCCGGACGTCTTTCGGATCGCTGATGCCGTTGGCGTCGGCGATGCGGCGCCACTCGGCCGAATCGTCGTACTCTTCATGCGCGATCAGGGCCAGTGTTTCGCCCATCTTCAGGGTCCGGCGCTTGGTGTGATCCGGCGAGTTGCGCGGGTTCTTCTCCAGCTGTTCCTTGGCCGTCTTCGCTTCCTTGATGGTCAGGTTGGCAGTGGCGCGGCAGGCCCGCCCGTCGGAGAGGAACATGGTGTACCGGACCGTCAGACTCTCCACCACGCCCTTGAACTTCACCTTGCCCCACGAGAACATCACCATGGGCGGGCGGTGCTTGTCTGAGTTGACCATCGTCAGCTGCTGGAGCTTGTCGGTGTGCTCATGGACGTCCTTCTTCTCCTCATAGGAATCGAAGAAGAGTTCCACGGAGAGCACGGCCGGATTGCCCGAAGTAAACTCCTGCTCGGGCAGGTCGAGGCCGGGAGCCTTGTGCGGCTCCCACTGAACGCTTTTCTGGATCGAGAATTCTTTCGGGTTGAACAGCACGCTGAACGTGTCGTTCTTATCAACGTCGATCAGCTGTGCTTTTTCGAGAGCCATCTTCAGTCTCCTGAAATCCGTGGAAAGGCGGTTAGCCGCCGAAACGTTCGCGGTCGCTCTGGATGCGGCGCCGGATGCGGTGGTAGATGCGCTGCGCGACCGCGTCGACCGAGCCCTCGATCTTCGAGTTGCTGACGGCGTCGCCGTGTTCTTTGTGCTCCTGCGACTGGTGGCCGTGGCCTTTGCTGCGGGCGTGCGGCGAGTCGGCTCCTCCGCCAGCGCCCATGCTCTCGAGCGCGGGAGGTGCCGGCGGAATCGCGGCGACGATGTTCATCTGCAGAGCCTGCGCTCGTGCCCTCTGGACCTCGCTGGAACGGACGGCGCCCGCCCCGCCGGAGCCGTTCATCGCCACGTAAACCGTCTCGGCCCCCCTGCTACCGGCGCTCGCGCCCGGCCCGCCGCCGCCGGTCACCATGGCCGCGCTTGCCAAGGAGTCCATGCGAGTGCCCAGTGCCCCCATACGAGAGGCGTGGCTTTCCCACTCGCCGTCCATGCCGCCTGTTGCGTCAGCTGTCTCGGAGTTTACGGCGTGGCTGGAATCCGGGGTGGAGGCAGCGCCGCTGACGAAGATGGATCGCCAGATGGCTGCGGCTGAGTTGGCCGCTCGCAGGCCCGAGCGGAGCGCGCGGGTAGAGGAGGCCGATTCCGTCTCGAAGCCTTCCGCGTCCATGCTGGTGGTCGAGGAGCCGCCGATCGGACCCGTCGAGCCCGACCACCAGAGCGGAGCACCGACGTACCGGAAGCGCAGCGAGGTAGGGAGGGACGGATAATTGGGCCGCGAGAGGCCGCTCATGTTGACGCCGCCACTGGAGAAGGAGCCCGACGAGCGCGAAGAAGAATACGACCAGGCCTGGTAGCCCGCGTCCCCGGGGCGCCCGCCGCTCCAGCTGCCCGGAGACAGGCCGGCTCCCTCTGGCCCGCGGCTCGAAACCGCGCCAGCGCCGGTGGCAAGCTCGCGCAGTGCCGCTGCTCCAGCAGAGGCGGCCTCGCTTGCGGCTGACCGGGCGTCATTCGCAGCGCCGCCGAAATCCGTCACCAACGCAGGGCTGCTGAACCCAGGTCCACCCTGGCCACGCGCGGCTACTGCAGCCCGCCCGGCGAACGTTGCGCCGCCATCCGTGAAGCCAAGGCTGCCTGGGGAAGAGCTGCCGAACTGTGTCAGGGATCTGCTGGGACGCCCGGGCAGCATCCGTGAGGAGACCGCATCGCTCAGCTTGAGCGAGGCATGCAGCGCTGAAGCCATGGGTCGAGTCCCGCCCCAGGGCGTCACACTGCTGTCCGATACGAAGCTGCCGTCGATCCAGGAGCCGCTCGGATCCGGAATCGGCCGAGCCGGAGGAGCGCGCACCACCGACATGCGCGATGGCACTGCGGCGCTCGAGAGGTTCGGCGCGGTTTCCCAGGAGGCGCTCTCGTCCAGCGGGGCGGCGAGCCGACCGCTCACGAGAACGGCATCGATCGGCGCTCCGATGCGCACCCGTCCGCGGCGGCCGACGATCGACTGCCCGTCGTCGATGACGACCTTCCCCAACAGGTGCCTGCCGCCCAGCGAGTGCGCAGCGATGTCGCGCGTGGGGTCGGTCGCGAGCTGGAGGCCCTTGGGCCCGGCAATCTCAATCACGCCGGAAGTCCCTGCTGGCGCTCCAAACGTAGCGTCGAAAGCTCCGTTGCGCGGCGCCACCAGCTGGTAATTGCCGAGTGGCGGCGCATAGCCGCGGGGGGCGAGCGGCGACGCCATCAACTGGCTCGTGGAGGAAAGAGCGCCACGGCCCATGCGCGCCCAGAGCGGCATCGGAATGACGATTTCGTCCTCGCCCGGGTTGAGGGCACGCGGTCCGCGCTCGGCGCCTCGCTCCGACACGGGCGAGGATCCGCCGACGAGCTCAGGCAGGTCGAACGGCCCTTGCATCGCAAAACGCCGGATACCGGACGGCATGGGCGCGCCCGGCCCAGGGGTCCAGTCCCCACCTTGATCGAGCGCGGTCTGTAGCAAAACCGGCAGACCCGACAAGCTGGCGCCGCTCGAGAGCAACGGACGAACTGAGGGCAGGTTGAGCGTCAGCAGCGAGTCGCTGCCGCGTTGAGAAGCGACGCCGTGAAGGGCCGGAAAATCTTCGCTGCCGTAAGACGCGGCTCTGCCACTGCTGTTGAATTGTGCCGAGGACCCACCGCGGACACGGAGCACCAGCGCGCCAGCAAGAGCGCCGGAAGCTGCGCCATCCACACCAAAGCCTTTGGCCGAGCCCGGGACCACCGGCATCGCAAGATAGGACTGCAGCGCTTCCGACAGGTCTCCCCCGACGTGAACTTCGCCCGAGTTGGGGAAGGGCATGGAAAGAACCATCCGGGCGACTTGCCCGCCCGCGCCTGCCGTGAAGACCGTGCCGCCGGCGAGGTGGACTTTCGAGCGACGGGCGTCGTCAGCGTCCATCGGCGCCGCGGCTCCGACTTCGAAGGCGTCGTGCGCGGAAGCGAGGCCGACGAACGGAAGCTTGTAGCCGCCAGCGCTTGCGGTGCGCTCGAGCGCGAGTTGCAGCGCCGCGAGAGCGGTTGCGGGAAGTGCACCGGTCCGCTGCGCGATCGGTGAGCCATGACGGTCCCCGTTGACGCGCCCGCCAGCACCATCCGGATGAATTTCCGAGGAGGAAACGTCTTCACGGTCGAGCGACGCGAGCCGGACAGGTCCCGCGTTCGTGCGCACCAGCACCGCGCCATCGGGTGAACGGAAGGCTACGATTGGCGCGCCACTGACTTGTAGCGTGCGGGCCGTCAGTGGGGGGGCGTCGGTGACGGCGCCGAGATCGCGATCGAGGGCGGCGAGGAATTGCTTGGCTCGGCCGCGGGCCGCGAGGACGGCCCCGGCCGAGCCGTCGCTTCCGCCGGTCAGCGCCCAGTCGGCCCAGGGATCACCAGTGATCTGCCCCAGCTGCAGCGGTCGCGCGGAGTCACCGGCGGCACTTTGTACGAATTGCCCCTCCGGCGAAAGGACGCGGTTGCGATGGCTGGCGGTGGGGGCAAATGCTGCCTCAGGCTGAATCCAGAACGCGTCCGTGGAACCCGGCCCGGTTTTGCCGGGAACCACCCTTGCACCTGCAATAACGGCGCGAGCGAGCTCGTCGTCCCCGAGGATGCGGATGGGTGCCGAGTCGGAGCGCACGGCTGCTAGCGCTTGACTGCGTCCCTCGGCGCGCTGGCCGAGGGAGCCGGGCATGCTTGCGCCGCCACCGTCGCGGCTGCCGGTGAAAACGGTCATGACCCGACCGGAGCTGAAGATGAAGCGTTGACCGCCGCCGACCGGAATCGCGGAGGACGCAGAGCCGCCAGACGCTGAGGTCTCCTGAGCGCGCAGGGACCAGTCGCTGACCATCGTCTGCCAGCGGGTAGCCGCGCCGATGGACGGCCGCGCGAGCGACCCGTCGGGCATGAGTATGAAGATTGCGGTCGCTGCCGATGCGGGAGGGGTCGATCCGTCGATGAAAGCGCCGCTCATGGACCTGGCGCGTTCATGATCCACGCCGCGCGCGAGGAGGGTCGGGGGAGGCAAGAGCTGGCGAGCGCGTGCGTCCTGACGCAGCGTGCGCGCCTCGCGAGATTCGCTCATGCGGCCACGGCGGAGCGGCGCGAAGGGGATCATGCGATCGCCGGGATCGGCGACCGGCGCGTGCGAGACCTGCTTCACCCGAATGGCCTCGAGGACCTTGGCGACCTTTGCCACGTCCACTGCAACGACCTCCCCCGTGGCGCGCACGAAGTAGACGCGAGCGTCCTTGCTTTCGCGATTGCCAAGGTCGCTGGATCCTGGCGCGATCCCACCCGGAACCGATGACGGGATGATCGCCGACTCAATGGCTTGCGAGACCTGGTCGTTGTTCTCGAAGGCGAATTGGCCGAAGTCGGAGACGACCACCATCTGCTTTTTGTCTTCGATGATGACGTACTCGAGCTTCCGCAGGTCGAACTCGTAGACGTGCAAGCGGTCTCGTGTCACCTTGACGATGGCGTCGGCCATGTCCGTCGAGCCAGACATCCGGTCAACCGGGTCCCCCGCGAAAAACCGGTCCACCCAGCCTTCGGCCGGCACTTCGCCGTCGAACGCGCTCGCGATCCGCTCGGCAAACTCATCGCGGTCGACGAGGGACGGATGTTCCATCCTCCTGTCCAGCGAACGCCAGAGGATTTGCTCCAGCGATGGGCCGCTCGCTACGTCGATCGCGCTCTCGGACATGGGGGCTCTCCGTGCGGCAGACGACTAGCGGGACTTGGTGATCTTCTCGACAGCGAGCTCGAGAATTTCACAGGCGGCCTGGTTTGAGGTGCCGTCAAACTCGGTCATTTCCCAGCGCACGGGCCAAGCCTTGGTGAAGGTCCACCGGCTCAACTCGGTCTTGCCGTCCTGGGCGAGAGCGATCACCGCGCCATTGCGGCGCTCGATTTTCTTGGTGCCTCCGCTTGCGATTTCGTCCCGCCACTTGAACAGCATGGGATCCGAAACGAAGCCCTTGGTCAGCACGATGTTCGAGGCCTTGGTCGGGCCGACCAGCTTGCGGACGGACTCGTTGTCCCCGCCCTCCTGGTACTCGAATACTTCCGACTCGCTCTTCAGGCCTCCGCACTTGGCGAAGGTGGCGCCCTCCATCGAGTCGATCTCCACCCGGAACATGCTGGCGGTCTGGTGGTCTTTCCGAGCTCCCGTTGCCATGAACACCCTCTCCTGGTGGCCTTTCAGCGGCCGAACCAGCGCGTTTTCTGATCAAACCTTGAGCGAAGGGGAGTCTATCAGAAAAAACGTCGCTTGGCTAGTGGGCAGTCAGGCAGCCGTTTGCTGCAAGTTGCCGACAGCTGGTAGGTGGTTGAAGACTAAAGCAAAATTGAATCAGCCTGCAACCGCCGCCAAAACCGTTTCGGCTTCTTTCGGCGCTTGTTTGTCCGCGTCCGTGCGCTCCCGGGTAAACTGGTGGATACGCACCACGATGAATTCCGCGGGCTTCACTGGCGAGAGGCCCACTTCGATGAGCAGTTGGCCCGTGTCGCGCGCCTCGGGAGGATTGGTTTCGTCGTCGCACTTGACGTAGAAAGCCTCATCCTGCGTCCCACCGAGCAGCGCGCCTGACTGCCAGAGATCACCCAGGAAAACTTCGACCGACCGGGTGAGCTTCTTCCACAGCGAAGGCTCGTTTGGCTCGAAGACGACCCACTGCGCGTATCGCTCCAGGCTTTTGCGGACCAGGATGAAAAGTCTGCGAACATTGATCTGCATAAACGCTTGGTCACTGGAGAGCGTGCGGGCGCCCCAGACGCGGATTCCGCGACCCGGGAACGAGCAGAGCGTGTTGATGCGGTGCTCAAAGCAGAAGTCCCGGTCCCGTTTGCGCAAGCGCTGTGCGACGTCCACCAGGCCTTCGATGGGTTGATTCGCGGGAGCACGATGGACCCCGTCCAATTGGTCGGCGCGTGCAATCGATCCGGCGACATGCCCGGACGGAGGGATGGGGGCAAGAACCTCTTCGCCCTTCCGGACCTTGATCCAGGGGAAATAGAAGGCTGCGTGCGAGGTATCGAAGTGACCTCGCCACTCCACAGCCTCGTGCATGTTGTGATTGGGGAGGGAGTCAAGGAGAGCGAAGCGATCGTGCATCTTCTCGCAGTGTTCCACCATGGCTCGCTGGACCGCGAGCACATGTTCGGGAACCTGAAACCCAACCGACTTCTTGTACTGGCCCATCAGATCTGGCGCGACGATGAGATCGACATGCTCGATGCGCTCGAGCGCTTGAAGCCCGCGAGACTCGGTTCCCTGAAGGCCGATGTAGTCGTCCGGCGTGACGTCCAGCCCGCCCTCGGGCGCGACGTTTAAAATGTAGGCGGTCTTGCCGCCGTTGTCGAAGAAACCCCGGATGCCCGAGGTCATGAAGCTGTCCTCGCCACCGAAGAGCCGTTCGTATTGCTCAAAAGAGCCGACGCGCGTGGGCTCGTTGCGCGGGCCCTCGCCGGTTACGCCCAGAAAGGCCGTGACGCCCGTCTCGACTTTCTCGAGGGGGATGTAGCGATCGCCTGCGGACTCGATATGGACGCCGGGTGACTTGTACAGGCTCGCCATGGTGCCTCTCCCGCGAGTAGCACGCTACAGGCTCTGACCGCCGCCCGAGCCGCCCTTGCTCGCCTCGTTGATCTTCTTGTTGATCTCGCTGATTTCGCTGATCCACATGTGGCGCTCCTTGTGTTCCATCTCAAGGATGTCGTCCACGCCCCAGTGGAAGTGGTACGCGATATAGGCTACCTCACCGGAAATCTTGTCCAGCGGGTAGCTTATGATTCCCCCAGCGCGGTCGCCCCGGTGCCGATGTCCACCTGAAACTCCTGACCGCAGCTTGGACACTTTGCCCCAACATTGGCCGTGCCGCTCTCGTTGATCTGCCGGTAGAACTCCTGCAGGTACGAAAGGTCGGCGGAGAACAAGGACTCGACCGTGCCCGGGTTGACTTCGCCTTCCTTCATGTCACCGAGCTTCGCGATCACGCGGGACAGCAGGATGATCACGAGATAAGCGCGGTTGTTCTTCACCCGAAAGTCTTGCAGCGGGATGATCTCGTCCTTGGCAGTGGCGAGCCTCATCACCCCTTTGCGGTGGAGGTTGCCCTTGTCGTCGACGAAGCCCTTCGGCAGCGTGAATTCGAATTCAGTTTTGAAGGCCATTTCGGTCCCAGATCTCTGTGCGGCGGGGTGAGGCGCGTGCGGCGCGCAGAAGTCTCACGAACGTACAATGAACCAGCCCCGGAGGCGTAGGATTTCTTTCCTACTCCGTCCGGGGCTGACTGCCTGAAGCGAGGCCTGAATCAGCCGGCCTTGAGCTCGCAGGTCTCCCACGAGATCGTCAGCTTCTCCTGGGCGTGGCCGGAGTTCTTCGCGTTCAGGTTCGGCCCTTCCCACTTGGAAGGCCAGGCGTGGTAAAAGTTCATGCGCCCGGCTTCTTCGCCCGCGTCGTTGTGGAAGATGACTGAGATGCTCTTGCGGTCAACCTTGCCGATCTTGACGGCCTTGCGCCAATTGAACCATTCGGGGGTGTTCGACCAGTCCTTGGTCACGACCATCTTGCCGGGCTTGTGGTTAGCCGGACGGGTATGCATCGTGCCGTCTTCGCCGTCCTTGTACTCGACGATATCGGTCTCGTCTTCGATGCCCTCGACGCTGTGCACGCCGGCGACGAGAACGCCGTCGATTTCGAACGAGAAGCGGTTAGAGAGGTTGAAGTCACCCTGCGTCTTGGTAGTGCCCGCGAGCTTATCACGTCCGTAAGTAACGGCCATTTGAACTTCTCCTGATTTAGGTCCCTGGGGGGACCTGTTGACAGCAATCCGGCCCGGATCATTCCGGCCAGTCTTCCACTTCCACCTTCGCGACGAACCTTGGCTCGCCTGAAAACTCCCGGATTTCCGGGTCTCGCTCGGACCGTTCCGAGCCCCACGCCCATCCCGCCCGCTTGAACCCATCCCCGGAAGGCCGCAGGCTCGACAGCGGCCTTGCCTCCCGGGGATGAGATGACGTTACTTCGACTGGCCGGCCATCTGGCCGATGCGGAAGATCACAAATTCCGCCGGCTTCACCGGAGCGATGCCGATCTCGCAAACCATTTGGCCGGCGTCCACGACTTCCGGCGGGTTGGTCTCAGAGTCGCACTTTACGTAGAACGCCTCTTCCGGCGTCTTGCCCATCAGTGCGCCCGAGTTGTAGATGCGCAGCAGGAAGGACGTTATGTTGCGGTTGACGCGCTTCCAAAGGGACTCGTCGTTCGGCTCGAACACGACCCACTGGGTGCCGATCTCGATGGACTGCTCGACCATCAGGAACAGGCGGCGGACGTTGATGTAGCGCCAGGACGGATCGCTCGAGATCGTGCGGGCTCCCCACACGCGGATGCCACGGTCGCCCATGTTCCGGATGCAGTTGATTCCGCGCGGGTTCATGAAGTCCTGCTCCGGGCGGGAGATGTTGTACTTCAGGCCCAGCGCTCCGCGGACGATCTCGTTCGCCGGAGCCTTGTGCACGCCGCGCTCAGAGTCCGAGCGCGCGTAAACGCCGGCCATGTGGCCGGAGGGCGGGACGAAGATGTTGCCCTTCTCCGGATCGTACACCTGGATCCAGGGGAAGTAATAAGCGGCGTACTGGGAGTCGCGCGGCTTCGGCATCTTGGCGATGCCGTCCTTGCCAAGCTCCTCAGCGGAATCGAGGATGGCAAAGCGATACTTGTTGTTCTCGCAGTGAGAAATGACCGCGTCCTGGATGGCCGGATCCGACTGTCCAGGAGCCAGCACGAGGCTGATTTCCGGGATGTCGTTAAACACATTCAGGCCCGTGCGGCGGCCCGGTCCTTCGTCCTTGCCGATGTACAGCGCAGGGTTCGTGGCGCCAGAACCCGGAGCCGCTGCAGCAGGCGCCGGTGCGGGCTTGGTTGCATCGGCCTTTTTCGCGTCGGTTGCCTTCTTCTCCTCGTCCTTGGCGGCCTGCTCAGCCGTCATGGTCTTCGCGGAGACGTTGCAGATGAACGCCTTGGAGCCGCCGTTGTTGAAGAATCCGTACACGGAGTGCGCCAGGAACGTCGAGTGCGAGAAGTCACCGAAGATCCGGGTGTATTGCGCCCAGTTGGTGACGAGCACGGCCTCATTCGTCGGACCGACCGACGACTCGCCGATAATCGCCGCAGTCGAGGTTCCGACTGCTTCGATGGGCTTCGAGCCGCGATCGACTTCTTCAATATAAACGCCAGGGGACAGATACGAAGTTGCCATTTAATCTCTCTTCCGTTCGGTGGTTGGAGACCGCACTAGGGAGGCGGCCTCGCGTGGGGGAGTACGTTTGCTTCCTCTGCTTGATGACCACTTGACGAACGCTTCGGACCAGGAAGTTACTTCTTCGTAGCCACTATCTTCGGTGGCTTCGCCTCCACCCCCAGCTCCTTGGCGCTCACGCTGCCCGGGGGTGGACGGAGTTGATCAAAAACATCGATGATGCGTTGCCGGACTCGCTTGCTGCGCCCAAGCTCTTTGCCCGACATGAGCCGCGCCTCTGCGCGGTAGCCTATCGCGAGGCGGGACCCTGCTCCTAGCCCGCCGAGAACGGCGGACGACTTTTCCAAAGTGAAGCCGTCGTCGTGGACCACGGGCACACTCTCGCCCTTGGCGAAGGAGTCTCCCACAAGCTGATCGCCGCTGAGTCGCGCGTGGTCGAGAAAGGCGCGCATGCCGAGCGCGAGAAGTTCGTGCTCATCGGCCAGATCGTCGGCCGATGCGGTGAGTAGATAGTGGAGACTCAGGTCGAGAGGACGGCCGTAGCGGACCACATGCGCTTCGCCATGCTCGTCCGTAATCTCTTCTTCCATGTGCCACTTCTCGTCGACGCGGACGTCGTAGCTCGGCCGCAGGTCGTAGAGGTAGAGGACGAGGGAAGGAGCATTCTTGCGCAGGAACTCTGCGGTCGGCGTGGCCAAGTAAACTTTGGCTTTGGCGTGCGCAGCCACCAACTCGGCGCGGAGGACGCCGAGCAGACTTTGACCAACATCGCGAATAACTTGGTGCTTAGGCATAAAAACGATCCGCTACCTTGTCGGGAGAATCATCCCCCGAAGGACATCTTGTCTGTGGCGCGGCTTGTCCATTTTGAGTAAATCCCGCTCGAAGTCAAGCCAGCACCCGACGAATTCGACGCCGCGGCGCGTCTCACCGATGAATGTATTTAGGAATTCCCCGATATCGTAAAAATTATTCTTCAACCTTGCCCGTCCCGCCGCCGGTCTCTGCTGCTCCCGTGACATCGTCCGCCTTGCGCTTCGCGTCGCTGGCGCTCGTCTTGAGAGTGTTCGAGTCGCCCTCTTTGAGCGTTTTCTGATGTTCGGCTTCGGTCACCGCCTCCCGAGCGTCCAAAACCTTGGCTCCTGGCGCGGTGTTGGCGGCCGTGCCGACAGCCGCGCCGGTTGCCTCGCGCGCCGCGCGATCCGGTGCGCTCTCCGCCGAGCCGGTCGCATCGGCAACTGCTCCCTTCGCGGAGGTGGAGCTGCCTCGAGTCGTGGGCACGCCCGCAGCTTCTGCAACAGCTGCGGAGGGGCTGTCCTTGACGTGACCTTCGATCGCGTCGGCGGTGCCGACCCCGCCGACTACAGCACCCGTGACGTTTGGCGCTGCGGTCAGGGTGCCGGCAGTTCCTGCGCCCTTCGGGTCCTTCGCGGCGTCGCCTGCAGTGCTGGCCGCGCCCTTCGCCTTTTCCAGCGGATTCTTGCCGGAAGACTGCGTCCCCTGAGCCGCGGCACCGGCGACCGCCGTTGCTTTCGTCGAACCGTCCATCTCAGGAATCCCGCTTGTCGCCGCCGGTCCACCCGCGGGGACCGTTGCGCCGCCGGGAAGACCGTTGCCTCCCGTCGCGCTACCTGCCGGAACGCTGCCCCCCGCTGCTACCTCCTCCAGAATGCCTTTACTTGGGGAGGCGCCGTGGGCTGCCCCGCCGGGAACGACCGCGCCACTGGCCACTGAGGACGCGCCACCCGGCGAAGGAGTAATTGGCACCGTCGCAGTTCCCGCCGCCTGGCTCGCAACGCCCTGCGCTCCAGCGACCTGCCCCGCAACACCCGGCGCTCCAGCGGCTTGCCCCGCGACGCCCGGCGCTCCAGCGGCTTGCCCCGCAACGCCCGGCGCTCCAGCAGCTTGCCCCGCAACACCCGGCGCTCCAGCAGCTT
>JANYKT010000192.1 GCA_025358085.1 Deltaproteobacteria bacterium | reverse complement strand
CCCAGGTCCGGCAGTCCGAGCAGGTCCGCACCTGCGCGGGTGGCGGCCTGGAGGATCTCCGCTGGACTGAGCCCCGCCTCGGCAAGCAGGCGCAACTCGCGCTCGTCGATGCCGGGCGCGGTGCCCGTGTTGCCCAGGTCGGTCCCGTAGACGATTCGCGCGCCGAGCCGGTGCAGGGTCGCGAGATTGGCGACCGATCCCTCGCAGGCGTGAAGGGTCGAGATGACGATCTTGATCTGGCGCAGAAGCTCCGCCCGCAGCGGACCGGCCGGCGCATGCGCGAAGACATCGGCGCCGGCGTCGAGCGCGCGTCGCACGCCATTCTCGTCGAGCGCATGGGCCGCGACGAGCAGGCCGAGCCGGTGCGCCTCGTCCGCGGCGGCGCGCGCGACGGCCGGTTCCAGCAGCGGAAAGCGCGCGTCGAAAGTGAGCTTGATGAAGCGCGCGCCTTTCTCAGCGAGCCGCCGAACCGCCAGCCTCGCTTCGTCCGGCGTCCCCAACTCGAGGCCGAAACCGTCCGCGCCCCAGCTCTGCGTGGGATAGCCGCGCGGGGCCGTCAAGAGCGGGCCTGCGAAGACCACGCGAAGCGGAAGCGCGCCCAATTGCGGCAGCAGGCGCTCGGGCGCGCCGAGATCGAGCACGGCCGCCACGCCGCCGCGCAGCTGTGCGGCCGCCACCGAAGGCAGCCCGCCTGCGACCGCCAGGTGCACATGCGCGTCGACCACCGCTGGTGCAAGCCAGAGCCCGCGAGCGTCAATGACCTGCGCCCCGGGCGGCGGCTTCGATGCAAGGTCCACGATGCGGCCGGCACGGACCTGCACATCCGCGAGCCGGCCTGCCACGCGGCCAGAGACAATCCAGAAGTCCGCGGGCATCGCCACCATGCGCGGCGATTGTATATGCTCTCGCGCCATGCCGGACGAAGCCGACGAGCTGATTCTCAAGATGCAGCACCTCGAGGCGCAGGCGCGCGAAGGCGAACGGGCGCGCGCGGGCGAGGCGGGTTCGTCGCAGCTCAAGACCGCTGCGCAAAAGATGGCCCAGGAGGCGCAAGCGGAAGTGGACGCGGCGCAGAAGGCGCTGAGCGAGGGCGAGGCAAAAGGGGTCCGGGCGCGGAAGCCGGGCTTGCCGACTCTCGAGGCGGCGGACCTGCTCGTCGCCGGAAGGCAGGAGGCGCAGGACGCCCGCACCCGCCTGGTCAAGGCGCGGGCGCGGCTGAACTTTGCGCTCGACCGGATGGACGATGCCGAGCGGGGCGAGTGGGAAGCGCTGCAGGCGAGCGCGCGCGCCGAGACCCATGGCCAGCTGGCCGATGATCCGCTCTTCAAGGGCCCCGCGGGTGGAGCGACTTAAAGCGCTGCGGCTCGCGATCCTCGGGAGCGCGCTGCTCGCGCTCTGGATCGCGCTGCGGCAGCTGCCCATGCTGCACTGGGTGGTGGTGGGCGCTGAGCTCGCGCACCGGTCCGGGATCGAAGGCGCGCTGCTCGTCGCCGCGGGCATCTATCTATTGACGCTGCTCTTGTTGCCCGTGGTGCCGCTCGTGCTCGCGGCGGGCTGGCTCTACGGCTTATGGGGGGTCGCCGTCGGGCTTCTGCCAGCTGTCGCCAGCGCCGCCACGGCCTTCTCGGTGGCGCGCCATTTCGGGCGCACCGCTGCAGCGAAGGCTCTGATGAAGCGGCCTCGAACACGCGCCCTTGCCGACCTTGCCGAGGAAGGCGGCGTGCTGACCGTGGTCCTCATCCGTGTCTCGCCCCTTTTGCCATTCACACCCAGCAACGCAGTCATGGGTCTGACCGGAATGCGGCTGCGAAGTCTGGTCCTTGGCACCGCAATCGGAATGGCGCCCGGGGCCCTGCTCCTTGCCTGGGCTGGTTCGCTTCTGCCAAGCGCCGAGGCGATCGAACGCGGCGAGGGTCTACAAGGCCGCCTGGTGTGGGCGCTGCTCGCGCTTGGCTGCGGTGCGGCGGCGATCCTTGGGGCGGCAGCGGCGCGTACGCTGCGCTCGCTCCCGAAGCGCTGAAGCGCGCAGATCGCGGGCGAGCAGAAGACTGTCGATCATCTCCTCGACCGTCGCGAGAACGTCTTCCTGCGTAGGCCCGTCCATGATGGGCGTGTCTCCCCCGCCGAAGAGGAATTGCCCGCACACTGAGCCGCAGGCGTTGCGAGAAAACAGGACAGTGATCCGGCGGCCTCTCGCTTCGAGATACCGGGTTTCGATGGGCTCTTGGTTGGTCACGTGGAGCGCGATCGCAACTTCCAGGCCAGCAAGAAGCTGTACTTCGAGCCCGATCGGCTCGATCTCTGGCCACCTTCTTTTTGGCCGTCATTCCCTCTGAAAGGCGGGCGCGCGGCTTCGTCAAGTGTGATTCGGGCTCACAGTCGGGCTACTTACCATCGCAACGGACCGGCCCGTTCGCTGGCCTGCGGCTCGAAATCCGGCCCCGTTCTCCTCTGAAGTACGGCGCCTCGTCGCGCCGTGGCACCGGCATTGCGTAGCGGAGGTCACCATGAAGCTCTCCCGATTCGTGCTCACCTACAAAAACGTCCGCCCGGGCGAGCACGTTCTCTACAGCGTCATCGAAGACCGCTACCTCGGGGTGGACGCTGCCACGCTGGCTGCCGTCGAGCGATGGACGGGGGGCGCTGACCGGCCTCGCGACGCCTCCGAGAAGGAGGCGCAAGAGGTTCTCTTCGAGGACGGCTTCCTGGTCTCTGACCGCACCGAAGACGACGAGCGCCTGCGCAGCTATCTCGACAAGGCGCGCGAGGGCGTGCCGGGCGCGATGTACGTGACGCTGATGCCGACGCTCGCCTGCAACCTGGCGTGCACCTACTGCTTCCAGAAAGATCACCCCGGCACGGCGAAGATGCCGGCACCGGTCGAGGACGCGACGCTCGAGTGGATCCTGCGGCGCGTCGACGACCGCGGACTGCGTCACCTCAACGTCCACTACTTCGGCGGCGAGCCGCTCACGCGCAAGGACTTTTGCCTTCGCACCGCGCAGGTGCTCTCCGCCTCGATGGCCGCGCGCGGCGGCACCTTCTCCTGGCAGATGACCACGAACGGCATCGGGCTCGATGTCGAGTTCGCCACCGCGATGCAAAAGTTCGGCACGGGCAGCTTCAAGGTCACGCTCGACGGCGATAAAGAGACGCACGACCAGATGCGCGTCTGGCGCAGCGGGCGCGGGACCTTCGACGAGATCTTCGCCAGCATCGCCGCGGTGGCGCCGCACGTGCGCGTCCGCGTCGGCGG
>JANYKT010000173.1 GCA_025358085.1 Deltaproteobacteria bacterium | reverse complement strand
GATTCAGGTGCGCGTCCGGGTACTCGGGGTCGAGCTCGATGGCCTCCTTGTATTCGTCGATGGCCATGTCCTGCCCATGAGTAGCAAGGAAGCAGGCCAGGTTGTAGTGGGCGGTGGCGCTGTCGGGCTCGAGCTTCAGCGCCTCGAGGTACTCCTGCAGCGCCTCCCGGTACAGCTTCTTCTCGCTATAGACCGTGGCGAGGTTGTCGTGCGCGTGCGCTGATTCCGGGTCGAGGTCGATGGCTTTTTTGAATTCCTTGATCGCTTCGTCGAGCCAGCCGCGGTCCGCGAGTTCAATGCCACGGGAGTTGTGCTCATCAGACTTCGAAGCACGGTCCGTCTTGTCGCGAGCCATAAGGGGTGAATAACACGTCGGCCCACCCCCCTGCCGCCCGAAAATAGAAAGGCGCCAGCGCCGCGAGGCACCGGCGCCTTTCGAGAGCGACGCCTTCGAGAGAACCGACTAATCGCCCGAGGCTGCCTTGTACGTGCCGAAGGTCTTGAGGTCTTTCTTCTTATTGACGTGCGCCTTGACCGCCGTGTTGGTTGACTGGCCGCCGGCAAGGCTTTCGGTCGTGCCGCTGAAGAGCTGGCGGATGTCCTGGCCGAAGACAGTCACGACTCCGATGGCTGCCACCGCGATGAGCGCGACGATGATGAGGTACTCGGACATGCCCTGGCCGGACTGCGAATTGAAGAGCTTCTTGAGAAAGCGGCGCATCATGGTTGCTCCTTTTGGGGCCGGGGGGGCTGGGCCCGAATGATTCTGAGACTACGGGCGATTTCTGAAGCGGCCCATCGGTCATCGATCCGAGTCGCCATCGACCATCACCCGGACCGTCGAGGACTGATCCTTGAAGAGGGACGCGTCAAGGGCCCTCTTGCTTCTTCCCTTCGAATGCGGTTCTGCTCAAACTCCGCGCTTCGGGCGGGGGGTCTCAAGATGAAAGGTTGGCTTCGTTTGGCACCGCTTGTGCTGATTTTCGCTGTCGGCTCAAACGCGCGTGCCGCGACCGACGGAAAGCCCAAGATCGCCGTACTCGATGTGAAGGCGCGAGGCGTCGATGCCTCGATGGCAGCCGTGGCTACGACCTTGCTCGCGAGCGAGCTCAACAAGCTCGAAGTCTTCAAGGCAATCTCAAAGCAGGACATCCGGGACATGTTCAGCTTCGAGAAAGACAAGCAGAGCATCGGATGCGGGGCGAACGGGTGCCTCGCGGAGATCATCGACGTCCGTCATCAAGGGCACCACGCCGGTCAAGGGCCGGATAAACTTGTCGTGGGGCCCTCATCTGCTGGAGGTAGAGAAGGCTGGCTTCGTCGGCGTGGCCGGGCTTGCTGCGGCGACGTATTTCTGGGTGGCCGGGGACGACCCGCACCGGTACGAAGGGCTCAAGGACAACACCGACCAGCCGGCGAAAAGCGCCTCGCTGTCGACTTCTTTCAGCTTCGGAGCCGGTCCGCTCGAGGGCAGCGGGCAGGTCGGACTCGCGGGCTCGTTCTAGCCAGCTAGGGGCACGGTGAAGGCAACGCCTGCGGCGAAGACGCGGCAGATCTGTGAAGAACTCATGCGCACGGTCGGCGCGGCGCCCGACTCGTGCGTGGTGGCGTGGGACGGCGCCCTCGAGCCGCGCGTGACTTTCGCGACCGGCAACGTGGAGGCTGTCTTTCACGCCAGGGCGTCCGCGCTGGTCGGGCTGCCGGCCGGAGCCCTCTTCTTCGGCGGCGAGCGCGCGGCCCGGGATTTGGCGACGGCGTGCGCGAGGCTTCCCGCGGCGGAGCAGCGGCCACTGCTGCGCAAAGGATCGCCCTTTCCCGCTCAGCTCCTCCTCCGCGGCACCGCGGGCGGCGGCGCCGTGGCCCTGGTGCGCGACCTGGCTGTGGCACAGGTCCAGGCCGACGCCGCGCTGCGAGCAGAAGACCTGGCGCGCTTCGCTTCGTTGGTGGCGCACGAGATACGGAATCCGCTGAGCGCGGTAAAGATCGCGCTGCAGACGCTGGAGCGTCACGGCTCGCTGGCCGCGAACGACCTGCGCCGCTCGTCCATCGCACTGCGCGAAGTGCTCCACATCGAGCTCCTGCTGACCGAGGTGCTGGAGTTTGCCCGTCCTCCCTCGCTGTCGCTGGTTCCCGGCGACCCACGCCGTCCCGTGGAGGAGGGCGTGGCCGGTGTCGAGACCGAGTGGTCCGCGCGCGGTGTCACCTTCCTGCGCCGTCTGCCCGAGCGCATGGGACCGGTGGTGCTCGACTCCGTGCGCATCAAGACAGCCGTCAAGATCCTCTGCCGCCAGGCGGCGGTGGCAGCCGAAGAGGCCGGCGGAGGCGCGGTGGAAATCTCGGTCCGCGAGCTCCCGTCCGGTTGGGAGCTGCTCGTGGCCGGCCCGGGTCGCACGCTGCCGCCCGAGCTGCGCGCGGCGGCTTTCGTACCGTTTACCCCGCAGCGTGCCCGCGGGTCAGGCCTCGGCCTCGCGGTGGTCGCGCGCATCGCCCGCGAGCACCATGGCGTCGCGCGTATCGAGGAGCGGCACGGCGGCGGGAATGTGATTGCAGTAAGCTTCGGCAACTAGAACCGACTCCATGGACCGCATCCTCATCGTCGACGACGAGAGCTCCATCCGCGAACTGCTCTCCATGCACCTGGAGGAGCGGGGCTTTGGCGTGCTCTCCGCCGCCACCGGCGCCGCCGGAATCCGCCTCGCGACCGAGGGCGCGCCGGCCGCCATCATCCTCGATATGCGGCTGCCCGACGCCTCCGGCATCGACCTCATCCCCGAGCTCAAAAAGCACGCCGCCGACGCACCGGTGCTGATGATCACCGCCCACCACGACATGGCAACGACCATCCTTGCCATGAAGGCAGGCGCGTTCGACTACATCCACAAGCCCATCGATATCGGGACGCTCGACCTCGCGCTCGACCGGGCGCTGGAAGTGCGGCGGCTCTCGCGCGGCAGCGATTACCTGAGCGTCGAGGCGAATCGCACTTTCAAGTTCGACGCCATCGTCGGTACGTCGGCGGCGATGCAGCAGATGTTCAAGGACGTGGGGCGCGTAGCGGCGTCCAGCGCGACGGTGCTCATCGCCGGCGAGAGCGGCACAGGGAAAGAGCTGATTGCCCGGGTCATCCACAGCTACTCGGCCCCCAAGAAGCCGTTCATCGCCATCAACTGCTCCGCGATCGTGGACACCCTGCTCGAGAGCGAATTGTTCGGCCACGAGAAGGGCGCGTTCACGGGGGCGGTGGCGGCGAAGGCCGGCAAGTTCGAACTGGCCGAGGACGGGTCCATCTTCCTCGACGAGATCGGCGAGTTGTCCGGCAATCTGCAAGCGAAGCTGCTGCGCGTACTGCAGGAGCGCGAGGTCGAGCGCGTGGGCGGGGTCAGGCCTATCCCGGTGCGCGCGCGCATCCTGGCGGCCACGCATCGCGATCTCGCGGAAGAGGTGAAGCACCACCGATTTCGCGAGGACCTTTACCAGCGCCTCAAGGTCGTGACCCTCGTGTTGCCGCCGCTAAGGGACCGGCCCGAGGACATCCCGCTCCTTGTCGAGCACCTGATGGTGAAGATCAACCAGCGCCTCCAAAAGAACTTGCGCCGCGTGCCGCGCGAGGTGCTCGAAAAACTGCAGAGGCGGCAATGGCCGGGCAACGTACGCGAGTTGGAGAACGTCCTCACGCGCGCGGCCGTGCTGTCGCAAGGGGACATGCTGCTCGAGGAGCACCTGGTCGAGACGACCAAGGGGCTGGGCGGCCAGCCTGCGGCTCCTGTCATCCCGCTGGATGCGCAAATACTGACACTGGATGAGGTCGAGCGGGCGCACATCACCCGGGTGTTCAATGTTTCAAAAGGACACAGAGGGAAGACCTGTCAGTTGCTGGGCATTTCGCGACCAACGTTAGAGAGAAAGCTGCGTAAGTATGGCATGGTACGAGACGACGAGCCCTCCGATGGCTCGACCGGCGCCTGAACGTTTCGTTACGGCTTGAACGTTTCGTGCGGTCGCCGGCTCAACGTTCCGTTTAAACTTTCTCTCGCCAGCCTGGTCTTCCTTCAGTCAACTGCTTGATGGAACAGGATTTCCTTCTCGTGGAAGAGTTGGCACGGCTGGTGCTCTTACTGCCAGGCGTCCCCCCACGGCATGGAGCACACAATGCGGCCCTCGATCGACCCTCGGTACCAGCAGCAATTCCAGCCTCTCGCATCCCCGAGCCTGCCGCCCGCGGACGTGGTCGATTTCCGTGGCTACTTCAAGGTCGAGACTTTCGGCCACAGCTCGGTCATCTACCGGCCCGGCATGCCGGCGGACAAGGTCTTCCTCCTCCGCAGCGGCCGCGTCCGTCTGCTCCGCCAGGGCAAGGGCAAGAGCCGCTCGGTCCTCGCCATCCTCAAGCCTGGCGATCTGTTCGGCGAAGTCCTCCGGCCCGAAGGCTCGGTGATGGAGGAACTCGCGGTCTCGTCGGGCAAGTGTGAAGTCTGGAGCATCGAAGGCCGCGACTTCCGCGCGCTCCTCGAGGCCCGGCCCGCGCTCGCGGTCGATGTCATCCGCGCCTTGAATGAGCGCGTCCGCCAGATGCGCCAGCGCGTGCTCGGCCTGACCCGCAAAGACGTGCCGGCCCGCCTCGCCGAGATGCTCATCTCCCTGGCGGTGGCACACGGGGAGCGCATTGCCCCCGGAAACGAACTCTGCCTGCACGGCATCACGCAGCAGGACCTCGCGGACCTGGTCGGCGCCTCGCGCTCCTTCGTGAGCACGCTGATCAACAAGATGAAGCGCGATGGCCTGCTCGCGAACCAGGGCCGGCTGCTGGTCCTGCGCAACGAGGAAGGCCTCAACACGGTTGCGGCGCGGGAGAAGTAGCAGGAGCCAATCCATCTGGGTTCCGGATCCCCCAGATCTTTGAAAAGAAGGGCCGCCACCCGCGGGGTCGCGGCCCTTCGTATGTTGCAGCCTCCCGGCAGCCTCCCAATCGACGATGCGCGCAGAGCAAGAATGTGCGCAAAAACGACAAGGGCCCGGCCGAAGCCGAGCCCTGAATCATTCATCGTGAATCGTGCCGGTGGTCGACCTGAGCCCTACGCCTGCGCCTTGGGCGGCTTCGCTGCGGCGGCCTTCTTTTCGGCGGCAGGCTTGTCAGATCCGGACTTCTCTCCAGCAGGCTTTTCGGCTTTTGCCTTCTTGGGGTTGTCGGAGGCAGGCGCCTTGGCGGCCTTGGGCTCTGCCTTGGGCATGTCCTCGACCTTGGGCTTGTCCACAGGCTTCGGGGTGTTCGCATACCGCTTGTTGAAGCGGTCGATTCGACCCTGCGTGTCCATCAACTTCTGCTTGCCGGTGTAGAACGGATGGCAGCTGGAGCAGATGTCCAGATGCATGTCGCCGCTGGTCGAGCGGGTCTCCCAGGCGGCGCCGCAAGCGCACTTCACCTGGGCGTTGGGATAGGGGGGATGAAGACTTTCGCGCATTTTGAGCTTCTCTCTGGAGTGCCCGGCCGTGCTCGCCGCGGAGGCGGCGGGGTCTGGACCCGGGAAAAGGGTGGAGGTAAGTAGCCGATCCCTTGGCGCAGGTCAACCTGGAGTGAAGAATCGGAAGTTAGCGCTGCGCTTGACTTTGGCCAGCAGTCAGACGAGCTTCCGCCGGATTAAATTCAGGGAGCAGAATGAAGTTGTCCATCGTAATTCCGGTCTACAACGAGGAGCGCCTCATCCTCGACGTGCTCCGGCGCGTGGCCGCCGTGCAGCTGGACAAGGAGCTCGTCGTCGTCAACGATTGCTCCCGCGACGGGACCCGGGCCGTGCTGGACGCCATCGAGAATGACCCTGCGCTCGTCATCTCGGCAGACCCGTCCGGTCGCACCGAGCTGCGCTTCTTTCACCAGCCGGTCAATCGCGGCAAGGGTGCGGCGCTGCACCGCGGCTTCGCCGAGGCGCGCGGGGACGTGGTGGTCGTCCAGGACGCCGACCTCGAGTACGACCCCTCGGAGCTGCCTGCGCTGATCGAGCCTATCGAGAAGAACCAGGCCGACGTCGTCTTTGGCAGCCGTTTCCTGGGCGGGCACGGCGGTTTTCCCTTCTGGCACACGCTCGCGAACCGCCTGCTGACCTCGGCGTCGAACCTGTTCACCGGCTTCCGGCTGACCGACATGGAGACCTGCTACAAGGTCATGCGCACCAGCATCGTGAAGGACCTGGCGTTGCAAGAAGAGCGCTTCGGCTTCGAGCCCGAGGTCACCGCGCTGCTCGGGCATCGGCATCGCCGGGAGCCGCTGCGCCTGGTCGAGCGGCCCATCTCCTATCACCCGCGTTCGGTCGAGGAGGGGAAGAAGATCCGCTTGAAGGACGCTTTCCGCGCCGTCTATTGCATCGCGCGCTACGGCCTTGTCGCACCGCGTCCCCGGGCCGGTTCGGTCGCGGCCCCGGAAGCGCCGCGGCCGGGATGAGCTTTCGCAGCGCCGGCGTCGTCGCCTGCGCGCTCGCCGCGATCGGTCTCTGCCGCTCGATCTGGTTCCACGCCGTCATTGAAACGCGCGAGGCGCGCGAGCCGCGCAGCGATGTCCGCTACCAGTCAGCCAGGAAGCTGCTCGCAGGCAGCGCGGTCGCCGGCTACGTCTCGGACGAGCCGGTCGACGACGCACCCGGCGAGGTCGCGCACCTGTCTTCCACCAAGCGCTACCAGCAGGCGCTCTACGCCCTGGCACCGGTGGTGCTGCGCTACGGCGACGACCACGCGCCGCTCGTGCTCGTCAACCTCGGCGACCCGGCCCGCATGGACCTTGTGCTGCGCGAGCACAATCTGCAGGCGGTCTCTCTCCTGACGCCGGGCCTCGCTCTGGCGAAGCCGCGGCCGTGACTCTCGCGGGCGCCGCGGCCGTGACGCTTGCGCTCGCGGGCCCCGGCGCCATCGGGTGCGGCCTCACTTCGCTCGCGTTCGGCAACCGCGCCGGGCGCACCTTCCGCCTGGTGCTCGGGCTCGGCTTCGGCTTCGCAATCTCATCCGCCGTCTGGGCTGCCATCCTTCTGCTGGGGTTCACCTCGACGAGCGCGCGCATCGGCAAGGACGCAGCGCTCCTCGTGCTCGGCGTCGCCCTGCTCTGGCGGCGCAGGCGCAGCAGCGCGCCTGCCGAGTCCGCGCCGATCAACGGCGACAATTCCGCGCCCCGCTGGCTCAAGCTCGCGTTCGCCTCCGCGTCCACCGTAGCCGCGGCGCTGCTGGTAGAGCACACCGCGCGCTTCCCCGACGGCGGCTGGGACGCCTGGATGATCTGGAACCTGCGCGCGCGCTTCCTCTACCGCGCCGGTCCTGCCTTCCGCGCCGCCTTCTCGCCCGACCTCGTTTTCTGGGCGCACCAGGACTACCCGTGGCTGGTCCCTGGCCTGGTTGCGCAAGGCTTCTTCGCCGCGGGCTCGGAGTCGCCCGCGATCCCGGCGCTTTTCGCCGCGGCCTTTGCGGCGTTGGCAGTGGCCTTGCTCGTACTCACGCTGCGCGAGTTGCGCGGCCCCGCGCCCGGGCTGCTCGGGGGCCTGGTGCTGGTCAGCACGCCGTGTCTCATCGCCTTCGCGGCGAACCAGCAGTCCGACGTGCCCCTTGGGGCGATGCTGCTGCTCGGCACCTCGACGCTTGCCTTCGCCATCGAGCGCGACGACGCCCGCCTCTTCACGCTCGCGGGCGCTGGCGCTTCGCTTGCGGCGTGGACCAAGAACGAGGGCGCGCTGTACACGCTAGCGCTGGTCGCGGCGCTGTGGCTGCACGGCGAGCGGAAGCGCGTCGGCCTCTTCCTCCTGGGCGCCGCGCCGGTCGCCGCGCTGTTCGCCGGCTTCAAGTTGTTCGTTGCGCACTCGAACGATCTCACCCGCTCGAGCGAGACAGCCGTGAACCGCGCGACCGACCTGCACCGCTGGGGAGAACTCGGGCTCGCGTCGCTGCGCCGGCTCGTCTACTTCCAGAACTGGGCGCTGTGGTTGCCGGCCTTCATCTGCGCGCTCTTTCTCCTGCCGCGCCCGTGGCGGAAGTCGACCCGCGTGCTGTTGACCGCACTCGGACTCTCCCTCGCCGCGATCTACCCCATCTTTATCCTTCAGCCGCACCCTCTGCTGTGGTTCTTCCGGACCGCGATCGATCGGCTGCTGATCCAGCTGTGGCCGACGGCCGTTCTCGCGGTGCTGCTGTCCCTAGCGCCAGCGAGAGCCACAGCGCGTACATGACCTTGGTGTCGTAAAAGACATCGTGCGCCTGCGCGATCACCAGCAGCGCTACACCAGCGGCCAGCGCGCCCGTGGCCAGCTTCGACCTCGACAGCAGCAGCGCGCGCGCCGCCGCGATCACCACCCAGAGGAAGGCGAGGATGCCGAGTGGACCCAGCTCCGCGAGCAGGTCGAGCTCGCTGTTGTGCGCCCAGGTCCGCATCGGAAACGCCGGATCGACGCGGTCGTAATAGGCTGGGCAGACGCGCGGATAGTTGGCAAAGCCGATGCCCGCGAGCGGGTGGTCGCGGATGATCTCCCGTGCGCGCTGCCAGAGGAAGACGCGGTCCCCGTTGGCGTGGGAGTCGAAGGAGCTGCGGAAGCGGTCGCGCACGCCTGGCGCCAGCGCCGCCGCCAGCACGGCCGCAGCGAGCAGGGGCAGCAGCAGCTTCCGCGCGCGCGGTGCCAAAGCGACCAGCACCAGCGCCGCGGCCAAAAGCGAAAGCCAGCCCGCGCGGTCGAAGGTAAGGAGCACCGCGGCGAACCCGAGCGCGACGGCAACGGCGACGGGAATTCGCCAACGGCGAGGCAGCGCGCCCGTCGCTAGAGCGCCAGCGAGCAGCGCCAGCAAGACGCAGGCGTCGTGGCCGAAGCTCAAGCGCGAGGTGAAGAAACCCATCGCGCCGTATCGCCCCGGAACACCCGGCGCCTCGACGAAGCGGGAATCGGCGCGCAGGTGCAGCGCGTGCACCGGATCGATGCCGGTGCGGTATTGAATCAGCCCCGCGATGGCCGCGAGCGCGAGCCCCAGCGCGGCGAACGCGAGCAGCCGCGGCACATCCTCTTCCTCGAGCAGTTGCACGCCCTGGAAGACGATGAAGTAGCCGATGGCCGCGCGCCACAGCGTCGCGAAGGCAAGCGTCGGCGGACCGAAGGGCGAGATCAGGTCCGACACCACGGCGAGGGCGACAAAGGTCAACACTGGCCACAGCAAGGGTGAGCGCGCGGGCCGCGTGCGCGAGAGCAAGAGCCCCACCGCGGCGACTCCCAGCGCGATCTGCATGCCGGCGATGGACACCGGGACGAAGAAGGCGTGCGCGCAGAGCCCGGCCAACAGCACGAGCCGCGATGTCTTGCGCAAATCCAAGGCGCGCGTTGTATCAGATGTCTTCGATGCCGCTCCTCGACCGCCTCATCCTGCGCGAGATCCTGGTGCCGCTCGGCTTGGGGCTGCTGGCGATCCTGCCTGGGCGCGTTCGTCGGCTACTACGCTCTCTTTCGGCTTGGGCTGGCGCTGGCCGAGCAGGGCGCGCCGGTGTGGCTCGCGGCGTTCGTGCCCGATCTCGCGGTGGTGACGCTCGCTCTCGCCTTCACGGCGCGTCTGGTCCGCGACGGCGTGGGCAAGCCGCGATGAGCGATCGGAAGGACTCTTCGCGCGTGCTGCGCACCTTGATGAGCCAGCCCGTCAACGGGCTGGTCGTGGCGTCCGCACTTTGCCTTGCTGCGTGCCACGCGCGGCCGGCCGTGCCCATCCTGACCTGGCACTCGATCGCGGCAGTGGGCGATGGCTTCACCGTCTCCCCCGGGCAGTTTGCCGCCGAACTCGACGCCTTGCAGGATCGCCCGACCATCTCGCTGCACCAGATGCTTTCGGGAGCCACTCCGCCGCGCGCGGTGGTGCTCACCTTCGACGACGGCGCCGAGGACGCGTTCACCGTTGCGCTCCCCGAACTGCGCAGGCGCGGCATGCGCGGCACTTTCTTCCTCGTTACGGGGCTCATCGGCGAGGACGAGGCGCACCGCCGCACCGAGGGCGGAGTGCGCTATCTGATCTGGCCCGAGGTGCTGCAGCTTTCGCGCAGCGGCATGGAGTTAGGTTCGCACTCGGTCGATCACGCGCGTCTCCCGGAGCTGCCACCGGGGCGGGTGCGCGAGGAGTTGGTGCAGTCGAAGCTCGCGCTCGAAGAGCACCTGGGCGCGCCCGTCGATCTGTTCGCCTATCCCTTCAACTCCGTGCGCGGCGGCGTGCGCGAGGCGGTGATTGCCGCCGGATATCGCGCCGCGGTGGCGGGCGAGGTGCACGGCAGCGACGACCGGTTCAAGCTGTACCGGGTGAGCGTGCAGAGAGAAACAACCCTCTCGAACTTGCGCGCGTCGCTCTCGCGGTGGCCGCAATGACGAGCGCGTGCGTGCTGTTCGAGACTGCGCCCTCGCGCGACGCGGTCGAGCGGGTCTTGCTGCTGTATGGCAGCGTCGAAGCCGAGGTGGTCGCCGCGCCGTGGCCCGATGCGAAAGGCGAGTCCGCAAGCCTCGAGCGCGCGGTAGCGCAGCCGTGGCGCTGGGAAGGCGCGCCGGCCGCGGTCCTGCGCCATCATGCTTTTGTGCGCCTGGTCACCGGCGGTGACGCTCTCCCAAGTCTCTGGTTGCTGACCGACGCGGCGCGTGCGCTGCTGGGCCTGCCGGGTGCGCTCGCCTGTTTCTTCCCCGCGGGAGAGGCGCTGCGCAGCCCCGCCTTCGTCGAGGAATCAGCGGCGCACCACCGCCTGCACGGTCTGCCCGCCTTCGACCTCTGGACCAATCTGCGCATTTCCAAGCCCGACGCGGCTCCCGGCTGGACGAGCTTCGATGTGGTCGGGCTGGGCCAGCTGGGCCTCGACGATCTGGAGATCTGCTTCGAGGGGCCTTTCGAGCCCCCCGACCTGTTCCTCTTCAACACCGCGAACTACCTGTTGCAGAACGGGCGGGTGATCAAGGCAGGCCACACCATCGACGGGCCCGGCGGACGCTGGCGCGCGACTCACCAGGACACCTCGCTCGAGCCACCGCTGCGCGCAACGTTGCGCTTCTTCCGCGAAGGCGCGCGACCGCCGCAAGCGCTGCTGGGCCCCGCCCCGGCTGGCGCCGCCGTCCAGCTTCTGTCTCCGCGCCCGAAGAAGAACGACCCGTCCTGAAAAGTGCGGATCAGCGGCTCATCGAGTCGAGGAACTCCTTGTTCGTCTTGGTGCCGCGCAGCTTCGAGAGCAGAAACTCCATCGAGTCGATGACGTTCAGCGGGTGCAAGAGCTGTCGCAGGATCCAGACGCGATTGAGCATCTTGTCGTCCATCAACAGCTCTTCCTTGCGCGTGCCCGAGCGGTTGATGTCGAGACAGGGGAAGATGCGCTTCTCCATCAGCTTGCGGTCGAGGACGATCTCGCTGTTGCCCGTGCCCTTGAACTCCTCGAAGATGACCTCATCCATGCGCGACCCAGTGTCCACCAGCGCGGTGCCGATGATGGTCAAAGACCCGCCTTCTTCGACGTTGCGCGCGGCGCCGAAGAAGCGCTTCGGCTTGTGCAGGGCATTCGAGTCAACGCCTCCCGAGAGGATCTTTCCCGACGACGGCACGGTCGCGTTGTAGGCGCGCGCGAGGCGCGTGATCGAGTCCAGCAGAATCACGACGTCGCGGCCGTTTTCCACCAGCCGCTTGGCCTGCTCGATGACCATCTCGGCCACCATCACATGCCGCGTGGCGGGCTCGTCGAAGGTGGAGCTGACCACCTGGCCCTTGACCGTGCGCTGCATATCCGTGACCTCCTCGGGCCGCTCGTCGATGAGCAGCACGATGAGGAAGGCTTCGGGGTGATTCGCGCTGATGGCGTGGGCGATGTCCTGCAGCAGCACGGTCTTGCCCGCGCGGGGCGGCGCGACGATCAGGCAGCGCTGCCCGAACCCGATGGGGTTGAGCAGGTTGATGATGCGCGTCGACATCTCGCTCTGGCTGTGCTCGAGCTTGATCATCCGCGTGGGGTAGAGCGCGGTGACGTTGTCGAAGAGCAACAGTTGCTTCCCCTCGACCGGCTCCTGAAAGTTGATCTGGTCCACTTTCAGCAGCGCGAAGTAGCGCTCGCTGTCCTTGGGCTGCCGGATCTGCCCGCTGATCATGTCGCCGGTCCGCAGGTTGAACCGACGGACCTGCGAGGGCGAGACGTAGATGTCGTCCGGCCCCGGCGCGAAAGAAAAGTCGGCGCTGCGCAGGAAGCCAAAGCCGTCCGGCAGGACCTCGAGGACGCCCTCGGCGGCGATGGGAGTGTCGGTCTTCTGCGCCTGCAGGATGTGGAAGATCAGTTCCTGTTTCCGCAGGGCGCCGGGCGCTTCGATGTTGAGCTCTTTAGCGAGCTTGGCAAGCGCCAGGATCTTCATCTCTTTGAGGTCGGACAGGTTCATCTGCGTCTCTTTGGGGTCGGAGGTGCGCGGCGACCAGAGGGCGCGCGGTATTGCGAATTCGCAGCGCGCTTTCGAAAGCGGCGCAACTCGCGGGACGAGTGGAAGGAACTCGAATGTAAAGAAGTGGCCCCCGGGTGTCAACGGTTTGGTTAACCTGCGTGTCCGCCATGGAACCTGCCGCCCGCATCGAACAGCTCCGTGCGCTGCTGCGCGAAGCCTCGCATCGCTACTACGTCCTCGACGCGCCGACCCTCAGCGACGCCGAGTACGATCGCGCTTTCCGCGAGCTCGAAGGGCTGGAAGGAGCGAACCCCGGCCTGCTGACAAAGGACTCGCCCACGCAGCGGGTCGGAGCGCAGCCGAGCGAAAAGTTCGCGCGGGTGCCGCACACGCGGCAGATGATGTCGCTCGCCAACATCTTCGGCGACGAAGATCTGGTGGAGTTCGACGCGCGCATCCACAAGCTGCTCGGCGAAGAGAAGGTGACCTACGTCTTCGAGCCCAAGCTGGACGGGCTCGCCGTGACGCTCATCTATGAGCGCGGCCGGCTCGCCCGCGGCGCCACCCGCGGCGACGGGCTGATCGGAGAGGACGTCACCGCCAACTTGCGGACCATCAAAGCGGTGCCGCTCGAGTTGCAAGGAAAGCCGCCGCCCGTGTTCGAGGCGCGCGGCGAGGTCTTCATCGGCAAGAAGGATTTTGTCCGGTTCAACGCCGAGCGCGAGGCCGCGGGCGAGCCCGCCTTCGTCAATCCGCGCAACTCCGCGGCCGGGTCGCTGCGCCAGCTCGATCCGCGCGAGACGGCGAAGCGGCCGCTGAGCATCTTCTTCTATGATGTCGGCGAGACGGGAGGCCTCGAGTTCAAGAGCCACCTGGAGAAACTAGAGGCCCTCAAGGCGTTTGGACTGCGCATCAACCCCGAGAACAAGACCTGCTCGTCGCTCGACGAGGTCCGCACGGCGTACAGCGCGTTGCTCGAGCGGCGGCACCAGCTGATCTACGAGATCGACGGCTCGGTGGTGAAGGTGGACAGCGAGGACCAGCGGCGCCGCCTGGGCGCGGTCTCGCGGACGCCGCGCTGGGCCACGGCGTACAAGTTTCCCGCCGAGGAGGAAGCAACCACGGTCGAGGATATCCAGGTGCAGGTCGGGCGCACCGGAGCGCTGACGCCGGTCGCGTTCCTCAAGCCGGTCCACGTCGGCGGGGTGACCGTCTCCCGCGCGACGTTGCACAACGAGGACGAGGTGCGGCGCAAGGACGTCCGCAAGGGCGACCGGGTGTTCCTGCGGCGCGCCGGCGACGTGATTCCTGAGATCGTCCGCGTGATCACGGAGTCGCGGCCGCCCGAGGGGCTGCCCGAATTCTCGATGCCCACGGCGTGCCCGGTGTGCGGCGGGCCCGTCGCGCGCGAGGAGGACGGGGCGATCCTCCGCTGCACCAACCTTTCCTGCCCCGCGCAACTGATCGGCCGCTTGCGGCACCTCGCCTCGCGCAGCGCGCTCGATGTCGCGGGCCTGGGCGAGGAGACCTGCGCGCGTCTGGTTGCGACCGGGCTGGTCAAGGCGCCGGCTGATCTCGCCAACGTCTATTCGCTCACCCGGGACCAGTGGCTGGGCCTCGAGCGCATGGGCGAAAAATCCGTCGACAACCTCCTTGCTGCTCTGCAGGCGTCCAAGAAAACCTCGCTGCGCCGCTTCGTTTATGGCCTCGGCATCCCTCAAGTGGGCGAGGCTACGGCGCGTGCGCTGGCCCTGCGCTTTCCCTCGGTGGAGCTGCTGGTGGGCGCATCGTTCGACGACCTGCAGGCAGTGCGCGACGTGGGACCCGCGGTTGCGTTGCAGGTGAGCGAATTTCTCAGCAAGGCCGAGAACCGCGACGCCATCGCTCGCTTCCTCACGGCGGGCGTCGCGCCCGAGCCCGAGCCCGTCGCCAGCGCCAGCGGCCCTTTTACGGGAAAAACGGTGGTGCTCACGGGCGCCATGACCGGGTACACTCGGGAAGAGGCCAAAGCCGAGGTCGAGAGGCGGGGCGGGCGGGTGTCTGGCTCGATCAGCCGCAAGACCGATTTGCTGGTCGCAGGCGAGGACGCGGGGAGCAAGTTGAAGAAGGCCGCGGAGCTGGGCGTGAAGGTGGTTGACGAGGCGGGCTTCCGCGCGTTGCTCGAGGATGCAAAATGATTGAGCTGGTGCGCGCAGAGTTGATCATTTCGGGCCGGGTGCAGGGCGTCTTCTATCGGGCCAGTGCGCAGCAGGAGGCGCAGCGGCTCGGGCTTGTGGGCGAGGCGGGGAACCTTCCCGTCGGCGGCGTCGAAGTGACGGCTGAGGGGCCGCGCGAGGCTGTCGAAGAGCTGATCGCGTGGTGCCGCAGAGGACCGCCTGCCGCCGAGGTGGATAGCGTAGACGTGAAGTGGTCTTCGGCGCGGGGCGTGTTTCGCACCTTCATGGTGACTCGCTGAACTTGCTCGGCTTTCCCTGCTATCCTGAAGCACCTCTTCCAGCCGAGCCCTTTCTGAGCTAAGATAGGGCTCCAATTCCTCTGTCCGGAATGAGGTCGAAGCCGGTGCCCGACACAGCCAAGATGAAGCCCGACTTCGCCGTCTATCTCGACGGCACGAAGCTCAATCCGGAGGAAGCCGCGGCTGTGATCGGCATTCGCGTCTTCCAGACTCGCTTTGGCGCCAACGCCTTCGAACTCGTGGTCTCGGACCCCGACCTCAAGTGGCAGGGCAAGCCGACCTTCACCGAGTGCAAGGAAGTGAAGATCGAGCTGGGCGTGCCTGGAAAGCTCAAGAAAGTCTTCGATGGCGAGGTGACCGCGTGGCGCACGGAGCTCGAGCGCAGCGGGCCTACCGTCATCGTGCTGCGGGGCATGGACCGCTCGCATCGGCTGATGCGCGGCCACAAGACCAAGACCTACCAGGACGCCACCCCTCTCGACGTGGTCCAGGCCATCGCCGGCCTGCACGGCCTCACAGCCAAGACGCGTGCGGGGTCGCCCGCGCCGGTGAAGATGTTCCGGTTCCAGGCGAACGAAAGCGACTTCGACTTCCTCCGCAAGATGGCGGATCTCGAAGGCTACATGTTCTGGGTGGACGGCAGCGACCTCCACTTCGAGCGCGTCGAGCTTTCCTCCACGGACGACTGCACCTTCACCTTCGGCGAGAACCTCAAGACGTTCTTGCCCAGCGCGAACTTCCGCAAGTCGCCAGTCTCGGTCAAGGTCGGCGCATGGGACACGGATGGCAAGGCCGAGATCACCGGTAAGGCAGCGAGCGGCGAGGGGCTTTGGACCGTGCCCGGCGGCACGCCCGGCGCCGACAAGTCGAAGTTCGGCAGCACCAGGATCGAGTTCAGCATTGTCGAGTCAAAGGTCAACACCCAGGAGCACGCCGACACAGTGGCCAAGGCGGCGCTGACCAGGCGAGCCCTGGAATTCATCACCGCCGAGGTCGAGGTGCAGGGCGACCCGAACGTGAAGCCGGGCGCGATGGTGAACCTCAAGAAGGTGGGCGCTTACGGCGGCCACTACCTCATCACCGAGGCAAATCACTTCTACGACGCCGCCGGGTACAACGTCATTTTCTACGTCGCCCGCGACAAGTGGGGCGACTCGTCCAACGACGGCGTCAAAGACCCGGCCGGTCCGACTGATCAACCGGGCGATCCCACGGACCCGACCGACGATCCTGCCGATCCGACGGAGCCGGCGGACGACGACAAGAAGAGCTTCATCGACTTCACCTTGCAGGACGACGAGGGCAAGCCCGTCGCCGACAGGCAGGTGAAGATCCACCTCGCCGGCGGTCAGGAGCTGGAAGCAACGACGGACTCCGACGGCCACGTGCACATCGACGAGGAGCCGGACGGCTCATACACAGTCGAGATCCTCGATCTGGCCGGGGCGCTCACCGCCATTGACATCACGCTCACGGACGCGGCGGGCAACCCGGTCAAGGGCGCGTCCGGCAAGGTCACGCTGAGCGACGCCAGCGAAATCGTCGTCATGACCGACGCCAGGGGCGAAGTGCATCTCACCGACGTGCCGGCGGGCGAATACCAATTCGTGCTGGACGAGGATGCGGACGGGGATGATTCTGGCGGCGGGGACAATGACTCCGGCGGCGGCGAAAAATCCGGCGGCGGGAAAGCCGCAGCTGGCGACAACGCGGAGAACGCAGGTCTTGCATCAGCGGCACCGCGACCCATCGCGCAACGTCCAAAGATCGGCGAGCATCGTGCGCCGCAAGTGCCTCCCGTCATCGGCGGCCATCGGGGCACGCCGCCCCAGACACAACCGGCCGTCCATCCGCCGTCAACCTCTGTGCCTGCGCCTGTGCGGCCTGCCGCGCACGAGGCGGGTCTCCCGGAAAAGGAGTTTCACCTCGACCTCGCGTGGTCGGCCGCGACCGCGCATTGCGGCGATAAGGTGACCCTCCGCGGGACCACCGATCTTCCCGATGGAACGGAGGTCCACATTGAACTCAAGCCCGCTCCCTCCGGTGGCGGAGTGCTCAAGTTGAGCGCGCTCGGGGGGAAGATTGAGCACGAGTGGGAGGCGGCCGGGATCGCGTTCTTCCACGGGGACAAGCTGCAGGATTCCGTCGCCGTCGAGGCGCTCGCGAAGGACGCGAAGCTCAAGGGCAAGCTGAGCGCCAAGATCGAGCTGAAGCCCTTCTCAACCGCTCCTGCAGCGTCGTTTGCGCAAACCCGCACCTGGGGAATCTTCCAGGTTGACGCCCGCTTTTCCCAGACGCTCGACAAGGGCGTAGCCCAGGTTCACCTCAACCTCAGGGTGATGCAAGGGTGGGGCGGATATCGGGTTGACCTAAGTTCCCTTGGCGTCACCGGAAAAGCGGGGGGCTGCGACGAGGAAGGCTTTCGTTGGGCCCGCGAGTCGTCGACGAACGCCAATCCGATGACGCCTGATGAGTATCACGACGGCACCGGCTGGAAAAAGCTGAAGGCCATCGGCTTCGTGCAGGGTGACCCCGATCAGGACAGCCTGTACACCGCAGTAGCATTCTACGCTGTTGGAGCGGGCAAGTTCGAATGCAACGGCGCCCGCGGCACTTGGCCCGAGGCGCTCGACCCTTGGGACTTCGCGGGAGGCATCGCCAAGAGCAAGCGCGATGCTTGGGCGCACGACATCGCGACACGGTGGTCGCACAAGTTCGTGCTGCGGCGGCACGAGGCCTCCCATGAGAAGTGCTGCGCCGTTCCCGTGGAGGTCTCGGCGACCTTCAACGTCGTTACTAGGTATGATCCGAAGGTCCTGCTCTTCTGCCGTGGCAATCTGCGGTCGAACGCCGCGATCTGGTTCCTCGGCGATCCGGAGGTTCAAATGGCTTCACATGAGGCAGGCCACTTGCTGGACAACCCCGACGAGTACGCGGGCGGAGCGGTCGATCCGTCGTTGCCGGACGGCGATGGGCTCGTCTCCGGGCTCGACCACGATTCGATCATGGGAATGAACCTGACGCAGGTGAAGGCCCGCCACCTGCACTCTTTTGCGGACCTGCTGCACGACGCGATCAAGACTTCGTATGGCAAGGACTACGTCTTCGAGGCGCACAAGCGATGAGGCTTTCATGACTCCGTCGTTCAATCCCGTGCTGGATCGCGTGATGGCCGAGCCCGCGCTGATCGAGCGGTGCGGTATCGAGGTCTCGTTCCACCGCGGCCGCTTCATGGAGCAAGTGCTGCGGCTGTCCGGCGATGGGGTCGTCTCGTTTCGTTCCACACGGTCCACCGCCAACGTGGGCGAGGAGGCGATCGGCACCTTCGAGGGCAGGCTCTCGCCGCAGGACGTAAAGCAAACGCTCATCATCCTGGGCCAGACGCCGCTCGACCAGCCTCCTTCGAAGCCCGCGGATCCGCGCGACCTTCAGAGCCGGGTGTCGGTGGTGGCGGCCGGGGAACTCGGCGAAGTGGCGTTTGCCGTCACACCTTTCGCCAAGCATCTCGCCCCGTGGCTCCAGCGCGTCTCGCAGCTCAAAAACGCTGCGCTCAAGTCGCCGAAGTCGGCGATGAGACTCGAGGCGCATATGGCTCCGACGCTGCGTGCCGCAGGGGCCGCCGAGATCACGCTGGCCTTCGTCGCGCTTGGCACGGAAGGCATGTGGATCACCCACCCCGCCGGCCTGCAAGCCCCAGCAGACGGCGACGAGGTGTTCGTCTCGGCGGGTTTTCCGGACTCTGCCGAATCAAAGGAGGCGGGGGCGACAATGTTTGAATCCCTGCCGATCCGGTTCGAGCCAGTGAAAGCGCGCTTCCTCTGGCTGGCCCCAGGCGAACGGCTTGAGTTAAAGGGAATGGTTGGCGTGCCCGCAGGCAAAGGCGCGTGGGTTGGCCGCGCCGCTTACTCGTCCTGGTCAGGCAAGGACCACATCGGCGGGCGCCCCCGGCTTCGTGGCACGGTCTTTTCCAACGATCTGGCTTTGAACGTCGAGAAGCCGGCCAACCCGTAACACCCACTGGAACAGGATCCCCCCGCGGGGGTTCCCGGCCCGCTCGATTCGCTGCCGCACGCACGGCGCGGGGCCTCGCCCCGCGCTTGACTAAGCAGGCCACGCGCCTAGTCTAGATACCCCTCCCATGAACACGATCCAGTTCGGTATCAGCGGAGGCCTTGTTCAGGCAGAGGCCACGTTTCTCGAACTCAACGGTCTTTCGACCCTTCGGCGGTCACGTCTCTTGCTTAGGCTGCGGATTGCCGGCTCTTCCGCCCCGGACTTGCGAACACGCATTCTATCGCTCCGCGTCGAAACTCTAGCGGAGTCATCCACGGGCGCGTGTGTTGCCTTGGGTTACATGACCTGCCCGGAAGCCATCGGGATCACGCTGAGCCAAGGAGCGCAACCTGCCGAGATCCGCTCCGAGCTTGTCCTCGATTCGCAGCAAATTGAAGCGCTTGATGCAAGGCGCGGCAGGGACGGGCTGACACTACTCTTGAGGGCTGCTGGTGCGCTACGAACGCAGCAGCGACGGGTACGCCGGAGACGCGCATTCAATGCAGGAACGTCTCACACTCGATCCAATGGACTGGAACGCCTTGCTGCGCAGCATGGGACACCAAGGGTACGTGTTCGTCGAAGTGCCGATGCCCGGCAACGCTTCGCCCGACCTCGTTCGAGCGGTCACATTCGTGCGCGACGCCGAAGCAGCACTCCGCACTCGGCCCCCCCCGTGAAGCGGTAGCCGCATGTCGGCTCGCACTGGAATCGCTCCAGACCGCCCGAAATGACGGGCAGGAAATAGGAGGGATTGCCCAATCGCGTCAGAACAATAAGCAGCAATGTCGCCACCGGTCTCCGAGGGTCCCACTTTCACCGGAATCACCGGTACCCAGGGACCCGGCCGGTGGAAGCGGAGCGGTTCTTCGCCTGAGTGGGGGCTGACGCAGAGCGAGCACACGGCGCCGCTGCTGTAGTGAGCGGCACCGGGCCTGTTCTTCCTTTCCAGGGGAAGTCCTGTTCAGCTGGCGTTGGTCCGATAGCTCTTCCCTTCGAGGATGAAATGCTCCGCGCGCTCGGTGAGGCGCTCGGCGATGACCTGGGCATTGAGC
>JANYKT010000158.1 GCA_025358085.1 Deltaproteobacteria bacterium | reverse complement strand
CTGTGGTGGTTAGCAGACCGAGCGGCAAGGATCCTTGATCAAGTCGGAAGCTGGAAACATCGATTCGAGATGCATCGAGGAGAGAGCGCAGATCCGTCATTGGCGGTGCTTAGCACGAGTCGGCGTTGCGCCTGACACTAGTAAAGTGACCACTCCGAGCGGCCCCTTCGGTTGCCGCCCGGCCCCAAGAAGAGCCTCAACTTGACCACCCTCGGCATCTGCTTGCCTGTCCCGTGCGATTCGGCAAACAGGTCGCGAGCGACATCAAATGCGGCCAGGGCTGGCGAGCCGCCGCGCGCGCTTTACCCATTCGAACCAGAGCACGCAGAGAAAGCCCGCGCCCAGGCTCAGCAGCAAGTCCGCAGCGTGCAGCGGCGCAAAGTGAAACAGGTGCTGCGCGAACGGGACCAGCAGCGCCAGCGCGAGAAAAGCGGACGCGCCCAGCAAGACCCAGCGCAGGGCCGCGTTGGGCACGCGCAGCATTGACAGTGCCGATCTCGTCCAGGAGCGATTGACCAGGATGACGACCAGGAAGGCGACGACCAGGGCAGCGAAAGTGAGCGCGCGCGCGGCCTCGGGGGAGTGGCTTCGGTGAGCGAGCAGGAAGACCGCCAGACAGACGACGAGAATGCTCAAGCCCTGCAGCAGCGCGGTGCCGACAATAGAAGCGGAGAAGAGCCGCTCATCGCGCGGGCGCGGGGGACGCTGCATGACGTCGGCCTCCGCCTGCTCGGCTTCGAAGATGAGCGAACAGGAAGGATCGATGATCAGTTCGAGGAAGACGATATGAATCGGCAATAACAAGAGCGGCCAGTCAGAGAAGAAGACCGGCAGGATGGACAGACCGGCGATCGGGACGTGCACCGCGATGACGAAGACAATGGCCTTGCGAATGTTGTCATAAATGCGCCGGCCCAGCCGGACGGCGCCGACGATGGAGGAGAAGTCGTCGTCGAGCAGCACCAGGGCCGCCGCCTCGCGGGCCACGTCGCTGCCGCGGCCGCCCATCGCGATGCCGATATGCGCCGCCCTCAATGCAGGAGCGTCATTGACGCCATCTCCGGTCATGGCGACGATTTCGTGATTGGCCTTGAGAGCATTGACGATACGCAGCTTCTGCTCGGGGACCACGCGGGCAAAGATCTGTACCTGTGAGACGCGCCGGGCAAGCTCGTCATCGGACATCAGCTCGAGCTCGGGACCGGTGATGGTTTGATCGCAGCCCGAGAGTCCCGCCTGTCGCGCGATGCTCTGCGCAGTCATGGGCGAGTCGCCGGTAATCATCACGACTCGCACGCCCGCGGTCTGGCACTCGGCCACCGCACCGGGCACCGAGGGACGCAGCGGGTCTTCGAAGCCCAGCAAGCCGACCAGCTCCAGGGCGAGGTCGTGGTGCTCCTCCGGAAGCTCGCGCAAGGGCGCCACCACGCGCGCAACGCCGAGCACGCGCAGCCCCTGCGACGCGAGGCGGTCGACCTCGCGCAACAGCGCCCCGCGCGGCTCCGGCAAGAGATGGCAAAGATCGGCGATGGCCTCGGGCGCACCCTTGCTGGACACCAAAGCGAAGTCGTCGTCTCCGCTGCGCCAGGCGTGGCTGACCGCGAGCAAGCCGGGCGTCAGCGGATACTCGCGCGCGAGGGACCAGGCCGGGTGCAGATGTTCGGTGTTTCGAATGAGCCGGTCGCCGGCCTCGTGAAGCGCGCGCTCCATCGGGTCGAAGGGGTCGCGTTTGCTGGCAAGGATCGCGTGCTCGAGCAGCCCGTGCAGCTCTTCGGGCAGCGCGCCTTCAAGCGTTGTCAGATCGCATTCGGCACCCTTGATGAAGAGCTTGCGCAGCGTCATCTCATTGCGAGTGAGCGTGCCAGTCTTGTCCACACAAAGCACGGTCGCGGCACCCAGCATTTCGACGGCAGGCATTCGCCGCGTCAGCACCCGGCTGCGCGCCAGCCGCCACGCGCCGAGCGCGAGGAAGATGGTGAGCACCATGGGAAATTCTTCGGGCAGGATGGCCATGGCCATGGCGACGCCGGCGAGCGCGCCCTGCTTCCAGGCTTCGAGGCCCCCGCCGCGCGTGGACGCATAGGCCGCTACCACAACCAAGCAGGCTCCGAGTCCAACGATGGCGAGAGTGCGGACGATGCGGTTTGTCTCTCGCTGCAGGAAAGTCGGCTCGGGCCTGCCCCGCATGCCTTCTCCGAGCGCCTTGCCGATCTTGCCCAGCTCCGAGCGCGCGCCGGTGGCGAGGATTTCGACAATTCCTTGCCCGGCGGTAACCAGGCTCCCCGAGAACACCGAGGGAAGGTCATCCCCGCCGGGCCGGTCGAGCACGCTCGCGTCGGAGGAGGGAAGCTTGCGGACCGGGACCGATTCGCCGGTCAGCAACGACTCGTCGGTTGCGAGGTGGAGCGCCCGCCGGAGCAGGCCGTCGGCCGGGACTCGATCGCCCTCGACCAGCACGACCAGATCGCCGCGCACCACCTGGGGCCCGGCAATACGACGGCGCGCTCCCCCGCGAATCACCAGGGCGCGCGGGCTCGAGAGATCGCGCAGCGCCTCGAGCGCGTGCTCCGTGCGTCTCTCCTGGACGATGGTGATGACGATGACAACGAAGACGAAGCCGAGCAGCATCAACGCGTCTTTCCGCTCGCCCATGAGCAGATAGAGGACGCCCGCCGCGACCAACATGAGGAACATCGGCTCGCGCATCACCTCGAAGACGAGCGCGAAAAGATTGCGCTGCTGCTGCGCCGGGAGTTCGTTCGGCCCCTCCTGCCGCAGGCGAGCGAGGACTTCCCCCTCGGAAAGCCCGGCGAGCCCTTCAAAGTCGAGGACGCTGTGCGGGAATCGCCTGGCTCGAGGGGTACCGGTCATGGCTTGTCCGATCAGTGCGACTTCGACGGCGGTCGAGCTAAAAGTCTCGCGAAAATGGACAGACGGCCGAGGGCCCCGTTCTCGACTTGTGTACCAGATGCGCCTAATCCGTCCTTATGCAAGAGCAAGTCAAGCAGACCAGCGCAAGCGATCCTTCGGCGGACGTGCTCGGCGGCAGCGTGCGCCACCCGCTGGAGGTGTTCTTCGCGCCTCGCAGCGTGGCGGTCATCGGCGCCACCGAGCGCGCGGGCAGCGTCGGCCGCACGGTGCTGCGCAATCTAATCGCCAGTCCGTTCGGTGGGACGGTCTTCCCGGTCAACGCCAATCGCAAAAGCGTGCTCGGAATCAGGAGCTATCCCAGCGTGGCCGCGGTGCCGGAGCCAATCGATCTCGCCGTCGTGGTCACGCCCGCGCCCACCGTACCCGGCGTCATCCGGGAGTGCGCGGCGGCTGGCATCCGCGGCGCCATCATCATCTCCGCCGGATTCAAGGAGACGGGCGCCGAGGGCGTGCGTCTCGAGAAAGAGGTCCTCGAGATTGCGCGCGCGGCGCGGATGCGCATCGTCGGCCCCAACTGCCTCGGCGTGATGTGCCCCGTCACTGGCCTCAATGCCACCTTCGCGGGCGCCATGGCCCACAAAGGCGACGTCGCGTTCCTCAGCCAGAGCGGAGCGCTGCAGACTGCCATTCTGGATTGGAGCCTTCGGGAGAACGTGGGCTTCAGCGCGCTGGCCTCGCTGGGCTCGATGCTCGATGTCGGCTGGGGCGATCTGATCGATTACCTCGACACCGACGGCCGGACGCGCAGCATCCTTATCTATATGGAGTCGATCGGCGACGCCCGCGCATTTCTCTCTGCGTCGCGCGAGGTGGCGCTGCGCAAGCCAATCATTGTGATTAAAGGAGGCCGCACCGCGCAGGCTGCGCTCGCCGCCGCCTCGCACACCGGGACGCTCACGGGCAGCGACGAAGTGCTCACCGCCGCTTTCCGCCGGACTGGCGTATTGCGCGTCGATTCAATTGAAGACCTCTTCAATATGGCCGATACGCTGGGCAAGCAGCCGCGCCCTCGGGGCCGCCGCCTGACCATTCTCACCAACGCTGGAGGGCCCGGCGTCCTCGCCACCGACGCGCTCGTCGCCGGCAAGGGTGAGCTGTCCAGGCTTTCCGCGGCGACCCTGGCGAAGTTCGACGCGCTGCTCCCGCCGCAGTGGAGTCACGGCAATCCAATTGATATCCTCGGCGACGCCGATCCGGAGCGCTATGCCAAAGCGCTGGATGTCGCCGGCGAAGAAAAGGAGAGCGACGGGCTCCTGGTGATCCTGACGCCGCAGGACATGACCGAGCCCATGCAGACGGCTGAGCGACTCAAGCCCTTTGCAAAAAAGTATTACGACAAGCCGGTGCTCGCGAGCTGGATGGGCGGCACCGGGACCGCGGCCGGGCGGCGCATCCTCTCCGACGCGGGGATCCCGACTTTCGAATATCCGGATACCGCGGCGCGAATCTTCAACTATATGTGGAAGTATACCTACAATCTGGGCGGGCTCTACGAAACGCCGACGCTCGCCGACGAGGCCGTGGGCGCGCACGATAAAGCGGGAGAGATCGTCCGGGCCGCGCGGGCAGAGGGCCGCACGCTCCTCACCGAGCTGGAGTCGAAGCAGACGCTCGCGGCCTACGGCATTCCTACCGTCGAGACGCGGGCCGCGGCGTCGGCCGACGAGGCGGTGCGTGAGGCCGATTCACTCCATTACCCCGTGGTGCTCAAGCTGAACTCGCGGACCATCACGCACAAGAGCGACGTGGGCGGCGTCCGGCTCGACCTGCGCGACGCGCAGGGGGTCCGCGCGGCGTTCGCAGCTATCCGCGACGCGGTACCGGCCGCGGACTTCGAAGGTGTCACCGTGCAGCCGATGATCCGCGCCGACGGATATGAGCTCATCGTCGGCAGCAGCATTGATCCGCAATTCGGACCGGTGCTGCTCTTTGGCACCGGCGGCGTCCTGGTCGAGGTCTTCAAGGACCGCTCGCTGGGGCTGCCGCCACTCAACACCACGCTCGCGCGGCGGATGATGGAAGGGACCCTGATTTACCGGGCGCTCGGCGGCGTGCGCGGGCGCGCGGGCGTCGACCTGCTGGAGCTGGAGAAGCTGTTGGTGCGCTTCAGCCAGCTGGTGATTGAGCAGCCGGCAATCAAGGAGATCGATATCAATCCTTTGCTCGCCTCCCCGGAGCGGCTGCTTGCGCTCGACGCGCGCATCGTCCTGCACGGCAGCGAAATCGCCGACGCGGACCTGCCGGTGTCCGCCATCCGGCCCTATCCAACTCAATACGTCGGTACGGTCAAGCTGAAGAGTGGCGAAGTGGTCAGCATTCGCCCGCTCCGCCCCGAGGACGAGCCGAAGATGGTGCGGTTCCACCAGACTCTCTCGGACAGCAGCGTGCACGATCGCTACGCGGGCATTCTCAAGCTTGATACGCGCGTGGCCCACGACCGGCTCGCTCGTATCTGCTTTCTCGACTACGACCGGCAGATGGCGCTGGTGGCCGAGCACGCCTCGCCGGCCTCTGCCGGGATCAGCGCCGTGGCTCGCTTGATGCGTCTGCCTGGCACGCGCGATGCCGAGTTCGCGCTCTTGATCAGCGACGCCGTGCAAGGGCAGGGCCTGGGTCGCGCCCTCCTGACGCGGCTGTTCGACGTGGGCCGCGATTGGGGCCTCGCGCGCATCGTCGCGGAGATCCTCCCCGACAACATCCGGATGCGGAGGGTCTGCGCGAGCCTGGGCTTCACCTTCCACGGCAGGACCGCGGCGACCAAGGTGCTTTGAATCAGGGGATCAGGTTGCCGAGGTGCGCGGCGAAGCTGCGCGAGAGCGCGCCCAGGTCGTATCCTCCCTCGAGCGTCGAGACGATGCGGCCCTGCGCATGCCGCGCCGCGACCGCGCGAAGCTGTTGCGTGACCCAGGCATAGTCGGTTTCCATCAATCGCAGTTCAGCCAGCCCGTCGTCGCGGTGGGCATCGAACCCGGCGGAGATGAAGAGCATCTGCGGCGAAAATTGTTCCAACGCCGGCAGCCAGTGCTCCGTCACCGCGGCGCGGAACTCCTTGCCCGAACTCCCCGAGGCAAGCGGAACGTTGACCATGCGCTCCGACCGGCCCTCGATACCGCTCGCCGGATAGAACGGGTGCTGGAAAGTCGAGACCATCAAGACGCGCGGATCGTCGCGGAAAATGTTCTCGGTGCCATTGCCGTGGTGCACGTCGAAATCGACAATGGCGACGCGCGCAAGGCCGTGGTGCGCCAGCGCGTGGGCCGCGCCCACCGCGACGTTGTTGAAGAAGCAGAAGCCCATCGCACGCGCGCGCTCGGCGTGGTGACCGGGCGGCCGGACCGCGCAGAAGGCAGCCTGGGCCTTGCCGGCCATGACCAGGTCGGTTCCCAATACGGCCGCCCCTGCCGCATGCAGCGCGGCCTCGAGCGTGTGCGGGTTCATTGATGTATCGGGGTCGATATCAAACCGCCCGCTTTGCGGCGAGTGGCGCTCGATAGCGTTCAGATAGCCCGCGTCGTGCACGCGCAGCAGCTGCTCCCGCGTCGCCGCCGGGGCCTCGGCGCGGATGATGAGCTGATCCAGCCGCGAGGCGATCAGCTTGTCCTCGAGGGCCCAGAGACGCTCCGGCCGCTCGGGATGCCCCTCTCCCATCTCGTGGAGCAGGCAAGCAGGATGAGTAATAAAGGCAATGCTCAAGGAGCTATTCCGTTCTTTTGCCGGCACCGCGGCAACAGTGTTGCAAGAGTGTAGTGCCCCTTGCCCGATCCTGCCGGGCGCGTTTGAAACCTCGATGACGAGAACCTATCGACCTGGATAGCTCACTACCGGACAGGCGCCGCGAGAGCCCTTGGCCCTCTCGGGACGCGACAATTCGGCGCGCCCGCGCTGCTCGGGACGTCCGCCAATTCCGTCATCCTCGCTGAAACCGCGATCACCAACGTTCCAATTTCGGGAATCATCGGGGATATGGGCATCAGTCCCGCCGCCGAGAGCTACATCACAGCCTTTGCCCTGACCGATGCCACCGGCTACGCGACCGCGGTGCAGGTGGTCGGCAAGGTCTACGCCGCCGACCAGGCCTCGCCCACTCCCGTCAAGCTGACGACGGCAATCAACGATATGATCACTGCATATACCGACGCCGCCAGCCGCCCGACGCCAGACTTCCTCGAATTGGCCACCGGCGCAATCGGCGGAATGACGCTGACTCCCGGTCTTTATAAGTGGACGAGTGGGGTGACCATCGCCGCCGACGTCACGCTGACCGGCAAGGCGACCGACGTCTGGATCTTCCAGATCGCAGGAACGCTGCAGCAGAGGGGCGCATCTGTGCGGAGTCAGGCAGACTCGCCCGATGCACTTGCGCGGCCTCGTTCAGATCATCAGCAGCTGGCTCTTTACCCTGCTCTTCGGCGTGGGCGCATCGCTGTTGACGCTCCTCTCCTTCGGCCTGTTCTCGCGCCGCCTCTCGCCGTTCTTGCTGCGCTTCTGGGGCCGCACCATGCTGAAATTAGCCAGCATCACCTACGAGTTGCAGGGCGCGGAGTACCTCGATGCGGACGAGATGAAGATCACTCCCTTCAATCACGGCTCGCTGCTCGACGCATTCCTGGTCACCGCGGTGATGCCGGCGGGCAGCGTCGCCGCGCTCAAGCGCGAGATCCTCTCGTACCCGGTGGTGGGCCTCACCGTTTATCTCCTCGGATTTCTCATCATCGACCGCGGCAACAGCGGGCGCGCGAAGATCACGCTCGACGGGGCTGCGCGGCGCATGGCGCGGAGCCGGCTCACCGTCTTCATCGCGCCGGAGGGGACGCGCGGCCTCGAGGGCGAATTGCTGCCCTTCAAAAAGGGCGCACTGCACCTCGCGTTCAACAGCCGCGCGCCGGTCGTACCGATGCTGATCGATGGAGCTTATGAGTTGCACGGGCCCGGCCGGCTGGTCTCGACGCCGGGCCATGTCATCATTCGATGTCTCCCGCCGCGGTCAAGCGCGGCGCTGACGCCTTCGAACCTTGCCGACGAAACCCTGGCGCTGCACGCGCTTTACGTGAGGGAACTCGCTCGCCTTCGCGCGGACCGGCCCGCGACGTTGGAGCTTCCGTGCGCGCCCCGGCTGGAACCTCCAGGGACTTGGGGGGTAGGCTGAGGGCCCGCCTTCAAGAGGAGCGTCCGATGAGCGCCGCGCCCGCCAAGCCCGCAGAGAAGATCAAGGTCTTCATCGTCGAAGATCAGCCGCAGATCCTGAAAAACCAGCTCAAGAGCCTGCAGGAGTCCGAGTGGATCGAGGTGATCGGCACCGCGCTTTCCGGCGAGGCCGCGCTGAACCAGCTGGAGAAGCGCCAGCCCGACGTCATCCTCCAGGATCTGGGTCTGCCGCGAATGAGCGGCATCGAGGTGACGCGCGAAGTGAAGAGAAAATGGCCCGCGGTCGAGGTGCTCATCTTCACCATCTTCGACGAGGAGGAGAAGGTGATCGAGGCGGTCAAGGCCGGAGCCTCGGGATACCTGCTCAAGGGCGCGACCACCGAGCGCATCGTGCATGCCATTCGCGAGGTCAAGGCGGGCGGCAGCGTCATCCAGCCTTCGCTCGCGCGCAGCCTGCTCAAGCACTTCCGCGTGCCTGAGGATGGCGCTGTCGAGCCGCCACCGCCGCTGCCCCCGGGGCACCGCGCCGAGCCCACCATGCGGCCGCTCACGGAGCGCGAGATTGAGATCCTCAGGCTCATTGCCAAAGGGCTCTCGAACAGCGAGGCGGCGCAAGTGTTGACGCTCTCGCGCGCCACCGTGCGCACGCACCTCGAGCACATCTACGAGAAGCTCGAGGTCAACAGCCGCGTCGAAGCGGTCACCGAGGGTTTGCGCAAAGGACTGATCGAAATCTGATCAAGAGGCCTCGAAGACCATGCCGGCTGAGCGCAGGCGCTCGACCAGCCGCATGCCCATGGCCGATGCCGGTGTGAGCACGCCCCCTCCCGGCGCGAGGCTCGTTCCATCGCGCGCGAGGCACAGCGCCGACTCGGAGAGCATCTTGGCCGTCTCGCCGTAACCGGGATCGCTCTTGCCTTCGATGCGGCCGGTAATACGCACCGGGACGCCGCCGTCGGCTTCAGTCTCGGCCACAAAACGGATCCGGAAATATCCGGCCTCCCGCGCTTCTTTCGAGGGGCCCTCGCCCGACCCCGGGAGGACGGTTTTTTCGAGGAGCCGTCGCGTGGGCCGGAGCGATGCCGCAGCCAAAAACGCGATCAACCCCGCGCTCACGGCCGACGCGGTGACGAAACCTTTGGGCCCCTTGCCGAAGCTCATCGCCTCCGAATAGCGGAAGGACGGTCCGTAAGCGTGACCGAGGAGCGCATTTGAGCGACGCACGACGCGCGTGTTGACGGCCGCCATCACGAAGGGCCCGGTCCACATTCCCAGGTCGGGATCAAAGCGCACGCCCAGCTGATCGGGCCCGTCAGGCCCCGCTGCTTTTGGATCGGGATCGAGCGCGTAGGGGTCTCGCAAGATTCGTCGCATCCCGGGATCGCGCTTCGCCGCATCGATGAGGGCCAGGATCGACGCGACCGTGCCGCCGCTGAAGCCTCCCTTGGTCTCGCCAGCGAAGAAACGCACCCAGGCGAGCTTCTTTCCCAGCGCCTTGGCGCGTTCGTGGATCACCAGCACGCCGAGGTCCGAAGGAATCGAGTCGAAGCCGCAGGTGTGAACGATGCGGGCGCCGGTCTCTCTTGCGCGGGCGTGGTGGCGATCAATCACCTCGCGCATGAAAGGAACTTCGCCGGTCAAATCGCAGTAATGAGTTCCATGGTTGGCACACGCGGCTGCAAGCGCGTGGCCGTATTTGATGTAGGGGCCAACGGTCGTGCAGACGACCTGGGTCGCCTTGGCGAGCGCGTCCATCGACGCCTGATCCTGGCTATCACCGAGCAGGATCGGCAGAGACGCTGCCCTGGCGTCCTCCCGCGCAAGGCCGGCCCGCACCGCTTCGAGCTTCTCGCGGCCGCG
>JANYKT010000113.1 GCA_025358085.1 Deltaproteobacteria bacterium | reverse complement strand
CCGTCGATCCCCTGCACGCAAGGGATCGGTCTTATAGAGGATTCAGCCCGATCGTCGCTCTAGGCTCTCGAGTGTACACAATCGAGTTTGGTGACGGCTTTTCAAAAGAGATTTCTGCCTCATGGGTTAACACTACTGCGTCACCGCTCCGTGCGATTTAACTGCAATAAGATCGATCGCGGGCCCAATCCGCTGAGCGGGGTAGACCCGACCGGCTATCAAACCGAGTGTGTAACGCAAACCGGGTCACATGTTTGCGGAGCAGAGACGATCGGTCCGTTGTCTGGAGCGATCAAGCAGAGCGGGCCAGCGGCCGGAGCCGTACATCTCGGGGTGAACGAGAAGAACGGGTCGAGGACAGACCTGGGAACATTCTCTTTAAAAGCACCGCTGACCGACGTAAAGGGCGCCGCAGATATTGGCCGATCTTCTGGCGCTGACGCAAAAGGAGGAGGAGAGCTAGGGGGAAGCCGAAAGCGCTACCCGAGTCCACGGCAGTGATCCGGCAACAACAGGGTACCCAGTTGCTGCTCGGGTCGCTTTTGGCTGGTTGCACGGGCCGGGTGAATTCATTACGGGCGTGGACGCCTTCACAGGTCAAAAGCTGGACTGGACCGACCGCAGCCTGTCTCTCTTAAGCACCGCCGGTATAATCTTCCCTTTCTTGTCCGAGATCGCTGCGGAAAGTCGGACGGCCTCGGTAGTACAAGCGGTGGAGGCTGCCGAAGGCATCTCGAACATTCGTGGAGGGGCGACGCCGGTGCGCGCGGGGCAGGTTGGCGAGGCCGCAATTCGCGCGGCCGAAGACATAGGTCCGAAAGGTTCCTTCCAGATCAATGGCCGCACACGCATCGCTGACGGACTACTGCCCGGTGTTCTCAGCGAGGTGAAAAACGTAAAGTCGCAGAGCTTGACTCAGCAGATCAGGGATTATATAGACTTCGCCAATCAGAAGTCTTCTCGAGTCGATCTCTACGTGAGATCTTCCACTTACCTTACCAAACCACTAATGGACGCACGTGATGCAGGGGGAACATTAATGCTTGCGTTCATTCTTTTATTCGGAGTAGCACAAGATGCGCGTAATCCCAGACCAACTGTTACGCGGCCAGATCATCTTTGGGCCGAGCCGGGTAGCTTTGGTCAGTACACTACGAGCCAGATCGCCTACGAAGAGGTGGTAGCGGAACTTCTTCTTCCGAAGGGAAACAGGTCACTGGAATACGTATTGCTGCCGAGTGTGAAACCGGAAGAAGCGTTGTACATCGAGGCCTCGATTGAAGAGAGGCCTCAATGTATTTTAGAAACAGCTCGTGCTAACCGCAATGCCCGCGCTGCTCTTGCTCAGCGTCACCATACGTTGCGCCCAGGTTCTGTTTCTCTGGACGCTTCTCCTCCGGCACCGGAAGTAGTGCACCGGCAGATGGAAGTCCCGGACGGCTATTGCAATCGTCTCTACCGTCTATGGGACAAAGCATTGCAAGAGGTCCGGAATCCTCCTTTGCCGGAGGGTGATGAGGTCGGTCTGCTTTTTCACGGCCCAACCGAGGTGATGCATTTCGCGTCGGCCAGAACTGCTGACGGTTACAGGTCTGGGATGACCCGTACCCCCGGTCTGGGCCCTCGAATGAATGCTCTTGTGAGTACCGCGCGCGCGATCGTGGCGCTTGTTGATAGCAGGCAGGAGGAGAAAGGCGTCAGGCTCGCCGATTTGGATAACTTATTATCCGAGACTGAGAGTCTTTTCTCTCTGCAAGCCAAACCGAAGTGAATGAAGTGCCGAATTCTGGAAACTACAAGCAACGCGGTGATTGCCCCCGATGGCAAAGCGATCGCGCGGCACGCGGCGACCGTCCAGATGAGAAATCGGCTGGGCATCACCGAGACTAAAAACAACAAGCTATCAGCCACGTATGACGAGTTCGGTCGGCTAGAGTTCCGGCCGCAGCCGAACCACTTCTTCAAGCTTGCCGCCCCTCCAGTAGACGGCCCAAAGTAGGCCCTCCCCTGGAGTCGTCTGTTAGCGCCACCATGGGGCATCGTAATGGATGGGAGCGTCGGTTTTCTGCGCGAAGGGTCGACAAGCGCATAGGGTCCAGCTCGCGGCCGGGAGCACGGCGCGCCACTACTCGAGGGAGATACTGGTAAAGGGCTAAAAACCCTGTTGCGGCGCCGACTGACGCTTTTGGTGCTATCGCTGAGGGCAAGAAGAAGCCGGGCCGGATTCTGCCGACAGCCAGCAACAAGAGATGCAACTCGAACACTCCCCCTCTGGTGCGCGCGGCGTAGTAGCGATACACAGCGCGCATGATCCTCCTGTGCCTCGTCCTCTCCGTCACTGCGCCGCGGACCTTCCGCATCGATTACTTCCACACCGGCACCGCCGCGGGCGAGCAATTCTCGCTCGACAGGAAAGTGCTCGAGCCGCTGCCCTGGCCCGGCAATCCGGGCAAGCCAATCGACGAGACCAACAGCGGTAAATACCTTTTCGAAATCCGCGAGCGCGCGACCAACCGGCTGCAATATTCGCGCGGCTTTTCTTCCATCTATGGTGAGTGGCAAACCACCGCCGAAGCAAAGGAGATCGCCCGCACCTTCTCCGAGTCGCTGCGGTTTCCCGCGCCCGCCACCCCCGTCCAGGTGCTCTTGAAGAAGCGCGACCCGCGCACCAATGCCTTTCGCGAGGTGTGGTCGTTGCTCGTGGATCCGAAAGACCCGTTCATCGACGACTCGAGTCCTCCGCCAGCGGGTCCGCTGCTCAAGCTGCAGGACAAGGGTGACCCCGCGACGCATGTTGATCTGCTCATCCTCGGCGATGGCTATACCGCCCAGCAGCGCGGCAAGTTCGAAAGCGACGCGCGCCGCCTGGTGGAGATGCTCTTCCAAAACTCTCCTTTCAAGGAGCGGAGAGACGATTTCAATGTCTGGGGCCTCTGCCCGCCTTCCCCGGAGGCCGGCATCTCCCGGCCATCGACCGGCGTCCACAAGCGCACGCCGCTCGGCGCCACCTATGATGCCTTTGGGTCCGAGCGCTATGTCTTGACCTTTGAGAACCGTGCTTTCCGGGAGGCCGCCTCGCAGGCTCCGTATGAACTCGTCGAGATCCTGGTCAATGGCCAGACCTATGGCGGCGGCGGTATCTTCAACCTGTACAGCACGGTGGCCGCCGACTCGCTCTGGGCGCCGTATGTCTTCGTCCACGAGTTCGGGCACCACATTGCCGGCCTCGCCGATGAATACTTCACCTCGGACGTTTCCTATCAAAGCGACTCCGAGCGACTCGAGCCATGGGAGCCCAACGTCACCGCCAATCCGCAGCACCCCAAGTGGGCGACCGCGCCCGGCGTTCCGCTTCCGACGCCCTGGAATGAACAGGGCTTCATTGAGTACGAGAAGGGGATCCAGGCGAGGCGGCGCCAGATACGTTCCAGCCGCCGCCCCGAGTCGGAGATGGACGCGCTCTTCAAGGAAGAGCAAGCAGCCGACATGAAGCAATTGCTCGGCGAAAAATATGCGCGCGTGGTGGGCGCTTTCGAAGGCGCCAATTACGAATCGAAGGGCTATTACCGCGCGCAGACCGATTGCAAGATGTTTACCCGCGATGACGTGCCGTTCTGCGCCGCGTGCCGCTCCGCCATCGAGCGAATCATCGACCTCGACAGTCGCTGAGGGCTCTCTTCCTGCAAAAGCGCTCGCTCGCCGCCGGGACGAGCGAGCCTTTTAATCGTGGCCTTGCGTCCACAATCTACGGTCCTGCGAGGACCATGACACCGGACGTTGCCAGCCTGTTGAAGTATTTAAGCGTGCCTGATTTCCGCTACCGGGACGCGCATGCGCGGCCAGCGAGGCGCGCCCACGAGCGTCCAGCGCGGGCCGGACTCAATATCTTCGCGCTCGTTTCATTGGTGCGCGGCGTCGGCCGGACCACGCTGGCTGCGAACCTCACTACGACGCTGGGGCGACGCGGGCTGCGCGCGGCAGCAGTCGACCTCGATCCCCGCGCCGATCTGCGGGCGCACTTCCGCGAGCGTCTCGATGCTCTCACCCGTTCCCCAATGGAAGTCCGTCCGCGCCTTGCGACCGCTTTCCACCACGGCGTCAAAGGCGACTTGTCGGGCGGCGTCGACCCAGCGGGCGGCTCAATCCAGGCCGTCCAGCAAGGCGCTGGCGGAGCCGAGATCGAATGGCCCGAGCGCAACGTCGGCTTCGTTCCGCTCGTCCTTGATCACGCCAGCACCGTCGAAGCGGCCTGGGACTGCGACGCGGTGGTGCTCGATACCGCTGCCGGAGCCAGCGACGCGGTCGAGCAGGCGCTTGCGGAAGCCGACGAGGTCATCATTGTCGCGCGGCCCAATCGCGAGAACGTCAATGCAGTCCACGCAACAGAGGCCTTGCTCGCACGCTATCGGATGCGCTCCTGGCGCCGTACGCGGGCTCGGTACCTGATCAATCGATTCGACGGCCGGCGGCCTGCCGACCGGGTCGCTTTGGCTGAGCTGCGTCACCTGCTTGGACCGCGTCTCGTCCCGACCGCCATACAGGACGACACGGCGGTGCCCGAGGCGCTCGTGGAGGGGCGCTGCATCGAAGACTTCGCGCCGGGCTCGCAGGTTGTCTCGGACCTGCAGGCAGTCGCGCGCGAGCTCGCCCCGTGAGCGCCGCCACCGCGACGCGCCGCGCCCTCTTCACGGGGGCAGCGGGTCTCTTTGCCTTCGCCTGTCTGGCCGTCTTCGTGGTCACGCCGCTCGATCTGCGCACCCAGTTCGCGCTGGCCGGCGGCACGGTCACCGTCGCGCTCCTGCTGGGCCGCAGCAAGACCCGCCTGGCCACACTGGCACTCATCCTCGTCTCCATTACCGCGACCGCGCGCTATCTCTTCTGGCGGCTCTCAACCACCATCGGCGGCGAATGGTCCCTGGACGCAGTGTTGGGCGGCATGCTTCTCGCGGCCGAGCTGTATTCGTGCGCGATGCTCGTCCTCGCCTATGCCCAATCGGTCGCGGGCCTGCGAAGGAAGCCCGTACCGATGCCGGACGACCTGTCGAGTTGGCCGACTGTAGATGTCTATGTTCCGACCTACAACGAGCCGCTCGAGATCGTCCGCGCGACGGTCCTCGCCGCTTCGTGCATTGATTGGCCCGCGAATCGGCTTCGCGTCTATCTCCTGGACGACGGCCGCCGCGATGCGTTCCGCGATTTCGCAGCGGAAGCAGGCGTGGGCTACATCGTGCGGCCCGACAACAAGCATGCGAAAGCGGGCAATCTCAATCATGCAATGAAGCAGACCAGCGGCGAATACATCGCCATCTTCGATTGCGACCACGTTCCGACCCGGTCCTTCCTGCAAGTCTGCATGGGCTGGCTCTTGCGCGACCCGAAGCTCGCGCTGGTGCAGACGCCGCATCACTTCTATTCGCCCGATCCCTTTACGCGGAACCTGGGCACCTTCTCCGTTCCGGGCGAGAGCGAGCTCTTTTATGGCGTGATCCAGCCCGGAATCGATACCTGGAACGCGACCTTCTTCTGCGGCTCCTGCGCGCTCTTGCGCCGCAGCGCGCTCAAGGACGTCGGAGGCATCGCCGTCGAGACGGTCACTGAGGACGCGCACACCGCGCTGAAGATGCACCGCCGCGGCTGGGGCACGGCTTATCTGGAAGTCCCGCAGGCCGCCGGCCTCTCCACGGAGACGCTCTCCGCGCATGTCGGGCAACGCATCCGCTGGGCGCGGGGAATGGCGCAAATCTTCCGCGTCGACAATCCGCTCTTTGGCCGCGGACTCAAGCCCATGCAGCGCATCAGTTACCTCGCGGCGATGCTGCACTTCTTCTCCGGTATCCCGCGGCTGATCTTCCTCCTCGCGCCGCTCGCCTATCTCTTTTTTGGCCGGCATATCTTCAATGCGCTGCCGCTCGCGGCGGTGGCGTATGGCTTGCCGCACCTGATTCATTCGACCGCCTGCAATGCGCGCATCCACGGTCGCTTCCGCCATTCGTTCTGGTCCGACGTCTACGAGACCTGTCTCGCCTATTACACCGCCATACCGACCACCGTTGCGCTCTTCGCGCCGCGCGCAGGCACCTTCAACGTCACCGCGAAAGGCGGCCGCATCGACCGCTCCTTCTTCGATGCACGGATCGCGCGCCCCTATCTGGTGCTGATCCTGGTCAATTGCGCCGCCATTGCCGCCGGCTTCTGGAAGCTGCGGGCAGGGCGGGGCGATCTGGACTCGCTGGCAATCAATGTCACCTGGGCCTTCTACAATTTAATGCTGCTTGGGGCTTGTGTCGCCGCTGCCTGCGAGCGGCCGCAGGTGCGGGTCGGCAACCGCGTCCCCCTCCGGCTGCCGGCCATGGTGCGCCTCTCGGACGGGCGGACCCTGCGCGGGGAGACCGTCGACCTGGGGATGGCTGGCGCCGGCATCCAATTGGCAAAAGGTTTCCAGCTGTCGGAGCGCGAGCGCATCTGGGTCTCGCTCTTCAGCTTTGGCGAAGAGCAGCCGCTGCCGGCCGAAGTCATCGATCAGGAGGGCGGCGCGGTCCGGGTCCGATTCGTGGCCCTCAATCTGGCACAGGAGACCCAGTTGGTGCAGGCCCTGTTTTCTCGCGCCGACGCCTGGATTGGCTGGACCGACGGGCACCGGCGCGACAAGCCGCTCCGCACGCTTTCCAGCATTGCCCGCCACGGTTTCGCAGGAATGGGGCGGGCGCTCTCGCTTTCATTGCGGCGGTCGCGCCCTCTCGCGCCCAACCCCCGGCCCGCCGCGAGCTTGCGATGATCACCGCGCTGCTGCTGCTCGCTGCCGTCGCCGCGCCCAATCCCGACGGTGAGCGCTTCGTCGAGTTGGGTCCGACCCGCGCCCAGCGCGACTCGAGCGCAGCCCTGCTGGAGTTTCCTTTCATCGCCCGCTCCGACGAGGAGCTGACCGGCGCCCGCGTTCGATTGATCGTAGCCCAGGGCGCGGCCGCGGCCCCTGCCCTGGAGCTGCTGGTCAATGAGGAGCGCGTGGCAATCTTCGCCGAAGGTGAGCTGCTGCCGGGCGCCATGCGCGAAATCGAAATCAAACGCACGCTGCTATCCGACCGCAATTCATTGACGGTCCGCCTGCGCGACAAGGACGGTCGCTGCGCCGCGCATCCGGACGCCTGGCGCCCGCTGCAATCCATTGACGTGACGCTTCGGTCAAGCCCCGTTCCGCTGCCCAACGAGCTGGCGCTCCTGCCCATCCCCTTCTTCGACCGCGGGTACGATGCCGCAGCGACGATTGCCGTGGTCCTGGCCGGCACTCCCAATCCCGCGGATGCGCGGCTGGCGGGACTGGTGGCGCAGTGGTTCGCCCTGGACGCACCGATCCCGCTGCGCTTCGAGGCACACGTCGGCGCGCTGCCGGACTCGCGCGCGGTGGTGTTGCTGGCGGGCGCCGCTGACGCGGCCCAGCTGGGGCTGGAGGCTCCCACGGGTCCGGCGGTGCGAATGATCGACCACCCGCGCTTTCCCAGCTCCAATGTGAAGCTGCTCGTGATTGGGGGCCGCGATGCCAATGAGCTGCGTGCCGCAATCGAGAGCCTGGTGGCGCGCAAGGAAAAGCTTGCGGGACAGGAAGTGCGCTTGCCTCCGGCGCCAGCGCAGCCGCCGGCCGGGCCCTACTCGGCGCCCCGCTGGATCGCCTCGGATCGCGCGGTCCCGTTTTCTGAATATCCCGAAGGCGGAATGCCGTCCCACGAGGGCAGTACGCCGGCAACGCTTTCGGTGCGCTTCCGGGTCGCGCCCGATCTCTTCATCTGGCCGAGTGAGCTGGTGGCGCTGGATCTCAATTGGTCCGAGCGAATTCCACCGGGGACAGTCCCACCCCGGCTCGATGTGGAAATGAATGGCTTCTACCTCGCTACGCTCCCCGAGCGCGGCGGCGGCACCCACTCAATCCGGCTGCGCATCCCGCGCGAGCATATGCGCGGATTCAATGAGCTGCTCATGCACGTTCATTATCTGGAGACCGACCCGTGCGGTGTTGCCGTTGCCGGCGCGACACCACCGCGGGTCGCCATCGAGGGAAATTCAGCCCTGCTGCTTGGCGGAGCAAGCCACTTCGCCAATCTTCCCGATGTATCCAGGTTTGCCTTCGACGGCTTTCCCTTTACCCGCGTTCCCGACCTGGGTGACACCGCGGTGGTCTTGCCCGAGCGCCCTTCTCCAGAAGAATTGTCGACGCTGCTGTCGGTGATGGCACTGCTCACGCAAGTCACCGGCCGGGTGGGGACGCGCGCTCTGTTTGCCACCGATCAAGAAGGCGAGTTGAAAGGCAAGGACCTCTTGCTGATTGGCAAAGTCGAGGACAACCGGCTGGCTGGGCGCTGGGCAGACTTATGGCCACTGCGCATCGAAGGCGCGCGCGCCCGCGTCCAGCGGCCAACCCCGGCCCGATTTCTGCTGGACCTGCTGGGTGGCCTCGGTCCAATCATCGACGAGAGGCGCGCATCAAACCTGGTTTCGCAGGCGCGCGAAGTCGCCGCCATCGCGGCGATCGAGTCTCCGTTCAGCCCCGGCCGCAGCGCCGTGTTGATTACCGGCACCGGGGTATTGCCACCCTTCAGCCAATTCCTCGGCTACGCCGAAAGCCGTGCCGGCGACGGCGATCTGCTGCTGGTCGCCGGTGAGCAGCGCGCGATGTTCCGCATCGGGAGCTCATTTGGAAACGGTCATTTGAGCTCCTGGACTTCATTGCGCTGGTTCCTTGCCAATCATTGGCTCGCGCTCCTTCCGGTCCTGTTGCTGGGCGTGCTGTTGCTCGCCAACGAACTGCGGCAGCTGCTCGACAGGAAGATGCGCGCGCGTCTCGCCAGGGGCGCCGCAGCGGCGCTGCTGTGTATTTCCTTTGCCAGCCGCGCCGACCCCTGCGGGAGCTGGCCCCTTTTGCAGCGCTATGCCCAGCGCTTCATCTCCCAGGACGGCCGCGTGCTCGACCGCGGCGAGCACGACCGGACCACTTCAGAAGGCCAGTCTTATGCACTCTTTTTTTCCTTGGTCGCGAATGACCGGGCGCAGTTCGATCGGCTGCTGGGCTGGACCACGCAGAACCTGGCTCGCGGCGATCTTGGGCAGAACTTGCCGTCCTGGAACTGGGGCCTGCGCCGCGACGGCAGCTGGGGCGTGCTCGACGAGAACTCGGCGAGCGACGCCGATCTCTGGATTGCCTATGATTTGCTGGAAGCGGGGCGGCTCTGGAAAGAGCCTCGGTATGGCGAGCTCTCGCGCCGGCTGCTTGCCAGCATTGCCTCGCACGAGACTGCCAGCTTTCCGGAGCTGGGCCCGATGCTGCTGCCTGGTTCACGCGGCTTCATTCTCCCTGACGGCCGCGGGGTCCGATTGAATCCCAGCTACCAGCCGCCCCAGCTGCTGCGTCGCTTTATCGCCACCGGTGCGCCGGGGCCGTGGGCCGGGGTGCTGACGAGTTCGTTGCGGATGCTGCGCGAGACGGCCCCCGAAGGTGCCGTGGCGGATTGGGTCGTCTATCGCCCTCGTCACGGCTTTGCGCCCGATACCGTGCATGGCCGAACCGGGAGCTATGACGCCATTCGCGCCTATCTCTGGGCGGGAATGCTCGCGGATGCATCGCTGGGCGGCACATTGACCGCGCTGTTGTCGCAGAGCAACGCGCTGCCCGAAAGGATCGATGTGCTCTCGCTGCGCGGGCATGGGAAAGCGCCGGTCGGCTTCTATGCTGCGTTGTTGCCGCTCGCGCGCGCCCGCGGAGACGCGCAGGCGGAGCGGCTGCTGGAAGAGCGCATCAAGGCCGCCGGGAAAGACGGGCTCTATGGGGACCCGCCTGCTTATTACGACCAGAATCTAATCCTCTTTGCCCGCGGCTTCGTCGACGGGCTCTATCGATTCGCGGAGGACGGCTCGCTGGTCCCCGCCTGGGAGGCCCGATGCGGCCAATGATCCTGGCATTGATTGCCGCGCTCGGTGCCGCGGCAACGCTTGCGGAGCCTGCGCGCGCCGATGACGTCTCTGCTGGTCTCAGTCGCAATGCCTGGTATTGGCAGGCGCGCGCGCGTTCGGACAAGGCGGAGGATGCCTGGGCGCAGGTGCTGCAGGCTGCGCCCAATGATCCGCAGGCGCTCGCTGCCATTGGTATCTTTCACGCGCGCGCCGGCCGGCTGCAGCAGGCGCGCGATACCCTGACGCGAGTGGAGAAGCTAAGTCCGTCACATCCCGACGTGCCGGTCCTGCGGCGTGCCATTGAGTTGGGGCCGCGCTTCAATCCGCTGCTTTCGCAGGCGCGCAAGCTGGTGCACGAAGGCCATGCTGAAGAGGGCGCGGCCAGGTATCGCGAACTGTTTGGACCGGCCGGCCCGCCTGGTGATCTGGCGCTCGAATATTACCAGACGCTCAGCGGCGCGAAGGACGGCTGGGAGCAAGCGCGCGACGGACTGCGGCGGCTGGTGAAGCGCGCCGCAGCCGAGTCACGATTCCGGCTGACGCTGGCGAAGCTGCTCACGTATCGAGATCCCTCGCGGCGAGAAGGCATTGAGATGCTCGCGGCCCTGGCGCGTGATCCAACGGTGGCTAAAGAAGCAGCCGCTGCCTGGCGACAGGCGCTCTCCTGGCTCTCCGGAACGCAGCAGGATCTACCGCTGTTGCGTGCCTATCAAAGCAGCCATCCGGGAGATACGGAGATCCCCGCACTCATTGAGCGCAGCCAGAAGCAGGGAACGGTCAAGCAGGGATATGCGGCGATGGACAAGGGAGATCTGCGCGCGGCGGAAAAGCTCTTCAGGGAATCTGGCAAGAACTCCGATGCGCGGCGTGGAATGGCGCTGATTGGCAACCGGCGCGTCACGGCGTTGAAGAAGCAGGGCTTTCTCGCGCTCGACCGCGGAGAGCTTGCGCAGGCCGAGCAGCTCTTCGACAGCGCGGCCCGCGGTTCCGGCAACGACGCGGACGCGCGGCTCGGCCTTGCGCTGGTAGCGCTGCGGCGTGCGACCGCGGCGCAGCAGCGCGAAGAGTTTGCCGACGCGACAGACCTGCTCGAGCGCGCGAGGCAGCTCGCGCCCCAGCGCAAGGATCTCTGGGAGGCGCCGCTGCGCAGCGCGAAGTTCTGGGGGCTGCTCAAGGACGCGCGGGGAGACGAGGCGATGCTGACCGAGGCACTGCAACTCGCGGCCCCGGCCGATCGCTGGCACGCGCAGCTCGCCCTCGCCGATGCGGCCAATGCGCGCGGGCAACGCAAGACTGCCGAGAATGGATATCGCGAGGTATTGGCACAGATGGCCAATCAGCCGGACGCACTGCGCGCGCTCACTTCAATCCTGGTGGATGAAGAGCGCTTCGCGGAGGCCCAGCCTGTGAATGATCGTCTCGAGCGCATTGCGCCGGAGAAAGCGTTTGCCTCCGGGATGCTGCGGGCCGGGGCGCTGCGGGCGGACGCCGCGCGCAGCCGGACCACGGACCTGCCGCGCGCGCGCCGGGAGCTGATTGCCGCGCAACAGGCCGACCCGCGCAATGTCTGGGTGCTGCACGACCTCGCGAACGTTCTGCTCGAGAGCGGCGACCCCGCAGCCGCGCAGCCGGTCGTCGCGGCGCTCCTGCAATTGGCACCGGCGCTTCCCGAAGCGCAAGTGACCGAGGCCCGGCTCTTCGCCGCGCTGGGAGAGGACGCCCAGGCGCTCGCGGTGCTGGCTGCGTTGCCGCCGCCGCTCGCGCCGTCGACGCTCACGCTGCAACGCAGGCTCTCGGTGCGAGTTCAGATCCCCGCGCTGCTGGCGGGCGATCGCGACGCCGCCCTGGCCGGCCTGCAGCAGCTGCAGACCCTGGTCGCGGCTGATCCGGAGCTGTCGGCGCAGGTGGCGATCGCCTGGTCGAAGCTGGGGGAGCGGGAACGCGCGGTCACGCTGATGCGCAGCGCGATGGCCAAGGCGCCCGCGCGCACGCGTGGCGCGCGGCTGGAGCTTGCCTCCGCGCTGCTCGATGCGGGCGACGACGCAGCCATGGCGCAGATCCTCGACGGACTCGATCGCGACGCGTCGCTCTCGGCGGACGAGCGCAAGTCGCTCGGCGAATTGCGCATCGCGCGCGCGGTGCGGCTGGCGGACCACCAGCGCGAGAGCGGCGACGAGATCCTGGCGCGCGCCACGCTCGACCCGGTGCTTCGCGACTATCCGCGCGATTTCCGCGTGGTGGCGGCGCAGGCGCGGCTCCTGGAACGCTCCGACCCGCGGCGCGCGCATGCGCTCTACCTGAGCCTGCTCGCGGCCGCGCCCACTGACGCCTCGGCCGCGCGGGGCGCCATCGACACCGCGCTCGCGGTCAATGATGTGGACGAGGCGGAAAAGCTCTCGGACGAGGACATCCGGATTCATTCAGACGACCCGCGCGCGCTCTTGGGCGCGGCTCACGTCGCATTGGTGCGGGAGGACGACAGCACCGCCATGCGCGATCTTTCGGCCGCGTTGGAGCTGCTCCCCGAGACCCAGGTCTCGCGCAACTTCGATCTCTCCGGCGCCAGGCCCGGCTCGTCAGCCGCGGTGCTGATGGCCGGTGCCCAGCGCCGCGCCGCGCTCCCTGACACTTCGCTGCGGGGAGATATCCTGCGCGAGATGCAGAGTGTGGGAAGCCGGCACCGTCCTTCCTTCGGCGGCGCGTTTTCGCTGCGCCAGCGCGGCGGCGAGCCGGGCTTGAGCGAGCTTGGGGAGCTGCGCGAATCCTTCGGGGCGCAGACGCCGCTCGGGTATAGCGCCCGGGCGCGCCTCGATATCACCGAGATTGAATTGGACGGGGGCACGATGGGAGCCTATGCGGCGCCGCGCTTCGGCACTGGCGTCGCGGCAAGCGGCAGACGCCAGGCCATCGGGACGGAGCTGTTGGCGACCATCGAAAGCCGTCATCTCGACGCCTTCTTCGGCGCCACGCCCATCGGTTTCCGCGCGCTCTCGGTGCTGGGCGGGTTGCGCGGGCGCGGTGCCCTGGGGCCCGTCTCGTTCGGTGCCGAGCTGTCGCGCAAGAGCATCGCCGAGAGCCTGCTTTCTTATGCAGGCGAGCACGACGCCGCCACGGGCCGCAACTGGGGCGGCGTAGTGATGGACGGCGGCCACCTGGATCTTGCGTACCAGGGAGGCGACTTGCGCGTGTTTGCCTATGGTGAATTGCACCGCGTCGTGGGCCTCAATGTCGCCGAGAACCGGCGCATCGCTGGCGGTGGCGGCCTGGAGCTGCGGCTGGCCCAGGGAGACCTCGGCGCCGTTTACATCGGGCCTTCGGTGGCGGCGCTCGGCTTCGATCGCAATCTGCGCTTCTTTACTTTCGGGCAGGGCGGATACTTCAGCCCGCAGCGCTTTGTACATGGCGGGCTCGCATTGACCGTCAGGCATTCGGGCGCAGTCACATTCGAGGCGGCCGCCGAGCCGGGATATGATGCCTATATCGAGGCGAAATCAGAGATCCTCCCGCTCTCGCCGCCCGGCGCGGGCGGCGCGCCTTATCTGGGTCGCTCCAGCAGCGGCGTCTCTTTCAACGGCCGCGCACAGCTGGGCTGGCAGATCAGCGATGTCTGGGAGCTGGGGCTCAACGCAGGCGTTTTGCGAGCGCCCGAGTTTCAGGAGCTACGGGCGGGGCTGGTGCTGCGTTTTGGCGGCTCGCATTAGGCGCTCTCATGCCTGCTGCTTTTTGAACGTTTTCGACGCACCTCGGTTGAGAAGGGACGCGATCATGTCGGCAGCGAGGCGAACACGTCCAGTTGCCTGGCTTGCTCTGGCGCTGCTCGCGGCCTGTGGCGCCGCTACGAATGAGGTGGCGCCGCCTCCGCCCGCTTTTGCGCCGGACGCTGGGCAGACGCCCACCGGCTCGCCGGACGCTGGGGCTGTTGACGCTGGGCGTGCCGATGCCGGGGCCTCAGACGCCGGGCTTCTGATGCAGCTGCAATACCCCGAGGCGGGTCGCCTCTATCATGGCGTCTTCCCGGCCGGCATTGACCAGCCCGACAGCGACGTCTCGCGAACGAATCTTCAGGCTTACGAGGAGACAGTTGGCCGCAGGGTCGCGTGGATCTATATGGACGACGAGTGGTTGTTCTCGCGCGCGTTTCCCTCCGCAACTACCAGCTGGATCAAGGCGCACGGTGCGGTGCCGTTCATTCGACTGATGCTGCGGAGTCAACGGAAGCCGGCGGTAACCGACCCGGTCTTCACACTTGACCGCATCCTCGCTGGCGAGTTCGACGCCGACCTCGCCAGCTGGGCGGACGCGGCGAAAGTCTACGGCGCGCCGCTGATCGTGGAATACGGCACCGAAATCAACGGCGACTGGAATCCCTGGAGCGCTCCCTACAATGGCGGACTCGATATTGGACCTGCGAAGTTCCAGCAGGCCTTCCGGCATATCGTTCTTTTGATGCGCGCACGCGGAGCGGCCAATATCACCTGGGCGCTTCACTACTCTGGCCAGAACTTTCCCGCCGATGACCCGCGCAATGTCCCTGAAGCCTATTACCCGGGCGACGACGTGGTCGATTGGGTTGGTATATCCACCTATGGATCCGAGAGGCCTGCCGATCATCGCTGTCCCAGCCTGCGGCAGCTGACCGACGATATGCTGCCGCAATTGCGAGCGGCCACGGCAGTCAAGCCGCTCTTTCTTTTCGAGGTAGGAGTCACCGATTATAACCCGGGCTGCCCCTCTGGGCCCTGGGTGCAGGCAGCATTGACCGACCTGCTTGCCGGGCGCTGGCCCGACATCCGTGGGTTCGCCTGGTGGAATGACCATTGGCAGAATGACGCGAACCCTGCGGACGACAGCGCCATGCTGGTGCAGGAAAACCTACCGGTGGCCGACGCATTCCGCGCCGCGCTCACTGGCCCGAAGGCCGGCGTCCTGGTCGACACTCCGCTGCTGAAATGACTTCCTGTTCGCGTACTCCCTAATCGAGGTCTAATCGATGGGTCTAGTCGCGGTCTAGTCGGCCCCATCGTCCGCGCGAAGTCGTCGAGGCGATGAAACTCGAGTGTGCCGGTCTTGCTGCATCTGCGGGTCTCCGTCAGCGAAGGTGCAGCGCCCGCCGTCGCGTTCGTAAACGATGCGCTTGATGGGGTCGGGGATGTGCCGTGTGGCTCGATGGCCCTCGACTTCGGGCGCGACGGATCGCAGACGCGGTAACACCGCGACAGGGTCCCCAACCCGGAGGTCACTTTTCAGCGAGAACAAGAAGGTCACTCTTCAACAGGAGCTGGAACGCTCGGTCATTTGGCGGTCCTATTCAAATTAGAGGAGCCGGCTCTGAGGACTTGTCCCGGGACAAGTTGAATCACTGGTGCCGTCCAACCGCGCTGTGACTGGTATCGACAGCCGCGCGCGCTGCATGAAGGTGCGTCCATACAGTTGCTCCGCAGTATACTGGTTGTGCGGACGGCAGAGGAGGCGGATTCGTTCAACGGAATGGACTTGCCTACGCGCGAAGCCGTCGAGGTGATCAAACTCGAGTGTGCCGGTCTCGCTGCATCTGCGGCCTCCTTCGTCAGCGAAGGTGCAGCGCCCGCCGTCGCGTTCGTAAACAATGCGCTTGATGGAGTCGGGGATGTGCCGCGTGGCTCGATGGCCCTCGACTTCCGGCGCAATAGGGTTTGTCGGCGGAGCTGGCCTCGCCTTCCGGCAGACGGCAAATCGTTCCTTCTTCACTTTCTGAATCAGCAAGTCGAGCGCGGTCTCGAAGATGGCTGCCAAATCACCATCAGGTACACGGTGCCGAAGCAGGTCTTGTGTCTGCTTGAGCTTTTCCCGAAAGGCCCGGCTGGCGGTGAATTGAATCTTGTAGGCGTCTTCCGCAAGAGGCTCAATGGCTGGTCGGTGCTGAACCCGACTCGGGGGCGGAGGTGGAGGCGCAGTGTGCGCGGCCGGCCCTGAGAGCTCGAGTTCCGTTGGCACACAAAGCGCGCCTTCAGGCGGCAACGAGGCCGCGAGCGCGGAGCGCCTGGGAAATTTCCGGATCGTCGCGGTCACTGGAGGCTTGGGGAAAAGCATCACGATCATCTCTTCGATCTTCCGCTTTGACTTGCCAGCCGCTCTGGCCAGTAAGTCGCCATGATTTTCCTCGGTCAGGTGCGGGACCAGGAGGCGTACGCCCGCCAGATGTATTGTCCCTGAGCGTACCACCTCAATCAGCGCAGGGAGACGTCGCCCCGCGCGCGCCACGAAGATACGGTTATAAGTCGCGTCCTCGGAGAAACCTGGCTCGTCAACGCAATAAGAAAACATCGACGAAAAGGATTGGGCGAGAAACAGCTTGCGCTCGTCGAACTCGCCCAGATGAACGAGCAAGTCGGCCTCGATGCAGCCGGACTTCTTGACCAGCGCGCGAATGGCCGCGAGAAGCTCTTCATTACTAAGTGAGTCGATCATCTATCAGTTGATAGCATTGCTTTTTTCGGCTCTCACAGCCGCCCGCAGGGGGTCGCAATCGCTTCAGGCGGGCTCGCGAAGGTGCCAGGCACCATGTCGCGGCAGCGTGCAGTACGGACTCAATAGCTGACCTTCCTGGCGGTATCTGAGGATGGAATTCAAGCGAGCCCGATATCCTGTCAAGAAGAAAGAACAGAAGAAAGAACATCCTGTCACGAGCACGATAAATGTCCGGGGTCATAAGCACTTTAAGATGTCCGCTCGCGGGTCCTGAGCTCATCGCTGGCAGATGGAATCAAAAGAGCTTGCGAGGCAGGTGCGAGCAATGTCTTGGGCATCGGCCCCAGTCGATCAAGAGATCCATGCCGGACTTCAACGGCTCCCGGACCTTCGTCGTCTGGCCAATTGAGTCGGTAGCGCACCATTACATTGAAGGTTTCGTAGGACCAGCCATTTGGCGGAACCGCGGTCTCGTGGGAGGTGGTGCGGGCGCCGGACGCAGTGATGCGCTTCGGCGCGTCGCGACCATTCGCGGCCAGATGGTAATGGCGTCGTGTAACGCAGCCTCCCGCGCGCAAGGGCGTTTACCCGCTCGGCTCGCAGGTGATGAAGTTCTAACCAATCCGACAGAAGCAGAGCGCCTTTCCTTGCGCGGGGCCGCGGTCCGGGCCATCCAGCTGCGATGCCCGGAACGCTCGCCCTGCGCGTCTGGTCCGTCGTGGTCGCGTCGGCTCTCTGCGGCTGTGCGCGCGAGCAGGTGAAGTGCGCGGGCTCGGCCGCCGACTGCGCCGCCTGCAATCCGGGAAACTGCGACGGCTGCTGCGTCGGGCCCACCTGTCGCGCCGGCACCGCCATCTCCGGCTGCGGCACCGGCGGCGCCGCCTGCGCGGTCTGCGATTCAATCTCGCCGGTCTGCTCGGCGCGGCGTGCTTCTCCTGCGGCGGCAATCAATTCTGCACCGCGGCGGCGTGCGCGGCGCCGGCGCCGCGATATCAGGGCACGGTTCTGGTGGACGGACAGGCGCATCCCTTTGCGGTTGTCGTGGACGATGCTTTTGTCTATTGGACCGATGTCGGCAATCGCCTCGCCGACGGAGCGGTGATGAAAGCGGCCAAGGCCGGCGGGCCCGCCGTCGCCCTCGCCAGCGGTCAGGCCGCGCCGTACGATCTCGCGCTGCTCGATGGCTATTTGTTTTGGGGCAACTCCGGGCGGACCGCGCCGGACGCGAGCGGGAACGTTGCGGGCGCGGGGATCATGAAAGTCTCCGTGAGCGGCGGCGCGCCGGTGGCGGTGGTGCAGGGCGGCAGTCCGCTGCGGCTGGCGGCGAGCCACGACGGCGTCTTCTGGACGAACCAGGACGGGACCGTCCGCCGCGCCGGACTCGACGGCGCGAACCTGATCGTCCTGGCGAGCGGGCAGCGCCCGCTCGATCTCGCGCTGGATTCAAGCAGCGTCTATTGGACCAATGGATTCCAGGCCACCGACCCCGCAGAGCCGCGCGAGGTGCGGAAGGTGCCCTTGATGGGGGGCGCCGGCACCACCATCGCGAGTCGCAGCCGCAGGCCATCGCGGTGGACGTTCGTCTACTGGACCACCGAGGGCGGGCTGGTGCGCAAGGCACCGATCTCCGGCGGCGCGGTGGTGACGCTGGCCGCGGGGCAGAACTTAGCCGAGCGATCTGCTGGTGGATGCGGGTAGCCTGTACTGGGTCAATTCGCTCGGCGGGCACGTGATGCTGTTGCCCGCCGGCGCGGCCGCGCCCGTGGAATTGATCTCCGGAGCGCAGGATCTGGTCGGGCTCGCGCTCGACGGCCGCGCGGTCTATTGGACCGACGTGCAGGACGGCTCGGTGAGCACCGCCCCGCGGCAGTAAAGCGATAGGGCGAGCTGGCCGATTGCCTCACTTCAGCGGAGGACTCCAGAGTACCAGGACACGTTGCAGCCGCCATCGCCGCCGCTCGCGAAGACGGTCCCGTCGTGTCCGACAGTGAGGCCCTCGCCCGGGAAGGTTCCTGTTCCGCAATGATTACTTGCGGCGTCATAGAGCTCGAGCTTGTTGCGGGGCTCAGCGGCCCCGTATTGGGCGATGCGCGCATAGGCGCGGCCATTGCGAACGACGCGGAAGTCGTTCTTCGTGTGGCCCGCAAGGAATGCAGGAGGCGCTGACGCTCCCGCGATCCCGCTGACCAGGGTCGCTACCCAGTTGTCGGCGACTTTGTAAGCAGCACCACCGCCGATGAGGGGCTGCAGCGAGGGGTGCGGACCCGAGCCTGGAAGGGCGAACCAGGGAGTCATTGGCGAAAGCGTCTTGTCGAACCATCGCGCTGCATACGCCGCGGCTACGCCGACTGTGCTTCCCGCGAGTACCACGACCGAGCGGCCCTGAAAGTCCGTCACGCCGCTCGCGTCCACCGGTTGGTTCACGATGGTGCGGCTCAACACCGCACTCCCCGTCGCGTCAAAGATCACGCCCGTCAGAACTCCGTCGGTGCAGCCGCCAAGCCCGAGCACGCCATTGTAGACGGCCAGGAAAGCTCTGCCGGTGCAGTCCGCGCCAGCGAGCAGCACTCGCTTCGTTTCGGCGCCGGTGATGGACCACTTGACGATGGAGGTCGAGGTCGCGTCGCGCGAGCCGCCTTCGAAGCCGTCCGGCTCCCCATAGAGATCAGCACCAGCATTGAAGCGGCCAGTCGGGCTTCCAGCGGGCGAATACACCTGCCAATGCGTATTGCCGAGCGTCTCGGCGGGGTCGACTCCGGAGTGAGCTTCCGCGGCGACGTCTCCCTTCTGATCACTGGTAAAGTAGTAGCAAGCCTGTCCTGCGGTGTGCGGAACGATGGCTGTGGACGCGGCTGGCGCGCTGGTGGGCAGAACTCCGTCGCAGCCGCTCGCAACTCCCCCGCCGGTCGAGCCTCCGTCGCTTGCGCCGCCGCCCGAGCCTGCATCGATGCCACCGCCGCCGCCCGACCCTGCATCGGTGCCGCTACCACCGCCCGACCCTGCATCGATGCCGCTACCGCCTCCTCCCGAGCCGGCGTCTCCAGTCCCGCCGTCGCCCGCCGTGCCACCGTCGGTCCTGCCACCGGTCGAGCCCGCGTCGAGCGCAGGTCCCCCGCCCGCGTCCAGCGTCGCGCCGCCGCCAGTCGAACCCGCATCCGCGCTGTTGCCAGTCCCGTCGCCGCCGGTAAAGATGGGGCCGCCATCCGAGCCCGGGCCTACTGAGCTCGAGCCCGTATCGACCGGCGAGCATGCGGATGCAATCGCGAGCAGCAGACCGGCACAAAGGTTCCAGCGACGCATGCGGCACTCCTTGAAAGGCAAGAGCGCGAATGTGCGAATGGATTGATTTGTCTGCGAGCGACGGCCGCGCTCCCCCTTGCCTGCGGGTGAGCGGCCGTGCTGCTTCTAGGCCGCCGTTGCAGTCGGGTGATTCAAGACGATGCCGCCGAGACCGTGGCCGCTCAATCCGGCGATCGGATGCAAAAGCTTTGAAAAGCCGATGTAAAGGATACCCATTCCAACCAGGATCACCGGCTCGCCGAGGCCGGATGCAATCTGACTTGTGCGTTGAAGCGCCGTTAATGCCACTGCGAAAACTGCCGCTGCTGCCGCAATCGAACGAACCATGATGACCGCCCCTCTCTAGTGCCCCTCGGACCCGTCGAGCCGTCCGTGCACACCCATTGAGCAACATTGCTGCCAATGCACGCTCCCTCACGGGCGTGGGAGGCGGGGCAAAACTTTTCTTACAAAAGTGATGGGAGTTCCGCGAACTGGTCTAGAACCGGGCAGTCCAGTTCCTCAAGAAGTTGAATCCAGGCCAAGCAAGCGAGCCCTCAGTCGCGCGGTTCTTGAAGCGCCTTGATCGACAAGCCGATGCGTCGGCGGGGCAAGTCCACCGCGAGCACCTTGACGCGTACGCGGTCGCCGACCTTCACCACCTCGGCCGGATCTCTGATGAAGCGGTGGGCCAGTTCGCTCACGTGCACCAGCCCGTCCTGGTGCACGCCCAGGTCCACGAAGGCGCCGAAGGCTGCCACGTTGGTCACGACGCCATTGAGGGTCATGCCGGGCTTGACGTGAGCGAGCTCGGTGATGGCGGCGTCGAAGCCTGCCTCGGTGAAGTCGCCGCGCGGGTCGCGACCCGGCTTCCCCAGTTCGGCCACGATGTCCTGCAGGGTGGGAAGGCCGATGCCCGCGGCCTCGTCCACGTAACGTGAAGTCTCGATGCGCCGCGCTTGCGTCTCGTCGCCCACCAGCGTGCCGCGCGGGAGGCCCAGGTCCTGCGCCATCCGCGCCACCAGCGGGTAGCGCTCGGGATGTACCGCGCTGCCGTCGAGCGGCTCGTCCCCGCCGCGGATGCGGAGGAAGCCCGCGCACTGCTCGAAGGCGCGGGCGCCCAGCCGAGGCACCTCGCGCAGCGCCGCGCGGGTGCGAAACGGACCGCGATCGGTCCGGTGCGCCACCACCGCCTTGGCCAGCGCGGGGCCTAGCCCGGCAACGGATCGCAAGAGGGTCGGGGAGGCAGTGTTCAGATCCACGCCAACGCGATTGACCACCATCTCGACCACGCGATCGAGCCCCGCCGCCAGCGCGGGCTGATCGACGTCGTGCTGGTATTGCCCGACACCGATGCTGCGCGGATCGATCTTCACCAGCTCCGCCAGCGGATCCTGCAGGCGGCGGCCGATGGACACCGCGCCGCGAATCGAGACATCAAGCGCAGGTAGCTCCTCGCGCGCCAGCCCGGAGGCCGAATACACCGACGCGCCCGCCTCGCTGACACTGATGATCTTGAGTTCCTTTGGCAGGCCGAGCTTGCGGACGAAGGCTTCCGTTTCGCGGCCAGCAGTCCCGTTGCCGATGGCGACGGCCGCGGGCGCGTGCTTGCGGACCAGCTCGACAAAAGCCTTGCCGGCCTCCAGCTCGCGGCCGGTGTGCGGGTAGATGGTCGCGTGCTCCAGGACCTCGCCAGAGGCATCGAGAGCGACCACCTTGCAGCCGGTGCGCAGCCCCGGATCGACGGCGAGCACGGCCTTCGCGCCGATGGGTGCCGAGAGAAGGAGCGCCTCGAGGTTGCGGGCGAAGACGCGGATGGCCTCCTCGTCGGCGCGCTCTTTGAGGTCGCGCCGGTATTCGCTCTCGAGCGACGGCAGCAGCAGCCGGTCGATGGCGTCCTCAATCGCGAAGCCCAGCTCGCGCGCGAGCGGCGCGGCGGCGCGGCCAGTGACGATCCGCCGCTTCACCTGTGCCGAGACCTGCTCGCGCGGCAGCTCGACCGTCACTTTGAGCACGCCTTCCTTTTCGCCGCGCTCGGCGGCGAGCAGCCGGTGCGAAGGCGCGCGGCTGGCACGCTCGCGGCGCCCGACATGATCCTGGTAGCGCGCGAGTTCCGGCGCCTCCTTTTTACCGCGCGCGATTTCGACATGAAGCTCGCCCTGCGCGGAGAACATCTGGCGCACGTCGGCGCGGACCTCCGCCCTCTCCGCGACCAGCTCGGCAACGATGTCGCGCGCGCCGGCAAAGATCTCGTCCAGGCTGCCCGCGCCCGCGCTCAGGAAGGGCTTTCCCAGCTGCTCGCGCGCCGGCGATTGCGGAGCCTGCGCGAGGATGAGCCGTGCCAGCGGCTCGAGGCCTTTCTCCCTGGCTGCCTGCGCGCGGGTACGACGGCGCGGCTTGAATGGCAGGTAAAGATCTTCCAGCTGGGCGAGCGTGGCGGCGGTGCGCAGCTGCTGCTCCAGGGCGGGAGTGAGCGCGCCTTGCTCGCGCACTGATTCAAGGATGCTTGCGCGCCGCGCCTCGCGGGCATCGACGACTTTGGCGTGCTCGCTGACGCGCTGGATGGCCGCGTCGTCGAGCCCTTCCGTCGCTTCCTTCCGATAGCGCGCAATGAACGGCACCGTCGCCCCGCCGTCGAGGAGTTGCAGCGTGCGGTCCACCGCGCCCGCCGGAAGGGAGAGCTCGCGCGCGACCAACGCTGCGCGAGCAATCAAGACGGCATTGGCCATTGCCACCTCTTCCCGGACTTCCCGTCAGCGCAGCACGGTCAGATGGTCTTCCAGCTGGCGGACGATTCGCGCCACCTCGTCCCGCACTGGCGCCGAGTCCTGGCGCCGCTCGAGGGCGCGGGCCGTATCCAGGACCATCTCCGCCGAGAGGCGCGCGGCCCGGTTGCCTCCCTTGTTCTCGGCCAGCTGGCGGGAAATCATCTGCAGCCGATCTTTCAAGTCCTGCACCGCCTGCGCGACGCGGCCTTCGACCAGCGCATTGAGAATTTCAATCTCGGTCAGCTGCTCACCGAGCGTGTCGTCGCGACTCGATAGCTCAGCCTGGAAATGCAGCAGCTCCTCCACCAGCGCCTCTCGCTCGAATCGCGCCTGCGCGTTGCGGAGCGCCTGCTGCACCTTGCTGGTCACGATTTCCAGGCTGGGAAACGGCTTCTCGACATAATCGACGGCGCCAAGCCGCAGCGCCTCGATGGCCGATTCCACCGAGGCAAAGCCGGTCATGACGATGGCCGCGCAATGCGGCTGAAGCAGTCGCGCTCGCCGCATCAAGTCGATGCCGTTGAGGCCGCGCAAGTTCTTGTCCACCAGCAGGCAGCCGAAGGGGGTGGTCTGCATGACCTCCTCGCCTTCCTCTCCTGACGAGACAAACTGCGCCGGCAGATCCGCGGCCTCGAACGTCTGCCGCAGTATCTGCAGGATCACGGATTCATCGTCGACGACCAGGACCTTGCTCGGGAAGCCCGCCATGGACGCAGCTTAACCGAGAAAGCGGGAAGAGCTGCCTATGAACGGCTACGCAGGGAATACGACCGCGGCGACAGTGCCTACTGCGCGGCGCGAAAGACGCGGACTGGCGCTACGCCGGTGCCTGCGGCGGCATACAGGTAATCGCGGCCGCCGAAGCTGAGCGCCTTGCCGTCATAGATGCGCGTGAGCCCTGCGCCCAGGCCGTCGCCACCGAAGCCGGCGCAGCCGCTGGCCGACGCCGCGCAGCCCAGCCGGCCGGTGAAGTCGGACATCGCGGGGAGGATCGCGTTGGCAGTGCGGTAGACGACCAGGCCGCGCACGAGGTTATTGAAACCGACGTAAAGATGTTGCGGGGTGGCCGCGAGCAGCGTCATGGCCGCATTGTTGATGTCATTGAATTGGCTCTCCTTGTTATCGCCGACGGTGTTCGCGGCGACGAGGGACCAATCGGCGGGACCGCACTGACCGCCGCTCTGCGTGGGCGCGCACGACCAGAGCTGCGGGCCACTGGTGGTGTTGCGCGCGGCGAAGAGCCTGCCTTTGAAAGTCACCATTGCCGCGACCGCGCGATCGGCGGGCTCGAGGTCGGAGGTCTTCGCGGTGGTGATCGAGATGCGATTGCTCCAGCGCGAATCGCTCGGAGTCGCGTCCGTCCAGTCGGGGCAGGTCAGGCAGAGAAAGAGCACGCAGCCGCAGCGCGTGGGGGTCGAATTCAGTGAGCGCGTCAAGCCATTGCCGTTGGCCAGATAGATGGCGTCGCTGGCCGGGGCGCCGAACACGGTCATGCTGTCGATGCCGCTGCCGCCGCCGACGCCGGTCATGTTGCGCGCGCCCATATCGTTCAGGTCGCTGCCGTTTTTGGCCTGCGTTCCCGGCAGCGTCGGCAGCGCGCCCAGCGCCTCGACCAGCGCGCCGCCCGCGTCCTGGAAACCCAGGTAGACCCGGTCGTGGAAGACCGCCGCCGCGGTGGCGCCGCGGGTGCTCTGGGAGAGGTACGGGCTGCTCACGAGATCGGAGTAGGCGAGGTCGATGGCTCCCGCGGCGAGCGGAAAGCCCGGGCTGGAGAAGTAGACAAAACGCGCGTAGTCGGTGCCGCCGTTGGTGTGCGCGCCCGCGACGCCGAGCCACTCGGTGCCGGCGACGACGCCGCTGAAAAAGAGCGCGCGGCCGCTCTCGTTGTCGGGACCGCAGGAGGCCGTGTTGGCCGCGCAGCCTCTGGCGCCGATGGTGCGCGACGGCTTGCCCGCATAGAAACTGTTACTCGCGCCCGCGTCGTGCTCGAGCTGCCAGGGCACGGTCTGCGCGCCGCTGCCGTCGGCATTCATGCTGACCGCGCCGGCGCCGCTCTGGCTGGGGCCGAGCCAAAGTTGGCCCGTGTACTCGAAGAGGAACGAGAAGGGCGTCCCGTCTCCAAATGGATTGGAGGCCACCTGGACCACCTCCGCGACGGGCGCGGCGGCAGAGGTCGCGGTGGCGGTGCGCGCGGTACCGTCGGTGGCGTCGACTGCCGAGGCTTGCGCCGAGAGCTGCAGGCTGCCCTCGCCGGTGGCGGTGAAGGTCCAGGCGAAAGTTTGCGAAGAGTGGCCGGCGAGCATGAAAGGCGCGGCAGGCAAAGGGCCGGAGGCCTGCGTGACAGTGGCGGTGCCGCTGGCTGCGATAGTGGGAACGAGCGCCTGCGCGGCGGCGTCGCCCGTGTTCGTGACGGTGAGGGCGGCCGTGAAGACGTCGGCGAGAGCGATGCCGAGCGGGATGACGAGCGAGGCGGTGAGAGCAGACGGCGTCTGTACCGTCACCTGGGTGGAGGTGACGCTGGCCGAGAGCGCCGAGCCATTCACGGCGTCGGAGCCGGCAGCGGTGCCGGAGAAGCCCAGCTTGCCCGCGGCCGTGCCGGTGCATTGGTAGGCGAAGCTCTGCGACCCTTGTCCCGCGACCACGGCGGAGGCGGGCGCGGGGGCGCTCGCGCTGCCGGCGCCGGAGACCAGAAGCGCAGACGGCGTGACGGCGTTTGCGTTCGAGGCGCCCGCATTCGAAGCGACGAGGGTGACCGTGAACGACTGGCCTACGTTGACCGCGACAACCGGCACCGTGAGCGAGAGTCCAAGAGTCGCGGGCAACTGCACCCGCATGTTCGCCGCCGGGCTCGTCGCCGAGACGGCGGCCGCGGTGTTGGCGTCCGTACCGGAAGCAGTGCCCGAGAAGGTCACCGTGCCGAGCGTTGCGGCGCGGAAGGTCCAGCTGAAGGTCTGCGCGGCCGCACCGGCGATGTTGGCGCTCGCCGGGAGAGGCCCGCTGAGCAAGGTCGCGCCGGCGCCGCCGACCACCGGCGCGGCGGGCTTCACCGACTGCGCGGTGGAGCCGCCTGTATTGCTGACCGTCAGGGAGAGCGTGATGGCGTCGCCCTGATTGGCGACCGCCGGCGCGGAGGTGACAGCTGCGAGCGCGGCCGGCGTCTGCACCAGTAGCGAGGCCGAGGCCGGGGGCACGCTGATGGAGTTGCCGCTATTCGGGTCGGTAGCGCTGGCGCCGGCGTTCAGGGTCAGTGTGCCTGGGCCGGTCGCCGTAAAGGTCCAGACGAAGTCGAACGAGGCCCCGCCCGCGATGTCATGCTTCCCCGGACTGGTAGTGAGCGAGACGGACGCTGTGCCGGTGAGCAGTGGAGCGGACGGCGTGACACTCTTGGCGTCGCCCCCTCCGGTGTTGGTGACGTGGAGCGTGAAAGTGAAGGTTTGGCCGACATCAACGCTGGCCAGCGAAGTTGCGGCGGTGGCCACCAGCACCGCGGCCGCCTGGATCTGAACGGCTCCGGAGGTCGCGCTCGGGGCCGAGACCGCGCGCTGGTCCACCGCATCGACCCCCGTGGCCGCGCCGGTGAAGGTGACCGGGCCCTGGACCCCGCCGGTGAATTGCCAGGTGAAGGCGACAGCGTTTCCGCCGGTGATGGTGGCAGTGGCGGGCGAGGGTCCCGAGACCAGCGTGGCCGAGCCGAGACCCGCGAGCGTGAGCGCGGAAGGAGCGACGGTAAGGGCCGCAGACACGCCGCTGTTCGTGACCGTGAGCGTGACAGTGAAGTTCTGACCCTGGTTTGCCGAGGCGGGTGCGGAACAAACGGCGGCCAGCGCCGCGCCAGCTTGCACTACTACCTGGATGGGACCTGCGCTGGCGGGGACCGCAGCCCGGCTGTTGGCGTCGGTGCCGGCCGCGCTGCCCGAGAAGGTCACGCTCCCCTTGGTTGGGACTCCGTAGGTCCAGGCGAAAATTTGTGTGGCGCCCCCAGGAACGTCCGCGCTTGCCGGCAGCGGTCCGCTGAGCAGGGTCGCGCCGACGCCGCCGGACGAGAGCGCGGCGGGCTTCACTCCCAGCGCCGTCGCCCCGCCCGAGTTGATCACCGCGAACGAAATGGTGATGGTGTCGCCTTGATTGGCCGTCGACGGCGCAGTGAGCGAAGCCGAGAGCAGCGCAGCCGTCTGCACCAGGAGCGAAGCCTGGGCCGAGGCCGCGACGACGGCGCTGCCGGTGTTGTCGTCGGTGCCGCTCGCGCCGGCGCTGAGCGTGACCGAGCCGGCAGCGGTGGCTTGGTACGTCCAGACGAAGTCGAACGAGGCGCCGGCACCGATCGCCTGTGGGACCGGACTCGAGACGAGCGAAAGGGTGCCGGCACCCCCGAGCACAGGAACTGTGCCGGTGACCGCGTTTGCCTGCGCTCCGCCCGTGTTGGCGACGTGCAGCGTGAAGACGGCAGTCTGGCCGACGTTCAGCTGCGCCAGCGAGACGGACGCGCTCGCGCTGAGCGCGGCGGGTGCCTGGATCTGCAGCGGCACTGAGGTGACGGCCGGGGTCGAGACGGAGCCGCTGTCCACCGCGTCGGTGCCGGATGCGCCGCCGGACAAGGTCACTGTGCCGAGCGAAGTCGCGCGGTACTGCCAGCTGAAAGCGGCGCTGGAGCCGCCGGCGATGGTCGCGCTCGACAGCGCCGGGGTGGCGAGCAGCAGAATCGATCCGCTTCCGGACAGCGCCGGCGAGAGCGGCGTGACCGCATTGGCGGCTGAGTCTCCGGCATTGGAGACCTTGAGCGTGACGGTGAAGTCCTGACCTTGATCGACCGCGGCCGGAAGCGAAAAGACGCCCGCCAGCGCCGCGCGCCGCTGCACAATGACTGCCGCGGAACCGGCGTTGGCCGAGAGGGGCGCGCTGGTGTTCGTGTCGGTGCCCGCGACTGTCGCGGCGAAGGTCGCTGTGCCGAGGGTGTCGCCGCGGTAGGTCCAGCTGAACGAACCGGTCTTGCCGGCGCCGATGACCTGGACCGATTGCTGCGCCGGGTTCACCAGCGTCGCGCCGCCAGTGATCGTCAGGGTCGGCAGCACGTCCTTCGCCGCGGCGCCGCCAGTGTTGGTCACGTTGAGGGTAACGGTGATGGCGCCGCTGTGATTGATGGGCGAGGGCCCCGCCGAAAGCGTCGCCGAGAGCGAGGCCGGCACGACCACGTCGATGGATGGGCTTGTTGCGGTGCCGGTGTCGACGCGCAGGCCTGAATTCGCATCGCTGCCGGTAGCGCCGGCGCTGAAGCCTGCGGTGCCCGCGCCGGTTGAGTGGAAGGTCCAGCTGAAGGTGACCGTGGTGTTGTTGCCCAATACCGTCTGGCTGGTCGGCTGCGCCGAGAGCGTTCCGACCGCGGTGCCGGTCGCGACCGGCACGGAGGGGACCACGTTGGTGGCCGTGGCCTCGCCTGCATTGGTGACATCGAGCAAGAGCTGGAAATCCTGACCGACGTCGGCCGACGAGGTGGAGAGTCGCGCGCTTGCCGAGAGCTGCGCCGGCCGCTGCACCAGGAGCGATGGGCTGATGATCGAGGTCAGCGCGACCGGGCCGGCGCCGTTCCCATCAGTGCCGGTGCCGGACAGGCTGAAGTCCACCGCGCCCGAGACCTGCGCGGCGATGGTCCATTGGAAAGTCACGGTGGACTTGCCCGGAACGTCGGCGGCGGCGGGAGACGCCGTCACCTGGGCCGCTCCACTGCTGGCGCCGGGCGCCGCCGGCGTGAAGGCGACCGCCGTCGCTTCGCCTGCGTTGGTCACGTCGAGGAAGAGCGTCAGGGTCTGGCCGATGCTCGCCTGCACGAGAGACAGCCGCGCGGCACCCGAGAGTGCAGGCGCGGACTGCACCGAGGCGTTCGCCAGCACCGCTCCGGTGCTCACTGCCAGCGCGCTGTTGCCGTCGGTGCCGGAGGCCGAGGTCGAGATCTGCAGGGAGCCCGTCGCGCCGGCGACGAAGGTCCAGGTGAATCGTGCTTTTGCATGGCCCGCGATGTCCTGCGCGGCGGGCGCCGTCTGCTGCGACGCCGTTCCTGTGGTGACGGTCGCCGCGCCTGGCGTCACGGCCGTGGCGGTCGCGTCGCCGCCGTTGGTCACGTCGAGTTGCAGCGCGACCAGTTGGCCTTTGCTGGCGCGCGCCGGCACCAGCGCCGCCGTTCCGCTGAGCACAGCTTGCGTTTGAACGGTCAAACTCGCGGGTGTCGCGGCAGCGGACTGGATCTGGACTCCGCTGTTCGCATCCGTGCCGGTCGCGATGGTTGCCAAGTCGAGCGCGCCTTTGCCGGTCGCGGTGTAGCTCCAGAGGAAGGTCGCGCTGCCATTGGCAGCGATGTCCTGCGGGGCTGGAGACGCCTGGAGTGAAACCGTGCCCGCGCCGGTGGTCGAGGGCGTGGCGCAGCGAACTCCGGTGGCTGCGCCTCCACCGCCATTGTGCACCGTGACCTGCAACACGAATGGCTCGCCGACGCTGACCTGTGCGTGGTCGAGCGCGGCGGTGGTCGAGAGCGCGGCGGGAGTGGTCGCGGCGATGGTGTTGGAGGCGAGCGCAGGAAGCTGCGCGGCCGCTCCGGAGTTTACGTCGGTGCCGGCGCCGGTCAGCGAGAAGGTAACGGGACCCGATGCATCGGCGACGGCGGACCAGAAGAAGGTGCGGGTCGCGCCGCCGGGCAGCTCCTGCGCCGGGGGCGTCTGCACGAGGCGTGCGCCGGTCGCGACGGGCAGCACCGATGCGGCAGTGGCTTCGCCCGCATTCGTGACGTCGAGACGCAGCGTGATTGTCTGGCCGGTGCTGACCTGCGCGGGACTGGCCGTGGCCGTTTCCGAAAGCGCTGGCGGCGTCTGGATGACGAGCGCGCTGGAGGCGGACGCAAGCACCGCTGCCAGGCTGAGCGCGTCTTGGCCGGAAGCAGAGAAAGACAGCGCCACCCCGCCGGCACTGACCGCGCGCAATCCGAAGACGAAATCGACCGCTGCACCTCCGGCGACGGTCGCGACCTGCGGCGCAACTTCGATGGCAAGCGTAGCGACGCCGCTCTGCTGCAGCGCGACCGAAACCGCGGAAGCGTCCTCGAGCCCCGCGTTCGCGACCCGGACCCGGACCTCGAGGCGCTGCCCGACACTCACCTGCGCGCGCGACGCCACCGCCTCTGCCTGGAGTTGCGCCGGCGTCACCACCAATTCCACGGGCCACGAGGATCGCGGGACCGCGACGGGGAGGCCGTCGTTCTCGTCGGTGCCTGCTCCGCCCGAGGCGACCAGCGCGATCGATCCGGCGGCGGTGGCGCGTAAGGTCCAGATGAAGTCGCGCTGGGCGCTGCCGGGAACGTCCTCTGCGCCGGGAGCCGAGACGAGCTCGAGCGTGGCCGTTCCGCTGGAGGTGGGCGTCGGGAAGGTGACTGCCCTGGCCGTCGCGCGGCCGGTGTTGGTGACCGCGAGCGCGAATGACAGCAGCTGCCCGGTCTCTGCGGTGGCGGGAGGCGCGAGAGGCGCCGCGGCGAGCGAGCTCCGCTGCACGATCTGCCAGCGCGCGAGGATGGCCTCGGCCGGGGCAATCGGCTGTCCCGAGACTGCGTCCGTTCCACTGACGGCGAAGGTCACCTCGAGGACGCCCGGCTCTCCCGCCACGCAGTGCCAGACGAAGTTGCCGCTCGCGCCGCCGCTGATCGCCTGCGTCGCTGTGGCACCGGTGCAACTCGCGCCGGGTCCACCCGCCGAGACTGCGAGCGCGCTGGTGCCGCCGCTGTTGCGCACGGCCAGCGTCAGATCGAAAGCCTGTCCGGTGCTCACCGTCGAGACCACCGTGGCCACCCCCCCGAGCTGGGCCGGTGTGAAGTCGGAGGCGGTCCAGGCGCCTCGGAGGCCCGCTGTGAGACCGAACGGAGAGGTCACGGTCAGGTCGTAGATGCCTGCCGGGAGGCCGGCGGGAATGCTCGCCCGCAGCTCGCCGTCCTCCAGCCGCTCGACCGCGATGGGCACGTCGCCGAGCGTCGCGGTGAATTGGCCGTCGGCGCTGGCGCCGCCGCCGCCGAGCGAATCGCCGGCCCGCACAAAGAAGTTGCCGCCGTGGATGCGCATCTGTGCTGCCACCGACCGCAGCCCGCCCATCGGCTGCACGTCGTGGATGAACGGCGCGGACGCAGGCGACGCGCCACGCTGGCAGGCTGCCGCGGCCAGGAGAAAAAGTACGGCGAGGCGGCGTCTAATGAAGCTCAAAGCGCGATCCCAGAGCGAGAGAAAAAGCGCCTTGCGCGCCCGAAACGGTGGCGAAATGCGGGTCGGCGTGCCACGACCAGCGCAGCTCCGCGAACGGAATCAGCCGCGGGAAACGCAGCTCCATGCCGGTGGACACCAGCGCGCCAGCGACGAGCGCGCGCTCGGTGAGCCACGGATTGTTGCCGAAGCCGAGATGGTTTTGCGCCAGCGTCAGCGAGGGCCCCGCGCCGACGAAGAGCAGGGCGCGGATGCCGACGCGCCGGCGCAGCGACAACTGCGTCGAGAGCGCGAAAAAATCGTCCTTGAGGTGCACCACGCCGCCGCCCGCCGCGTCGTTGCGGGTCGCGAACGCCCACGAGACCTCGGCGGCAAGTCCCAGCTCGGGGCCGAAGCGATCGCTGCGCAGCGAGGCCTCGATGGCGGCGAGCGGCGAGGTGAGCCGCGCAAAGTTGCTGAGCAGGCCCAGCTTGGGGCTGAGCGCGAAGAGCGTGTCCCGCGGGAGGATCGAGATGCGGCTGCGCGCTGCCGAAGGCCCCCAGCGGACTTCGACCTCTGTCTCGGGGCGGGTCCAGCGCTTGGGGGGCAGGTAGGTCGCGAGCCAGGCGCCGTCCGCCTGGGCCCTCACCGCGACCAGGCTGCCCTCGGCGGTGAAGACCACGGGCGCGGCTTGCGCGGGAACGGCGTTGCCGAAGCGGTCGATCCTGCGCGCGCGAAGCTGCAGGCGCGAGCCGGTCTCCACCCAGGCGGCGGGTGGGTCGAGCACCACGGCGGCGGCGGCGGCGGGGAGGAGCTTTACCAGCAGGCTTGCGTGGGGCTGTGCCCGGCCGCGCGGGTGCGCCACGACTTCGAGCGCGCGACCGACCAGCTGCTCGGGCGCACGCAGTTCGAAGTGATCGCCCACCCTCGCGGCACTCTCGATCTCGAGTGGCTCGGGCGAGAGATTGCCCGCTGCATCACGGCCCACCACCCGCAGCACGAGCGGCGCGGGCTCACCAGCGACCAGCTGCGCGCGATCGGCGCTGAGCTCGAGACTCGCCGCAGGCCCGGCTTCGAGCGCGAGCGCGAGGGTTGCGAAGAGCCGCGGCGCTTCCTTGAGCGCAACTTCGAGGTGCGCGATCGTCGCCGCGCCCGGCGGCAGTGTCCACACCGCGGACAGCTCGCCGGGCGCGCGCTCATGAACTTCGCCGACCGTGCCGCGCGTCGCGCGGAAGAGGAGCTGTGCGCCGCTTCGCGGCTGGCCTTCCGCGGAGACGGCAAGCACGCGCACCTCGATGGCCGAGGCCTGGTCGGCGCGGGCACTGGCCTGCAGCAGCACCGCATGTACGAGCTGCGTGGCGGGGACGTGCAGATCGATGGCACGCCCCTTCTGCCTGGCCTCGCGTACACCGGGCGGCACCACCACCGGCACCACTGCCTCGCCGTTCGCATCCGCCTCGACGGGACCGAACGAGCGCGAGCCAATGTCGACGCTGATGCGCGCATGCCGCCGCGTCTGCACGATGGCGTCGCCCTGGCCCCAGAGCGGAAGCGCGATCCACGACAGCTCGGCGCCGTCGAGCGCGGCGATCAGCGCGACGCGCGGGATGGTCTCCTCGGGAGGCAGGTAGTCAGCGAGCCAGGACGAGGGCCCGGACGGGCGCAGATTCTCGATGCGCCCCACGCTCGCCGAGAGCTGCGGCTTTTGGGCGGCCGTGATGAAGAGCGTGGCGCGCGACGGCTCCTCGCCGAGCACCAGGAGCGTGGGTTTCACCTCAAGGCCCGGTGTGACCGTCACCGCAGAACCCAGCGCCGCTGCAGTGAGGAGAAGCCCGCAGATCATTGCGCGACCAACCGCTTCTTCCAGCGGATGGCGAGGTCATCGACGTTGCCGTCTCCCAGCGCGCCGCAGGGGATGGTGCGGGTTTCCTCGCGCCCGAGCGGGTCGCGCATCGCCACCAGCACGTTCTTCTTCTCGGCCGGCCGGCGCGGCACTTTGACCTCGAAGTGTCCGGCCTTGTCGACCTGTGCAGGCACGCCGTCGACCAGCACCTCCGAGCCCGGGTCCGCCTGGCCCGAGACGCTGGCGCAGAGGTCCTGCGTGTCCGCGCCGGCGACCTTGAGCAGCAGCTTGACGGGAAGGACTGCCAAGGCAGCTCCCGGGGCCTCGTCCTTGCGCGCGACGGCCTGGCGCCCTTCGCCGATGGCGACCACCTGCCCGGCCGCGCGCAGGTTGACCGAGCCGGTCTCGGTGGCCACCGCGATGGTCGAGCCGGAGCTGAGCACGCTGAAGCGCGCGCCCGTGGTCTCGGCGACGGCGTCGCTGCCTTCGCTCTCGATCTTGAGGACCCGCTCGCCGTCCGGCTTGTAGTCCACCGCGAGGCGGCCGCGATCGAGCTTGAAGCGGTGCACCGCGTGGGTCAGCTCGCGGATGGTGACCTGCGTAGAGTCCGTCACCGAGAGGCGCGACTTGTCACCGATGCGCAGATCGGTGCTGCCGCCCTTGCCGGTCCGGATCGATTCGTCCGCCTTGAGGCGCTCGCCGGCAAGCAGCTTCGCCCAGGCTCCGTTCGCGTGCGCGCGCTGGACCGGACCGGTCACGGAGAGGACCACCGCCTCCTCGGGGGCGTCGGCGCGAACGGCCGGACTGGCCGGCAAGGCGGGCAGGGCGGTGACTTGCGGCGCCGCCGCCGGCGGCTCGTAGACCGAGCGGCGGAAGACGACCAGCGCGCACGCGAGCACCAGGAGGGCGGGAATCGCCACCTCGAGCACGCTGCGCAACCTGGACTTTGATTTGGCCATGAAAACTTCAGCGACTCGCCGGGAGCTCGACGGTGAACTCGGTGCGGGCCCACGACAGCCGCGACGGATCGTCGTCGGCAACCAGCCTCACCGCGCCTCCGTGATTGCGCATCATGGTCCGCGCGATGTGCAGCCCGAGCCCGGTGCCCCGCCCCTCGGCTTTGGTGGTGAAGCGCGGCTCGAACAGGCGCGCGCGGGCCTCGGGCTTGATGCCGCTCCCCTCGTCGCTCACGCGCACCTCGACCCTGTTCTCGATCGCGCGCAGCACCCTCAGCTCTACCCGGGCGCCCGCGATGCCGGTCTCCTCGACCGCGTCCACCGCGTTGAGCAGCAGGTTCGTGATCGCGTGCAGGAGCGCATTGGGCGCGCCCACTGCCGCGATTTGCGCCTCCGGCGGGCTCCAGCTGAAGCGAGGCCCCAGCCGGCGCAGGCGGAACGAGAGCAGCTCGACCGCGTGGTCGACCACCTCGTCCACCGCGAAGGGCAACACCTGCGCGCGCGCGGGCGAGAGCAGATTCTGGTAGCTGCGCAAAAGCTCTTCGATGCGCTGGAGCTGCGCGGCCACGAGCCTCCACTCCTCGCTCGAGGTGACGGGCTCGCCGAGACGCCGCCCGAGCAGCTCGAGCCCGCCCTTGATGCCGAGGAGCGGGCTGCGCAGCTCATGGATGAGCCCAGGCGCGAGCAGGCTCGCCTCTTCCGCCGGGTGCTGTTCGTCCAGTTCGCTCACGCGGCTCCTAGCTGAGATGCGCTGCGGCGCCGGCCGCAGGGAGAAGAATGGTGAAGGTCGCGCCCTGGCCTTCAGCGCTGTCGACCACGATCTTGCCGTGGTGCGCGAGCACGACGGTGTGCGCGATGGAGAGGCCGAGCCCGACGCCCGAGGCCTGGGGCTTGGTGGTGAAGAACGGGTCGAAGATGCGCTCCCGAATGTTCTCGGGGATGCCGCGGCCGGTGTCGCTGACGCTGAGCTTGAGCGCCTCGCCGCCGACGTCCGCGACGGTGACGGTGAGCTTGCCGCCTCCTGGCATCGCCTGGATGGCGTTGGTGATCAGGTGGCCGACCAGCTGCTGGATCTGCGCGGGGTCGCCCTGGGCCTCAGGCAGCGGCGCGCGCACGTCGGTGGTGAGCGCGATCCCGTGGGCAACCAGCTCAGTCTTGCAGGCGTCGAGCGCGGCGAGCACTGGCGCCTGCAGCGCGAATCTGCGTCCCGCGGTTGCGCGCTCCTGCTCGGCGAACTGGCGCAGGCCGGCGCCGATGCGCGCGACGCGTTTCACCTGCTCATCCAGCAGCTGCAGCATTCCGCCGTACGGCGAGTCGGCGCCGAGCTGTTGGTGCAGGAGCGACGCGATCCCGCCGATCGCCGTGAGCGGGTTGTTCAGCTCGTGCGCGAGGCCTGCGCCCATCGAGCCCAGCGCCGCCAACCTGCGCGTTCTCAGGATCTGGTCCTGCGCCGCCTTCAGCTCGGCGGTCTTGCTTTCCACGCGGGCCTGGAGCTCTGCGTTCCAGCCGCGGATCTCCTCGTCGCGGCGGCGCACCTCGCGCGCCATGTGATTGAAGGCCTCGGCAAACTTGCCCAGCTCGTCCTTGCTCTCGACTTCCGCCCGCTGGTCGTAGCGCCCTTCGGTGAGCGCGGTCGCCGCCACCGAAAGCGACTTGATCGGCGCCGACAGGCTCCGCGACAAGAGCGCGCCCAGCAACGCTACCAACACCAGGGTCACCGCCGCCCAGAAGAGCGTGTACACGCCGACGCGGTCCGCCGCGTGCAGCGCCAGCGCGGCCGGCTGCGCCACGACGACGCCCCAGCCCAATTCACCCACCGGCGCGAACGCCGCCAGCCACTCCTTGCCGTCGGCGCGACGCAGGATTCGCGCGAGCGTGCGCCGCGAGGCAGCTCCTTCCGCGATCAGCGCGCGCTCACCAGCACTCGTTGCGACGCCCGCCTGCCCCGCGATGGTGAGGCCGCCGCGGTCCACCAGCCAGGCCACGGTTCCGTCTTGCTCCAGCTCGTGCAGCTCCCGGTCGAGCTGGGCCAGCGAAAGCTGCGCCGCGACTACTTTCGGCGCAGAGCCCGGCGTGCCGATGCGAAGCGCGATGGCCAGTCGCCCCGGCCTTCCTTGACTGGTCCAGGGTGGGCCGATCGCCGTGCCCGCCGCGACCGCATAGTCGAGCGGGATGTGGCGCGCGAACTCGTCCAGGTCCGCCTCGGGCGGCAAAAGTCCGACCCGCTTTGCCTCCACCAGCGGCGGCGCCAGCGCGTTCCCCTTCTCGTCGAGGAGCGCGATGACGTCGATGGCCTCGACCTGCCGGTACGGGATGCGGAGCACGGTGGCGGTCTCGGCCGCGCTGAGCTGGTCGAAGGGGATCGCCGTCAGCGAAAGTTGCAGCTCCTCGATGGACTGCGCGACCCAGCGCTCGCAGGCGCGCGCGGCGGCGAGAGCGGTGGCTTCCTGGGCGCGCCCGACCGTCTTTTCAATCTCGGCGCGATTAATGGAGAACGACAGCAAGCCGAGCACCAGCAATGGCACCAGCCCCACGGCCCCGAGGACCAGGAACATCTTTGATCGGAAAGACAATGAATCCCCAGATCGGCCCGCACTACACTTGCACTCTAGAGACATCGAAACGCTTGTCGCAATTAAGTTATTCGAGGCTGGGCGGGGCGCAGGAAGGTAGAGGTGCGCCATTTCCCTTTAATGTAATGGCGTGCCTGACTTGCACCTGCTCTGTCCGGCGCGCGCACTGCAGTCCTCGCAGGATGCCACGCGGCTCTGTCGATCGGGGCGCGGTGGGCACCTGCGCGGCTCTTTAATCAGCGCCTTTCAACGCTGAAGCGCTATGTCCCAATACCTGCCGCCCGCCACAGGCTGCTCGTGCGCCAGGGTCCGCTGGGCGATAACGCATTGACTGCCGAAGTCGAGCGCGACCTCGCTCACTATGGCGATGAGCGCAAGTTCGACGGCGGCAAGGTGCTGCGCGACGAATGCGGGCAGCGCGCGGTCGCCTATTGCAGCTTGAAGCGGTCGAGTCTCATTACCAGAGACTGAACTCCTTCGGCGAAGGTCGGGTGCACCATCTGCGCGTCAACGATGGCGCGCACGGATGCCCCCGCCTGCATCAGCGCAACAAAGATATGAATCAGTTCGCCCGCCTCCGCGCCGGTGATGGCCGCGCCCAGGATTCGCTCGGTCGCCGGATCGATCAGCACCTTCATCACCCCCGCTGTTTCGTCCAGCTCGATGGCGCGCGCGATGTTGCCAAAGGGCATGCTCGCCGCCTCGTAAGCGATGCCCTGTTTGCGCGCTTCCTTCTCCGTGAGGCCGACACCCGCGACCTGCGGGTCGGTGAACGCGGTGTAGGGGATATGGCGGCCGGCGCGGCCCCGCGTTCCGCGGCCCAGGAGCAGGTCAAACAGTAGCCGGTGATCGTCCCAGCTGGTGTGCGTGAACTGCGGGCCGCCGAGGACGTCGGCCACTGCATAGACCTTGTCGGCGCTGGTCTCATATCGATCATTCACCTTGATAGAGCCCTTGTCGTCGAGCGCTATACCGGCCTTCTCGCAGCCGAGGTCGTCCGTGTTGGGCCGGCGCCCCGTCGCGACCAATACATGGGAGCCGTGCAACTCGCGGCCTCCCTCGAGCCGCACGCGCAGCGCGCCCGGGGCCCCGGAAATCGAAGCGACCGTGACGCCCAACTCGAGGCCAATGCCGTCCGCGCGAAAAGCTCCTTCCAGCGCGGCCGAGATCTCAGGGTCCTCGCGCGACATCAGATTCCGGTTGTGATCGATCACCGTCACCCGCGCACCGAAGCGGCGAAACATCTGGCCGAATTCGCAGCCGATATACCCTCCGCCCAGCACCAGCAGATGCGCCGGTATCTCGCGTAGGTGCATGATTGAAGTATTGTCGAGGAAGGGAACCGCGGAGAGCCCGTCGATCGCCGGCACCACCGCGCGCGCGCCGACATTGACAATGATTCTCTCGGCGGTGTGGATTTCGCCGCCGATTTCTATCTTTCGCTCGCCGACGAAGCGCGCGTGCCCCCGGACGAGCGTGAGCCGATCGGCCTTGAGTCGCTTCCCGACGCCCTCGCGCCACTGCTTGACGATGGCGTCCTTACGGTCCACCACGGCATCGAGGTCCACGTGAACCTCGCCCGTCTGCACACCGAGCCGCCCCGCGGTGCGGGCGACATGCGCGGCGCGAGCGCTCGCCATCATCGTCTTCGTGGGCGTGCAGCCGACATTGACGCAAGTGCCGCCAAGATCGCCGCGCTCGGCCAGCAGCACCGTCTTTCCGGTTGCCGCGAGGCGGGTCGCGAGCGGAACTCCGGCCTGGCCGCTTCCGATGACGACGAAGTCCGCGTGCATGGTTGAGCTCCCGCGAAGGGGCCTGCGCGGCCCCGGGGTGTTGCCGTCAATATGCGCACGAAGTTCTTCCGCCGGTTCTTCCCGACCCGAAAAGCGTTGGATTGGCGTCGATTCATGTCGGCGGGTCGATTTCAAGATGGCCGCGCGCCGCTGCGCCGGGACGACTCCGCGCGCGCGTCATTGCCGTCGGTAGCGGTGGCGCGGTGGGGAGCGGCAAAGACGGCGCTCGTGGTGGCACTGTGCCGCGCCGGCCTGACCGTATCTTCGCGCACTGCGCCCACGCTCCTCCTGCGGCGTTCGTTGCCCAGAGGAGAGGCCTCCTTAACTAAGTGGCATTGGTGCTAAGCGTGGACGAGAACGCTGCTCACATGCTAGCCGCATGGCGCGGGCGCTGAAGCGAATCAGCCCGCGCCGCATCGCACTCGGTTTTCCAGGAGCACCAGCCATGACGATCAAGCCCGGTGACAAGCTGCCCGACGCCTCCCTGATGGAGTTCATCCACGACGAGCAGCCCGGCTGCGCGGTTGGCCCGAACAAGTTCGAGGTCGCGCAGCTGGCGAAGGGAAAGCGCGTCATCATCTTCGGGGTGCCGGGCGCATTCACGCCCACTTGTTCCGCGCAGCACGTGCCCAGCTACGTCTCCGGCTACGAGGCGCTCAAGGCCGCGGGTGTGGACGAAATCTGGTGCGTAGCAGTCAATGACGCTTTCGTCATGGGCGCCTGGGGCGAGATGCAGAATGCAAATCGCAAGGTTCGGATGATGGCCGACGGCAGCGGTATCTTCACCAAGGCGCTCGGGCTCGAGTTGGATCTGATCGCGCGCGGCATGGGCGTTCGCTCGCAGCGCTATTCGATGCTGGTCGAGGATGGCGTCGTGCAGCTGGTCAACGTGGAGCAAGGACCAAAGTTCGAGGTCAGCGGCGCGGAGCCCATGCTGGCCGCGCTCAGCAAGCGCTGACGGTTTGCGCCTCCGCGGGTCCTGCGTGCCAGGCAGCGGGGCCTGGTGCGGCGCGGATTTGGGGGTTGTCTACCGGCCCGAAGACTGGTTCGGGAACCCGGCATCGCGCCGCGCTGATTGATTGAATGTTGGTGCTCGTGCAGACGCGAGGCGAAGGTCTTTTCGTTTGCGAGGGGACCGGGTATGGAAGCGCTTCCGCTCAAATGAGGTTTTTACCATGCGTATCGCCCTGCTGGTCGCACTGCTCGCCATCCCCGCTGTCGCCAAGGAACGGGAAGGGATCGTGGCACAGCCCACCATTCAAGTCGCCAGCAAGACACTGCACCTGATGGGTCTCGGCCTGCGGAAGAAGTTCGTCTTCAAGGTGTATCTGGCGAGTCTCTATGTCGAGAATCCAATCGAAGATGCGCCGCAGCTGCTGAAATCCGACCAGATCAAGCGGGTGCAGATGAATATGCTGCGCGACCTCGAACGCGGGAAGATCGTCGAGGCGGTGCAGGAAGGCTTTGAGAAGAACTCGGCGCCCGAGATGCCCCGACTGCAGGAGCGGCTCAACGCCTTCCTCAAGAGCATCCCTGATTTGAAATCGGGACAGACCATCGTCATTACCTATTATCCCTCGCGCGGGACCTTGATCAAGGCCGGCAATGGCGAGGAGATCACGCTTGCTGGCAAGGACTTCGCCGATGCTCTCTTCTCGGTCTGGCTGGGCAATCACCCGGTGGACGATGATCTCAAGGGCGAGATGCTGAGCAACAACAAGTGATCGCAGCGGTGCTCGCAGTGACGCTTTCCGCGACGGACCTCACCCTCGACGCGGCGGCCGCCAGCCGCTTCGTCCAGCTCGCGCTCAAGTGCGTGCAGCGGGAGTATCCGAACAAGCTTGATCACGTCATGAATGATGCAGGCGAGGTGCAATCGCCCAAGGCATTGCATCCTTCATTCTATGGCTGCTTTGATTGGCACTCATCCGTGCACGGGCATTGGATGATGGTGCGGCTGCTGCAACGGTTTCCCGCGCTGCCCGAGGCGGCGCTCATCCGCGCTGCGCTCGACGAGAACCTGAAGCCCGCCAACATCGCCGTCGAGGTGGCCTATTGGAAGAAGCCGAACCGCAAGAGCTTCGAGCGCACCTATGGCTGGGCCTGGCTTCTGGCGCTGTCGGCCGAGCTCAAGAGCGCGTCCGGTGCCGACGCGCAGCGCTGGGACAAAGACCTGCAGCCGCTTGCCGATACCATCATTGAAGCGCTGCACGTCTTCCTGCCCAAGCAGAGTTACGCGATCCGCACCGGCGTTCACCCGAATACTGCTTTCAGTCTTTCCTTGATTCGAGACTATGCGCGTGCAGCGAAGGACGGAAAGCTTGCGGCGCTGGTGGACGAGCGTGCGCGCTATTACTTCGGCGGGGACCGCGACGCGCCGATGAGTTGGGAGCCGGGCGGCGAGGACTTTTTCTCGCCGTCGCTGGAGGAGGCTGCGCTGATGACGAAGGTCTTGCCGCGCAAGGAGTACGGCACCTGGGTGCATGGCTTTCTGCCTGCGCTGCTCAAGACCGGCAAGCTCGCGCCGGCGGTGGTGACGGACCGGACCGATCCGAAGATCGTCCACCTCGACGGACTCAACCTGAGCCGCGCCCGCGCGCTCTACACCATCGCCGCGGCGCTCGGCGACCCGCGGTTGGTCGCTCTGGGCGACATCCACGCGCGCGCGACGCTGCCGCACATCGCGAGCGGCAGCTATGAGGGTGAGCACTGGCTCGCGACTTTCGCGGCGCAGATGATGGACGCGCGCTGAACAGGCGGCGCACTTCGCGACGCGGACTCCAGAAGCGGGAGTCGTTCGCGGGCTGGCTCAGCGGACTTTTTCAGCTGCCGGGGCCGCGCCGGGGGCGGTCTGCAGCTTCGAGCCCTTGCCGCCGACGAAGATGATGGCCTTGTCGCCGTTACTATTGGCAGCCGGCGCAGCCGGCGCGGCCGGCGCGGCCGCGGACTTGCCGGGCGGGATGGGCTGTGGATTCAACGTCACGGCGGAACCGGGCGCTGGCCGCGCCGGCGCGATTTTCACATTGGGCGCCCCGGAGGGAGTCGCGTGCGTCGCCACCTCTTCCTTCGGGGCATCCTTCGCGCGCGCAGCCGCCGAGGTGAAAAGAATGACTGCAGGCAACATCGACAGACCGACCAGTCTCATCCGTTGGATTTTCATGCAGCGGAATATGCGAATGCGAAGCCGCTGCGACAATTCCACATATCGCCGAAACATCACGCGTCGGAGTCGCCAGCTCTGGCTCGACAGCACGCGCTCGCGAATGAGCAATTGTTTGTTCCCGCGAGCACCATCTCCTCGAGGTCCGGGAGCAGGCGCAGACGCCGTGCAACCTCATGGCCGTCCACCCCCGGCAAACCCGATGTTCATGAACACCGCGTCGGGTCGATACTCCATTGCAAGTGCAAACACGCTCTCGTCATCGGAAGCCACCCTGACCTCACGAAAGAACCCGGCGAGCAGGCTGGCGTGCCGCACGCCTGACCCGCGACAGGCAGCGCACCCGGATAAAGCGTCCTGCCGCAGACGCACTCAGTCCACATAATATCGTATAGCGTGGCAAGAGCCAAGGTTTGGCCACACCTACAAGGAGCCGACGACCTCGTGCGAATGTCGATCCTTACGATCCTCTGGGTCGCGTCCTCCCAGGCCAGGCCCAATGCGGCCGACGAGTTGCAGTTGGGTCGTCCCAAGCGCGTGCAAGTTGTTGGCGCCCACGTGTTCTGCTGGCGGGCCGCCACCGGGCAATATTTTCGCATTCTGCTCGAACCCGAAGGCAGCCCGCTCAGGGCGCGGCTGGTCGCGCCCTCCGGCTCCGAAGTTGCGACCGTGGGCAACAGTGTCAGCGATCAACGCGCGCTTCCCCTGTCTGGGGTTTCGGCCGAGTCGGGGGAGTATCAGTTGCGCGTCGAACCAACTGACCCGGAGGTGCCGGAAATCACCTACCAGATCGCGCTGGTCGATCTGCGCGCGCCCCAACGCGACGACAGCGCTCGCACCCTCGCGGAGAGAACAACGGAAGCGGGTAAAGAACTGGTCAGGCAGGGAGGCCCGGAGTCCCTCGCGCAAGGCATCGAGAAGCTGCAGTCGGCGCTACCTTTATGGCGCGGCCTGTCGGACAAGACGGACGAAGGCCGGACGCTCGACGCGATCGGTGACGCCTGGTGGGCCCAGAACCAGCCTGCCAAGGCGAGTGACTTCTTCGCGCAGGCGCTCGCGGTTTCGAAGGCGGCGGGAGACCCCAGCGGCGAGGCCAGTGCGCTGAGCAACCAAGGCATCAGCGTCTCCTTCCGCGAGCCGCGAAAGGCGCTCGAGTATTTCGAGGCCTCTTTGAAGTTGAGTCGCGCCGCGAACGACAAAGGCCTCGAAGCGACCACGCTGGGAAACGTGGGCTCGGTCTACATGCTGATCGGCGACCCTCGCAAAGCGCTGGAGAACGCCAGCCGGGCCTTGGAGCTTCGCCGCGCGGGGCATGACCACAAAGGCGCTCTGCTCATGCTCGCCAATGTGGGAACCGCGAAAGCGGCACTGGGGGACATCCATCCTGCGATCGAAGCCTTTGAGGAGGTGCTGGCTGCCCGGCGAAAGCTTCACGATCAGCGGGGAGAGGCATACGCCCTCCACTACCTGGGCTGGTGTTACACGCAGCTCGGCGAGCCAGACCGCGCGTTGACCTTGTTTCGCGAATGCTTGCCTCTGATGCGCGCGGCAGGGGACCAACGCGGAGAAGCGCGAACGCTTTCGAACATGGCGGTGGCCGAGTTCGCGCTCGGCACGCCTCAAGACGCGCTCCACACCCTGCAGGGCGCGCTGCCCTTGTCCCACCAGCTCAAGGATCGCCACCTCGAGGAGTCGGTGCTCAACAACATGGCGCACGCGTACCTGATGCTGGGCGCGATCCCGAGCGCCCTCGACTTCGGCACCCAGGCGCTCGAGATTCAACGCCAACTCACCGACAAGAAAGGCGAGGCGAGCACGCTCAGGCTTTTGGGCTCCATTCATGCCTACCAAGGCGACTCCCAGAAAGCGCTGGACACCTACCAACAGGCTCTGCCGATCGTCCGTGCAGCGGGAGACCGCGCGGCGGAGTCGGATCTGTTGGGCGACATTGCCTCCGCGTTGCTCAAACGGGGCGATCCCCGCGCAGCCCTGCCGGACTGTGAGCGCGCGCTCGCGCTGGCCAAGGAGATCGACGACCGGCACCGGCAGGGAATCGCTCTCATCAACCTCGGCGCAGCTCACGTTGCGCTCGAGGATTGGCCGCGGGCATCGGATTGTCTGCGCGACGGATTGACCTTGATACAGGCCAGCGGCGACCGGCTTCAGCAAGGCAAGGCGCTCGCCTCCATGGCTCGCCTCGACGAGGGTCGGCGGGACTGGGCGCAGGCACGCGTGCACTTGAAAAACGCGCTTCGAATCGACGAAGAAGCGCGCGCCGCGATCGTCGGCTGGGAGCTGCGCTCGTCGTACTTCGCGACGGTGCTCGATCAATACGAGCTGTTGGTGGATGTGCTGATGCACCTGAATGCGGACCAACCGGGCCACGGCTTCGACGCCGAGGCTTTCGAGGTCAGCGAAGGCGCGCGGGCACGCAGTCTGCTCGACCTCCTCGGCGCCGTGGGAGCGACCGGTCATCAAGGCGCCGGGCGGGTGCTGTTTGACCGCGAGCGGGTGCTCGTCGCGCAGCTCCATTCCAAAACAGAGCGACAAATCCAGCTGCTGTCGAAGAAGGACGAAACGCGCGCTGCGGAGGTCGAGGCGGAGATCCGTGCCCTGACCACGCAGTATCGCGACCTGAAAGCGACCGTGCTCGCAGCCACTCCACGGTACGCGGAGTTCGCCGACTCAAAGCCATTGTCGCTGCCAGAGATCCAGAGCCAGCTGCTGGACGCCGACACTGTGCTTCTGGAATATGCGTCGGGGCCGGATCGAAGCTTCGTTTGGGCGGTGACCCCGACCACGTTCAAGGCCTATGAGCTGCCCAAGCGCTCGGTGCTGGAAGGCCTGGCGCGGCGGGCGTACACCGGAATGAGCGCGCGGGACGCCACCCCGGATTCGAACAAAGCCCGCCGCGAGCTGAGCGCCGCGTTGATCGGCCCGGTCGCGACGGAGCTGGGTACCAAGCGCTTGCTGATCGTGACGGATGGAGCGCTTCAGTTCGTGCCGTTCGCTGCATTGGCTGCGCCTGCGCACGCGGACGAGCCACTGATTGTCAGTCACGAAATCGTGAGCTTGCCCTCGGCTTCGACGCTCGCGTTCATTCGCCGGCAGGCCTCGAAGCGGGCGCGTCCGGCCAAGTCCGTGGCGGTGATCGCCGATCCTGTGTTCAGCGCCGACGACCCGCGGCTGCGCAGCGTCCGCTCGTCCGCACCGACTCCCGTGCGCATGCTCGACGCAGAGCGGTCGGCGTCCGGCTTCGGACGCGCGACGTTTTCCCGACTACCGTCCACGCGGCGCGAGGCGCTCGACATTCTCTCGCTGGTTTCGAAGGGGACAAGTCTCTCCGCCCTCGACTTCGACGCGAACCGCAGGCTCGTCACCAGCGAAGCCTTGAGCGCATACCGCTTCGTCCACATCGCCTCGCACGGGCTGCTCAATTCGCTGCACCCCGAGCTTTCGGCGGTGGTGCTCTCGCTGGTGAATGCCGAAGGCGAAGTCCAGGATGGGTTCCTGCAAACTACCGACGTTTACGACCTCAAGCTGAACGCCGATCTGGTGGTGTTGAGCGCCTGCGAGACGGCTCTCGGCGAAGAGGTTCGTGGCGAGGGCTTGGTGGGACTGACCCGCGCGTTCATGTACGCTGGCGCGCAGGGCGTTGTCGCCAGCTTGTGGACGGTTCCCGACGTTTCTACGGCCGAGTTGATGACGCGCTTCTATCAAGCGATGCTGGTGAAAAATCTGCGCCCGGCGGCCGCACTCCGCCAAGCCCAGATCTCGATCTGGAAGGAGCGCCGTTGGGCGCGTCCTTACTTTTGGGCCGCATTCACCCTCCAAGGCGAATGGAAATAGCAAGCGCCAGTCCCTCTGGATTGGTGGACCAGATTCGCGCCGGCTCGCGCGCCGCGGAAGAAGAGCTGGTTTCACGCTATCGGCGGGGCATTCGTTTTCTGCTCGGCCGGTCGGTGTCCGACCGCACCGCGAGCGACGACCTGTTCCAGGAAACCTTCCGGCTCGCGCTCGAGAAAATTCGGGCTGGAGAGGTGCGGGACCCCGCGCGACTGTCCGGGTTCATGTGCGGGCTGGCTCGAAATTTGTCGGCCAACCATTTCGGCCGGAGGAAACTGCAGTTGGCTCGGAACGCCTCCAGCCAGGAAGCAGAGGGCGACCCAGCCGAACCGTCTGCCCTCGATGAGTTGGTCCGGCGGGAACAGGCGGCGTTCGCGCACCGCGTTCTGGCGGAGCTGCCCTCCGAGAGGGATCGCCAAATCCTCCAGCGTTTCTACGTCGCGGACGACACCAAGGACGACATCTGCGAGTCGCTCGGCGTGAGCAGTCTTCACTTCAATCAGATCCTGTTCCGTGCCCGCGAGCGCTTTCGGAAGTTATTCGAAGCCCTGGAGGCCGAAGAGTGAGCGCAGCGGGTGGAATAGAATCGGGTTGGACGACACCTTCAGAGGCACGGCCCGCTGCCTTGATTTGACATGGAACATCCGGACATCGACCAGGCCAGCCTCATCGACCGCTACGTCCAAGGGACGTTGCCGGCGGAGCAACGCGGCGCATTCGAGGAACACTTCGTGGACTGCGAGCGGTGCCTGGAGCAACTCGAGAGCGCGCACCGGCTCAAAGAGGCGCTCCGCCTTGGCGCCAAGATCGCACCGAGTCTGCCGGTCGTTCCGGTCGAGCGGCCACGCGTGCGGAGGCCCCGGTGGGCGGGGTTCGCGGCGGCCGCCTCGGTGGCGTTTGCGCTCGCACCGAGCGCTTTTCTTTACCGGGAGCTCGCGCGAACCCGCGGTCAGCTCGAGGGAAGCCGGCGGGCCCTGGCCACCGTCCTGAACGCTGAAATCTCCGCGCCGGCGGCGTACGTTTTGAATCAGACCCGGGGCGGCGGCGGTGAGAGCACAGCCGTCAACATCCCCCCGCCTGGTCAATGGTTGATTCTGCTGCTGCAACTCGATCTCTCAGGCGTCAAGACAGCCAGCGCAACCTTGAGCGACGGCAGCGGAACGATTGTCTGGCACACCGAATCTCTCCAGCCGACCTCTGCCGACGTCATCGCCATCAGCCTGCCCGCCAAGGTTCTCCGCCCTGGGGAATACACACTGAAGCTCCAGGGAATTGACTTCTCATTCCGCGCTGGTGTGCCGACGGCCGCCGAATGACGAATTTTGGTCGCCCGGTGGAATAGCCGGGCCGCTCGCTCCACTTCTCGTTGGTGGTGCGAAGTCTCGAGGCGGCCTCTGCACGTCCTGGCCGCTCTCTCGGAAGGGAAACCAATGTCGAAGACAAAGGCGCTCGCGCTATCGCTCTGCCCTCTGTCCTTTGGCGAGGGGTGCAAGAAGCCTGACTTAGGCGACGAGGCCTTCTTCGGGATGATGTCCACCCTCTACGTGCGTGAGGGGAAAAACGTCTTCATCCGCATCGTGCCGCCGAACCTGCGATGGCTGGCGCAGGCGCAGGCCGTGGCGAAGATCAACACCGCGGGGGCCGGCAGGAGGAAGGCGAAGGGCGATCCGATTCAGTCCGCCAACGGGAACGACATGCAGGGCGCTCTCGGCTACCTCAAAGCGACGAAGCACACGGGGACCGTCTACGAGACCAAGGGGCGGGCGATGGCGGTGGCTCTGGCGAACAAGCTGCTGGGGAAGCTATGAGGCCCCTGACCCTTGTCGCGCTCGTCGCAGTCTGGTCGAGCGGGGCCGCGAAGGCCGAAGACGAGAACGACAAGCTGGGCATCACCGTGGAGGTCGATCCGGTGGTCGCGATCCCCTGGGCGGATGTGAAGGTGTCTGGCAAGACCACGGCCCTGGGCGCCGACCCCACTGTCAAGATCGAGTTCGTCATCGATCCCGGCGCCGAGCACGCCGACAAGGCCCCCACCATCGCGGGGACGGCAAAGGTGAATGCGAAAGGCGATTACTCCGCGACGATTCGGATGGAGGCCCAGGGTCAATACAACGTCAACGTCACAGCCCCCGATGGCAAGGGGACGGCACACACCCTCTTCATTCTGCTCGACCCCCCGGAGATCCCGGACGAAGTCGAGAAGAGCGTCGTCAAGCTTGGGGAGGGGCTGCAGAAGATGATCGAGAGCCTGAGAACGCAGCTCGCCGGCATCCCTGCCAACCCAGCGCGGCTCCAGGCTGAGGAAAAGCTGGGCAAGGTCGAGACGAAGATGAAGGAGTGGGCCGAGCAGGTAAAGACGCTCAAGGCCGCCACCGACAAATTCACGGAGCTTCCCAGGAAGTTCCCCGAGACCGCGCCGCTGCTCCACGCCCGGCTCCAGAAGCTCACCGACGTCGTCGGCAAGAACAAGGAGGAGCAGGCGAGGATCGATCAGGAACTCGCCCGCAGCCGCGCGGCGAACGCGACCTGCGAAAAGCTCGACCAAATCATCGAGGGGCTCAAGGTCGTCTCGGCTGCGCTCAACTTCGTCCAGAGCGGGCTCAAGGAAGTGGTCCAGGCGTTCGGCCTGGACGTTGCCAGCGACAGCATTCCCGCCTTCACGCTGCCGAAGTCTCTCGCAGACAACGCTGCCGCCGTTTTCGCCGTCAAGGAAGTGTCCAAGGTGGCCGGGAGCGTCGCGCTCGGTCCGGTCGCCTGGGCGACCGCGATCATCGGCCTGGTGGTGGATTGCTCGGGCTTCGTGCAGGAGCAGAACTTCGCCAAGTACTGCGAAAAGATCGAGGGACCGATGAAAGCCACCATGCACGCGGTCTTCAAGCAAGAGGATGCCGAGTGGTGGACGTACGACATCACGCTCGAGGGAAAGCTGGTCCTTCGCTACGCCAAGGGCATGGCGCCCGGCGCAGCGGTGCACGTCAGCGGCGAGTTCCTCGGCTCGGCGACCAAGCTCGCTGTCTGGGAGGACGCGCTCGCGGTCCTCTATCCGGTGACCAAGAAAACCAGCACTCTTTTGCGCAAGCTGGTCGTCCCACCGGGGTTCCCCTACTCGGACGTGGAAGGCAAGACCGTCGGGGCGTCGTCCCCGAATGCCTTCAACGTGGCGGTGGAAGGCGACATCGTCGCCGACAAGCTGACGCTCACGCTGGGGGACGCCCGGTCCGACATCAGCGACGCGGTCGAAGCGCATGTCACCTACGTGCTGATTGGCCCGATGATCCTGGCGCCCATCATCGTCAAGTACGACCTGCCGTTCACCAAGGCGCACAAGCTTCTCTTCCGCGCCATGAGCGACGGGCCCGTCGAGATTCCGGTCCAGGTGACTACCAAAACGATGACGCTGGCAAAGGCCTTCACGCGGAAGCGTCCCGCGGAAGGCAACGTCGTCGACTACACGCTCAGCATTAAAGCATGCAACCCGGGCTGCAAATGAACGCCTTGATATTGATGGCGGTTGCCGCGGCCGCGACGAATGTTCCCGCGACGAAGATCCCGCTAATAAAGGGCCTGACCCTGTACAGCGCCGTCAGCGAGCGGCAGGGCGATTACGAATCTTACCTGACCGTCGATTCAATCGATGCGGATGGCAGCCTTCATCTCTTGACCGAGGCGGACATCCCGGATCCCGCGGGAGGGAAGCCCACCCACCTCGAGGTGACGCGGACAGTGCGGGCGGCAGATATGAAGACCGCCCGAACCTTCAAGTACATGTATTCCAACGCTGGCGAGGAGGAATATCCCGGGAGCACGTCGGTGGTGATTTCCGCCGCCGTGTTCGCAGACATTCGCTCGAAGGGAGAAGCCTCGGTCAAGATCGACGGGGAGGTGGGGGGCATCGCGGACATGATGGGCGGGGCGCTCGCCATGATGCAGGCCGCCCAGGGCGGTAAAGCATCAAAAGGGTATCTGACGGCGCTTGGCATCGTGAAGCTGGCGGAGCCGAAGCCCGTGCCCTTCAAAGTGATCGTGAACAACGCGGTCGTGTCCCTGCCCGCCTGGCACCTCAAGGGCCGCTTCGGCGAGGGGGATGAGGCCGTCAACGTCGGCTGGTCCATCCTCGACGATCCGGACAATCCACTCTCGTTGGGGACCGCCTTCGGGAAGGACGGGGGCGAGACCGTCCGCATCGAGTTCCCCGCCGAGAACGAGGCGCAGTCCCTTGAGCAGACGCTCTCCGAGAAGAAGCGCGCGACGGTCTATGGGATCTACTTTGACTTCAACAGCGCTGTAATCAAGCCCCGCTCGGAAAAGGTGCTGCGCACCATCGTCGAGGTGATGAAGAAGGATCCCGACTGGATCCTCACGGTCGAAGGACATACCGACAATATCGGCGGCAATGCCAGGAACCAGGAACTCTCGGCCGCCCGGGCGGCGGCGGTGAAGGCCGCGCTGGTCGAGCGCGGTGTTCCGGCGGACCACCTGGACACCTCGGGCCACGGTGCCTCGAACCCCAAGGAGACGAACAAGACCCTCGCCGGACGCGCGCGGAACCGGCGCGTCGAGCTGACCCGCCAATAATTTCAAACCACAATGCAAACGCTTTTTTCCCTGGAGGAACCCTCATGCGATTGACGACTCTTGTGTTCGCCGCTCTTCTTTGCGCCGCCCGCGCGGCTTCCGCTTCGGACGACCTGACCGTCGTCTACAAAAACAACCTCAACGGCAAACCGGCTGATCCGTCCACCTACTACCTGGGCAAAGACCACACGCGCATGGACAGGGATGGGGGCAAAGTAATGATCATGGAAGCGAAGACCGGGACGATGACGCAGCTCGATAACAAGGAGAAGACCTATTACACGACTACCAAGGCGGACCTCGACCAGTACGCGGCCAAGATGGCGGAGAAGATGAACGATCCGAAAATGAAGCAGGGCATGGCGATGATCTCCGGCATGGCCAAAGCGATGGCGGAGTACGAGGTGGTGGTGCAGAAGACGGGGCAGACGCGGGAGGTCGCCGGCTTTCATTGCGAGGAGTGGTTGGTCAAGGAAAACGAGTTCAGCACCATGAAGGAGTGCGTGACCACCAAGCTGGAATACCCCGCCCGGGCTTATGACGCTTTCAAGGGTTACGGCGAGAGCATGAGGAAGGCGATGAGCCCCATGATCGGGTCGGCGACGAAGGGGATGAAGGATCGGGAGGAGAAGTTGAAGGTCATCAAGGGGTTCCCGGTCGCGACCTCGATGGTGTCCGAAGTAATGGGGAACAAGACGACGATTGACACCGAAGTGACCGAGATCCGGCACAGCTCGATCCCGGCGTCCACCTGGGAGGTCCCGGCCGACTACACGAAGGTCGAGAATCCCATGATGAAGGCATTCGAAGATCGCGGCCGCTCTCATCGCCGCTAATCGGACGGAAACGTTGGTTACCGCTCGCTGCGTTGCTGCGGGAGCGGCATACGGCCTCGCAAGAATAGGGGAAATCCAATGTTGAAAAAATGTGTGTTTGCGCTCGTGATTTCGATTTGCCCTTTGTCTTTTGTCCAGGGGTGCAAGAAGCCCGACCCGGGCGCTCCTCCCAGGGCGGAGGGGAGCGGCCGGCCGCCGCCTACCCGTTCGCGGGTGACCAGGGACAACGCGGCCCCGATCCTCACCAAAGAAGAGGTGGGCGCCATCATCGGCGTGCCGGTTACGTCCATCGAAGGAACAGGGACGAACCTCACGTACAAGACCGGCGATCTCTACATCGAGACGAAGATCGAGCTGGAGGAGCGCGACGAAGACGGATTTGGCGTCCAATCGATGAAGGGGGCGCATACCGCCACCGGATTCCTCGGCGGCACGGCGGAGAACGTGCCGGGGCTGGGCGACGAGGCCTTCTTCGGCGCCATGTCGTTCCTCTATGTCCGCAAGGGGAATGCCTTTGCCACCATAGTGCCGCCGAACCTCGGAGTCGCGGCCTCGGCGCACGCGATGGAGAAGGTTATGGCCGCGCCCATAGAGGACAAGGCCAGGCTGATGCAGGAGCTGGTCAAGAACCAGCAGGGCACTCCAGATCCGATGCAGGCCGGCCTCGGGGACTCGAACGCCATGAAGGGCGCCGTCACCACCATTGGCGCAATGAGCAAGAAGCAGGGAACCCCGCTGGAAGCGAAGGAGCGGGCGATGGCCGTGGCGCTCGCGACCAAGCTCATGGAGAAGCTCTGAGACCTGGCAGCTGCCGCAGAGGCAGCGTCACTGCTTCTCCCCACCGACCCAATCACCGTTACGCCGCCGAAACGATTAGGGCGAATGAGAATCGATGAATGCCCGCAGGGACTGCAGGAGGTTTCACTCATGACGAACCAGCGACGCTTTGCCGAACGGACTCTTCTCGCCGGGCGCTATCCGGAACAGCCGGCAGCATCAGTCGGGCGCAGGACTCCGCGATGAGCGGCCTGCTGATGATGGCGCGAATGATCTCCGCAAACGGGAAGCGCGTGTCGGGGGCGTTGTCGATCGCGCTCGCGCTGTGTGCGGGGGCTCCCCGGGCGGCACACGCCGGGGCGGCGTCGATCGCGGCGGCCGACGACGCTGCCGTCGCCGCGTACCCGCTGACGATGGCGGGCCTCAAGCGCTACTTCGCGGCTGTGCGGTTCCTGCAGAAGCTGGCGGCGGCAGACCCGTCGTTCAAGGCGTTCATGGAGAGCGACGCGGCCCTTGGGGAGGGCCAGAGCGATCGGGAAAAGATTCTTCAGAGCAATCCGAAGATGGCGGCGATCCTGCGCGCCAACAAGGTCACCGCGCGCGATTACGTCGTCGGCGGGCGCGCGTTGGCGGCGGCGTATATTGTGTCCAAAAAGCTCGGGGAGTCCTCGGCTGAGCTGCGCAAGGCGTTCCCTGCCAGCGACGCGCAAGTAGCGTTCGTCAAAGCGCACGAGGTCGAGCTCGACCCGTACATGCGCGAAATGGATGCGGAGGACGCGCCGTAGCTCGTTGCGACGGATCGAGGCCGCGGAATCAACCTTCCGCGGGCCAGGCGACGACAACCAATCTCAGGGCTGCACCGCCAGCGGCTGGGCTAGCATCGGCGGCGCGTTCGGCTGGCGCGCGTTGCGATAGACCAGCACGAGGCCGATGACCGGCAGCGGGAAGATGACCACCGACAGCAGAGCTTGCACGAGCGTGTGCGCGAACCCCCATCCCTGGGGAATGACGAGCCAGACGAGGACGCTCGCGACAATCGCCAGCAGCACCATCACGAGCAGCATGACGAAGGTCGGGACGAGGTTCGCGATCACCAGAGAGAGCGACCGCTTCAGCGCCGCGACCCCACCCTTGTTCTCGAGCATCACGACCGGCGCGGCGTAGGCGAACAGGAATGCCAGGACCAGCCCCGGCACCACCAGAAAGAAGAGGCCGACCGTCACCGCGATGCCGGTCACTTCCCCGCGAGGGAAGGTGCCGAACGGCTCGCAGGTGTCCCCCA
>JANYKT010000089.1 GCA_025358085.1 Deltaproteobacteria bacterium | reverse complement strand
AGATCGAGCGCGCCGCCCGAAAACTTTTCCGCAGCACGAATCGATTCAACCAGAGCGTCGCAGTCGAGCACGTCCAGCACGACCGGGACGATGTTGTCCGATTCCTTGCGGAGCGCGTCGAGCTCGCCCTTGCGGCGCGCGGCGGCGTGGACGATGTCGCCGGCCTTCGCGTAGTGCAGCGCAAGGCCGCGGCCGAGGCCGCTGGAAGCACCGGTGATGAAGACGTTTCTCGGCATGGCGCGCTCCTTAGCAGATCGCTAAAGTCCGCGCCCATGACCGCAATGATCATTGACGGGAAAGCGTTGGCGGCGCGGGTGCGCGCCGAGGTGGCCGAACAGGTGCGCGAAGTCATCGCGCGCGCAGGCATGCCGCCTGGGCTGGCGCTGATCCGTGTCGGGGAAGACCCGGCCTCCGCGGTCTACGTGCGCGGGAAAGTCAAGGCCTGCGCTGAGACGGGCGTGGCCGGCTTCGAGCACCTGTTGCCGGAAGCGACCACCCAGGACGAGCTGCTTTCGCTGGTGCGCACGCTGAACAGCGACGCGCGGGTGCACGGCGTACTGGTGCAATTGCCGCTCCCTCGACACATCTCGGCCGACCTGGTGCTGGACGCGCTTTTGCCCGAGAAAGACGCCGATGGCTTCGGCCCGCACAGCGCCGGCGCGCTCGCCCTGGGACGGCCCGGCATCCGGCCCTGCACGCCGCTCGGCTGCCTGCGGCTGTTGGACGAAGCAGGCACGCGGCTTTCTGGCGCGCGGGCGCTGGTGGTGGGCCGCTCCAACATTGTGGGCAAACCGCTGGCGCTCTTGCTGCTGGAGCGGAACGCGACCGTGACCCTCGCGCACTCGCGCACGCATGACCTTGCCGCCGAGGTGGCCCAGGCCGATGTGCTGGTGGCTGCCATCGGCAAGGCGGAGATCATCCGCGGCGCCTGGATCAAGCCGGGCGCGACGGTGGTCGATGTCGGGATGAATCGCAACGCCGCGGGCAAGCTCTGCGGAGATGTCGAGTTCGCAGCCGCCGTCGAGCGGGCGCGCGCCATCACGCCAGTCCCAGGCGGCGTCGGTCCCATGACCATTGCTTATCTGCTCTCGAATACCGTGCAGGCCGCGCGCACGCAGCTCGGCTTGAGTGGGCCCGCTAAATAATTCAATTGAGTTGTCCCATCCTGTCGAGTCTCGAAAGGGGCCGCTCTATTCGCCTTCGCGCAGCAACTCGGCGGGCGGGGGCGCGACCAATTCGAGCGGTGCAAGCGTCGTCGGATGCTCAAGCGCGAGCCGCCAGGCGTGCAGGAAATATCCCGCGTCGCCCGGCACCGCGGTCGCCATGACCGCGCCGCCGGCCGCATACAGAGGGTCGCCGACCAGCGGAAAGCCCGCCGCTGCGAGGTGAATCCGGATCTGGTGCGGCCGGCCGGTCCCGATGGTCACCTCGAGCAACGCGCAGCCTTCGCGTCGTTCGAGCAGCCGCGCCTCGCTGCAAGAAGCTTTTCCCTGCGCGCTCGCCGCATGCACGGTTCCGAGCAGCGGATGTGCAATCGGCCCAATCGGCGTGTCGATCGTCAACCGGTCCGGGGGCGCGCCCAGCGCCCGCGCGCGATAGGTCTTGCGCACGCCTCCCGTCCTCCACGCCTTTTGCACCGCATTCCGGGCGTGCGGCGTCAGCGCAAAGAGAACGATTCCAGTGGTGCTGCGCCCCAGCCGATGCATGGGGGACGCCTCGGGCCAATCGCGCCGCACCAGGGAGAGAAGAGTGTTGTCGAGAAACTCACCGCCTCCGGGCAGGGTGGGGAGGCCGCGCGGCTTCGCGACGGCGAGCAGGTCCTGGTCCTCGAAGAGCACGGTGAAATGCGTGTCGACCTCCGGCTCGGTCCAGGGTGGCCGGTGCCATTCGACACTTTGTCCGCGCTTGAGGGATTGATGCACTTCGGGTCGCGCGCCGTTGACCAGCACCTCGCCCAGCCGGATGCGCTCGGCCCACGTCGCGGCGCTCGAGTGACGGTAGCGGCCCGCGAGCCATTCAATCAGCGGCTGGCCGTCCGCCCCCTTGGGAAGGACTTCTCGAAAAATATATCCAGAGTTCATGGAGGTATTCAGACGGCATTTACACGTTGAAAGTTGACCGGTGATACCTTTTTGTCCGCGGCGTCCGTTGCTTCCCCGGCAGCGAGCGCAGGCTTTGCGTTGCGTGCGAAAGCGCGCAGCTTCTGCGCCCCCGCCGTCTCTCCGCCAGGTCATTGAAGTCTTTGTTCCGCTCTCCGCATTGGCTGTGGCCTCGTCCTTGCGTATCCGAACGATGAGCCGCGAAGGCTTGCGGCTCGGAGCAGGGCGACACATGCGTCGAGCCCACGGCATTGCCACCATCCCCGTCCTCGGCATCACCGCCGCGGTGGGACTCGCGGTCGGGGTCTCGGGCTACGCCTTCATCTATGCGCAAGGCGCGTCTTATCTGACGAACGATCCTGCCGCCTGCGCCAATTGTCACGTCATGCAAGGCCATTACGACGCGTGGAGGCAGTCAACCCACCACTTTGCGGCGGTCTGCAATGATTGCCATACGCCGGCAAGCCCGATCGCCAAGTATCTGGTGAAGGCCGAAAACGGTTTCCATCACTCGATGGCATTCACGCTGGGCGGATACCCCGACAACATCCGCGCTCGACCCGCGAGCCTCAAGGTCGTGAACGACCAATGCAAACGCTGCCACGCTCAGGTCGCTCAAAACATGAGCGGTCCAGCCGCAGACGGCGACGCACTCGACTGCATCCGCTGTCACGCCTCCGTAGGTCACCTCCGGTAGCGGGAGAACACGCAAATGACCGAACCAACTCATCAGAAGCCTCCGCGCTCAATCCTGCTCGTCGCGCTGGCCGTCGCCTTCGCCTTGGTGGCCGTCCTCGGAGTCTCGCTGGTTGCCAACATTGCGACCCATAAGCAGGAGGCGAAGACGCCCTCGGTCCGCGTGGTCGAGCTGAATGAGAATGTCGACGACCCCGCCGCGTGGGGCCAGGATTTCCCGCTTGAATACGATACCTGGAAGAAGACGGTCGAGATGACCAAGACCCGCTATGGCGGGAGCGAGGCAATGCCACGCATACCAACGACCGACGACCCGCGAGAGAAGGTTTCGCGCTCGAAGATCGACGCCGACCCGAGACTCAAGACCATATGGGCGGGGTACGCCTTCGCGACGGACTTCCGCGAGCGGCGCGGCCACGCCTATGTGCTCGAGGATCAGACTTATACCAAGCGCCAGCAGGTGGTGAAGCAGCCCGGGACCTGCATGCAATGCCACGCCTCCACCTGGACCGCCTATCGCAAGCTGGGCGACGGCGACCTGATCAAGGGATTTGAGAAGATGAATCAAATGCCTTGGACCGAGGCGGCCAAGCTCGTCAAACACCCGGTCGCCTGCATCGATTGCCACGACCCGAAGACCATGGCGCTGCGGGTGACGAAGCCCGGGTTTCTCGAAGGCATCAAGGCTCTCAAGGCTTCGCAGGGCATCAAGGACTATGACCCGAATGCAATGGCGACCCGGCAGGAGATGCGCGCCTTCGTCTGCGGCCAGTGTCACGTTGAGTATTTCTTCAAAGGTCCCGAGAAGCGTCTCGTGTACCCGTGGTCAAAGGGCCTCGAGGTCGAGAAGATCATGGCCTACTACGACGAGATTGGCTTTAAGGATTGGGTGCATAAGGACACCGGCGCGCCGGTCCTCAAGGCGCAACATCCCGAATTCGAGACCTGGAGCCAGGGCATTCACGCCCGCTCGGGCGTGACCTGCGCCGACTGCCATATGCCCTATATGCGCGTCGGAGCGACCAAGATCTCGGACCACCAGGTGCAGAGTCCGCTCCTCAATATCAATCGCGCCTGCCAGGGCTGCCACCGGTGGTCGGACACCGAGCTCAAGGACCGGGTGGAGACGATCCAGAATCGACACCACGCTTTGCGCGATCAGGCCATGGACGCGCTCGTCGCGCTCATTACCGATCTGAAAAAAGCAAGAGATGAAGGCAAGAGCGACGCGGAGCTGGCTGCTCCCCGTTACCTGCAGCGCCGTGCCCAGTTCTATCTGGACTTCGTCGAGGCGGAGAATTCCACGGGCTTCCACGCGCCGCAGGCTTCGGCCCGCACTCTGGGCGAGTCAATCAACTTCTCTCGCCAAGGGCAGATCGCGCTGCGGGATCCGAGCTTCAAACCGTCCGTACCTATCGCCTTCATCCCGGCACCGGTCGCTCCGGCGCCGCCCGCAGCGCCGGCCACGCCTGGTCCAGCCGGGCCGGTGAAGACCGCAGCGGAGACGCATTAGGAAAAGGCTTTAGAAGGCGCAAACGATCGTGATCTACCGTGGCCCCAGGAACTTGGGGATCTTCCCGTCCAGGTCCTCGCCCACTGCCTCCAACGCATCGCCCGCGGCGACCTCCTTTGAGGCAAGGACCCACTCCATCAAGGCCGGGTCGCAACCGCGCGAGAGCGATAGTTCGCGAATCAATGATTCGTTGTCAGTTGTTCCGTAGGTGCCATATGCCCGATTGGCGACCGCGCCTTCCAGCAGCGCGGTGCAAGGCGCAGGCGTGCAATTCATCGCCTTCCTGAGCGTCTCGGCGCTGACCCCTCAGATAGGTGAAATAGATCGAACCGAAAGCAGCATTGCGATATTGTTCGAATCGACTCATGTCGAGTTCGGGCGGGCGTTCAATCCCCGCGCCGCGGGAAGAAGCGAAGTGCCGCGCCCAGGCGTCCATCCGGTAAGCGGCCAGCGCGATCATCTCGGAGATGAGCAGCTGCTGCGAGCGAATCAGGTCGGCCAGGTGGCGCACTTCCATGGAGGCCGCCGCGAGGTCGCCGCGTTGGACACCCTGCGCGAGCCGCAGCTTCGTCCATCCCAGCAAGCTTGAATAATTTGGAATTGGATCGCGCATCGCATTGCCGAGCTTGAATGCGCGCAGGGGTCCGGCCGTTAGGTGACGGCGCTGCACCCGCATCAACCTGACCGGCGAGGAGCGGGACCGTTTTTGATGCAATCAAAGAGCTTGATTTCAGCACCGGCGGAACTGGCGGTTGCGCGCGGGCGAGCACCAACACTTGAGGCACGTTGATCGGAACTTCGGGCGCAAGAGCCTGATGCACGGTCTGAGCAGCGTAACCTCCGCGCCAGAGCGCGAGGGCCAGCAGGAGCGCCGCGGCCGAGGCCACCAGGAGGGCAAACCATATCTTGCGTGAACGCATCGGGAAGACTCTACCCTTCAGTCTGTCTCCACTCACGCGCGGGAACCAAGGTCAGGCTTCGCGCCACGGCTCCAGGGCGCGCAGCGCGGCGAGAATGGCGCGCGTCGCCGACGATCGATTGAGAGTATAAAAATGAATGCCGGGCGCGCCGCGCCGCAGGAGGTCCGCGCACTGCAAGGTGGCGTAAGCGACACCGAGCTGGAGCGCCGACTCGGGATCGCCTCGCCGCGCCCGCAGTGCGGCCGCCAGCAGGGGCGGGATCTGCGCGCCGCACATGGCGGTGAAGCGTTCAATCTGGTCCACATTGGTAATGGGCATGATGCCCGGAAGGATGGGCGCCTCGATGCCGGCGGCGCGCGCGCGACCAACGAAATCAAAGTAATGCCGATTGTCAAAGAAGAGCTGGGTAATGAGGAACTGCGCGCCGGCGTCCACCTTGATCTTCGTGTTCTTCAGGTCGCGGGCCAAATCGCGCGTCTCCGGATGTCCCTCGGGATAGCAGCCCGCGCCGACGCAGAGATCGGTCGCCTGCCGCGCCAGCGCGACGAGCTCGCTCGCGTATTGCAGCCCGCCTTCGTGGACCACGAACTCGCGCTGGCCTCGAGGAGGATCGCCCCGGAGCGCGAGAACGTTGCCGATGCCGGCCGCATGGATGACCGCCAATTGTTCGGTGAGCTCCTGCCGGCTGACTCCTGTACAGGTGAGGTGGGCCATGGCCTCGATCTCGGTCTCGCGCTTGATTCGCGTGACGACCTCGAGCGTGCGGCCGCGCGACGACCCTCCTGCGCCCCAGGTGACGCTGACGAACGACGGCGCGAGCGGCCTCAACTGGCGCAATGCCTCAAAGAGAGATTCCACGCCTGCGTCGGTCTTCGGCGGAAAGAACTCGAAAGAAAAGAGGGGCTCGCCGCGCTCGCTAGCGAAGCGGAGCATGTCGGAGATCTTCATTTCGCCCCTCCGTCCCGCGAGGCGCCTCTCGCGACCGCTCCGCACGGCACGTCACAGTCCGAGAGCCGGAAAGAATCGAGCACCTGCCCGGCGATGTCCTTGACCTTCCCGGTCACATGGCAACCGCACACCTGGACCACCGCGTAAGACAGCGCTTTCTGCGCCACCTGCACGCCGGGGAACGAGGGGTCCGGATCTTCCAATGGGGCGCCGCCTCCGCCGAATACGAAGTAGCGCAGACCGTCGATTTCCCCACGCTCATAGAAATGTTCGTGTCCGGCGATCACCGCCTCGATGGGGTGGATCTTTGAACCCGCGATCAGCGCCTGGCGGATAACCTCGCTGCCGCCGTGGCCTGCGCCGCGCAGGTGCAGCGGGTGAGCGTAGGGCCCTTGGTGCACCAGCACCCAGACATGGCGGCCCTCACGGACCGAGCGCAAGTCCTCCTCGAACCAGGCTTTCTGAGCGTCTGAGAATCCGGCTGAGTGAGGAGTAGCGCCAGCGGCCATCTCGAAAGAGTCGAGCACCGCGATGTGGAGCGGGCCGTAGTCGACCGAATGGTAGGCGGGCAGGTCGCGGCGCAGAAAATATTTGCTGTAACCGACGCCCTGGTCGGTGATCTCGTGATTGCCCACGGTGGGGATGAGCGGCGTGCGGGAAAGCAGGTCGCGTTCCTCTGCAAACCAGACGCGCCAGAGGTCGTTGTCACCGGCGTTCGCGACCATATCGCCGGTGTGCAGCGCCACCTGCGCGTGCTCGCCGGCCGCAGCGCGAGCGAGCAATGCATGGTCGCCGCTGTTGGTGCGATTGTCCCCATAGATGAGGACGGAGAAAGGCGAGTCTGGCGGCGGCGCCGTGCTGAAGACCCCGCCTGACTCGACCGCAGCCTCAATCCGATAGCGGTACTGCGTCCCCGGCTCGAGCCCCGCAACCAGCACCCGGTGCTCGAGGGTCGCGTTCTCCTCGGTCGCGAAACGATCGGTCTCGCGGGTGCCAAACCAGACGCGACCCACGGATGGAGCCGCGGAGACCCAGGCGACCGTCATCTGCCGCTCGCCTGGCTCGAGCAGCCAGGGCCCCATCAGGATTGGCTCGGCCTGCTTTCGCACGGCACTCTGGGGCTGAACGCCGGGAAGCATGCGCACGCGTTCGCAGGCAAACAGCAGGAGCAGGCCTGCGAGCAGGCGCTGGTGAGGGATCGACCGCATCTGGCGGACCTTACGATCCCTCCCTGACACTCGCTACTTTTCCGGGCGGGTTGGGGAGGAAAGCCGTTCTCCGTACCGGCGCGCTTCTGCTAGCCTGAGTTTCTATGCGCCTCTCGACCGCTGCCTTTGTGCTCGCACTACTTCCGGGCTTTGTTCGCGCCGATGGCAACGTGCCGCCTGCGGGACCCGCCCCGAGCCCCCACCTCGCGGCCGCCGAGCGCCTCTACCAGCGAGCGGATCTTGAAGCCGCCCTGGCCGAGCTGAAGCAAGCCGAAATCGCCTCTCGGGACAATGAGGACGAGACGGCGCAGATCCTCATTTACCAGGGGCTGATCTTCGCTGAGACGGGCAAGTCGATCGAAGCGCAGGACATGTTCAAACGCGCGCTGGCGATGCGTCCCTGGGCCGAGGTTCCGGCCGACACTTCACCCCGGCTCGCCAAGATCTTCGGCGACGCGCGCAAGTCGGTCTGGGGCAGCGGTGGGAGCATCAAGCCGCCGCCGCAACGCCGCAGCGCGGTGCCGGCCCTGTCGAGCACACCTCCGCCGAAGGCTGTCGCGGCGCAGGCGATTCCCGCGACGTCGACGGGAGCATCGGCGGAGGCGATTCCGGCCACCATCACGGTCGCTCCGTCAGAGGCGCAGCCCCCGAAGTAAGGGCCGTCCCGGTAGCGATGTCGGACCCCCGTGGTACAGCGGTCAAATGGTCTCGCAGCTCAGCTTTTCCGACGCCCGCCCGGGGCCTCGCCTGAGGCTTGCGGTGCTCCCGGACGCCGCCCGCGTCGAGGAGAGAATGGCCTCTCTCGCCCGCGCGCAGGGCCTCGTTGCCCGCAAGGTGGCGTGCACCCTGGCAGAGCTGGAGCGCGCGCTGGTGCGCGAGGCCCAGCGAGCTGGCAAATGCCCCGCTCCCGCGCCACCTCACGCGCTCCAGTTGGTCGTGCGCGAGGCCGCGCTGCTGGCCGCGGGCCCCTTCGCGCCCATCCGCCACCAGCCTGGCTTTGCGCGCGCCCTGCAAGATCTTCTGGCCGCACTGACCCAGGGTCTGCTCGAACCCGGGCAGGTCCTGAAACTATCATTGCCGGAGCCGGCTCGCGCGCGCATCACCCCGCTCGCCCGGGCCCTGGTTTCGGTGCGCGCAACGCTCGACCGGGGCGGCCTGGCGGAGCCTCACCGCGCACTCATGCTCGCCGTGCAATCCCTGGAGGGCGGAGGCGCGCTCCCGCCTTTGCTGGCCGGTGTTGACGAGCTGGAATTTGATTCCATCCTGGACTGGACGCCGCTGCGAGTGCGGGTCGTAGCGGCACTCGCGGCACGGATGCGCGTGCGGGTGCGCCTTCCCTGGAGTGCTGGACGCAGCGAACTCACCAACGCGCTCGAGCCCGCGCTGCGCGCATTCGAGCGGCTCGCCGCGCCGGCGCTCGAACTCGACCTGTTCGATCCGGGTGGCAGCGGCCCGCTCGCCCCATTTCTCCGGCGTCTCTTTGCTGCGGCAACAGTCGAGACGGAGCCCTCTCCGGCCCGGCTCGAGGTGCCGCTCACCCTGCGCTCGTGCGCCTCCCCTTCGGCCCAGGCGCGCGAGGTCGCGAGCACCTGCAGTGACCTCATCAGTGCTGGCTCCGCACCAGACGCAATCGCCATCGCGGTCCGCAGTCTCGCGGGAGGCGTTGCTGAAGAGCTGGGAGCAGCGCTCGACCGGCTCCGGTTGCCGTGGCGCGAGCGACGCGGGCGGCCCGCCTTGCCTGCGCCGCCCGTCCGGCTCGCCCTTTCACTTTACGATCTCATCGAGCGTGACTTTCCGCGCGAGCCGCTCATTGCGCTGCTCTGCTCGCGGCTGGTCTGGCTTCGCGCGGAGCCCGGGGAGCACCTGCCGGGGCACGTGGTCGCGCGACTCTTGCGCGAGGCGCACGTTCGCGATGACGCCAGCGACGGCGGTGTTTCCGCCCGACTTTCCGCGCTCGCCCTCCGGCACAAAGCGAAAGATCCCGCGGGCGACACGGCAGCCCTCACCGAAGTCCGACTTCGCGCGCAACGCGCCATTGACCAGCTGCGGGCGCTGCCCCCGCGCGGCACGCTCCGCGAACACGCAGCTGCCTTGTTGAGTCTCCTGGGGCGCTGGGACTTGCAGCGGCGCCTTCGGGCGGCCCCGCTCGGCTGGGCGGCGATCGCCGGGAACCCCGACGATCCCGCGCTCGATCCGGCCGTGGCAAGGGAGCACGCAGGGGCCTCCGCGCTGACGCACGCCTCCCTCGCGGCGCTGGCGCGTGACCAATCGGCCTTGCGCGCACTCGAAGACGCCTGCGCTGCGCTGTCACGCGCAGCGCGCGCAGTCGGACTGGGCGATCAGGCGTACGCGCGTTCCGAGTGGGCCCAGCTGCTTGCCACCGCGCTGGGAGAGGCGTCGCTGCCTCCCGGAGGCGCGCGCGGCGGCGCTATCCAGCTGGTCGAGTTGCGGGAGCTGCCCGGACGCAGCTTCGATCATGTGCTGGTGGTCGGGCTGGTGGACGGCGAGCTGCCGGCCCGCCCGACCATTGACCCGCTGCTGTCCGATGACGATCGTCGCGCGCTGAATCGCGCCGCGGGTCATGCAGTCTTCAGGCCCGGAGCGGCCGCCACCGAAATCCCTTTCGACTCCGAAGGGCCCCTGGAGCAAGCGGAGCCCGGGCTGCTGCCGACGCGCCAGGCAGAAGAGCCACTCCTCTTTCACCTGGGGCTGTGCGCCGCGGCGCGCTCGGCCACGCTCTTCTGGTCACGCTCCGATCACAAAGGGCGAGAGGTACTCCGCTCCCCATTCGCGGACGAAGCGCTGCGCGCGGCCGGGCTGGGACTCGACAATGAACGCGCCGTGCGGGTGCCGCTCAGCCCCATCCTCCCAGCCGCGAGCTGCCGCTCACCCGAGGCGTTGCTGGCGCGCGTCGCGCTCGACGCCTTTGCCGATCCGGCCTGGCGTGTGAGCCGACCCGCTGCGGCGGAGCCCGCGCTCGACTTGCTTGCGGCCGTGGGGTCCTCGCGACTGGCCCCGCGTCTCGCGATGATCGCCCGCGCTGCCCTTGCAGAGAAAGAGCGGCTCGGCGTCTTCGTGGGCGAAGCTGCTCCCGGCCGCTTCTCCGGTGGCCTCTCCGCTCGCACACTCGACGTGCTTGCGCCCCAGCTGCGCTTCGGGCCAGACGCACCGCTCTCCGCGCACCAATTGGAAGAGCACGCAACCTGCGGCTTTCGCACGCTCGGCCACCGGCTTTTGCGGGTCTCGCGCTTTGAGGAAGACGAGGACGACGAGGACCTCGGCCGGCGTGCGCGCGGCACGCTCCTCCACCGCTGCCTCGAGGCCTTTTTCCGCCGCCTCGGTCAAGAGCCTCTGCGCGAAGGCGGAGGACAGCTAGAGCTGCTGCGCACGACCGCCGATGCCGAGATGGATCGCTTTGCCGCCGAGGAACACGTCGGCCACCGCGGGCTCTGGGAGCTGCGACGGCGCGAGCTGCAGATCCTGCTCGCGCGGGTGGTCGAGAGCGAGGTCCAGGCCGGCGCGCAGCCAGTCGAGTTGGAGCGGCAGTTCGGCTTCGCCGGCGCCACGGCCTGGGCGCCGTTGCAGGTCCTCTCGCCCGACGGGGAGAGCCGCGTGTTCGTGCGCGGCGCGGTGGACCGCATCGACCGTGGCGCTGGCGGGGAGCTGGTGGTGCTCGACTATAAGTCGGGCTCGATCGAGCCGCTCCGGCGCAAGCTGAAGCCGGCCTGGGTCCTCGCGCCGGACTTTCAGCTCGCGGTCTACGCAGCGCTCCTGCGGCAGCGCCACCCGGAGGCGAAGGTGGACGCGCTCTACCTCTCGCTCAAGGACGCGGCGCGGACCAAGGCTCTTTCAAAGACGATCGATCTCGACGCGCTGCTGGAGACCGAGCCTTTGCGACGCCGCGAGCTGCGCGGCTCGACTCCGCGGCCCCCGAATTTTGCCGATGCCGTGTTCGAGCGGGTCGACCGGATGCGCGCCGGGTTGTACCCGGTCAAGCCGCTCAGCTGTGACTTCTGTGACCTCAAGCCTGCTTGTCGGCTGGTGGCGCTCCCGACCGATCCGGACGAGAACGGCGGCGAGGTGCCGGGTGTCTGAATTGTGGTTTCTCCAGCGGAGCGCTGTAGTGCAGGCCGGGGCAGGAACGGGCAAGACCCACAGCCTGGTGACGCTCTGCCTGCACTTGCTCGGCGGCGTGGGCCGCGCCGAGCCACTCTTGCCGGCGCGTCTTTGCGCGGTGACCTTCACAGAAAAGGCTGCCGCCGAGCTGCAGGGCCGGCTGCGAGAGCGCGTGGACGAACTGGCCCAGGGCCGCTGCAACGAGCCTGACCTGCTCGCGAGCTGCACCGCGCTTGGTCGCGAGCCACCCGACGCGGCTCATTGGCGGGACGTGCGGCGGGCCCTGGGCCTCGCGCAAGTCGGCACCATCCACGGTCTGTGCGCGCAGATCCTCCGGCGTCACGCGGCCGAGGCCGGCGTCGATCCTTCCTTTGCGCTGCTCGATGAGGCGGACGGCCCTCGCCTGTTGCGGCAGGCCTGCGAGGACGCGGCGCTCCATTCGCTCGAGGGCCGCCTGGGTCTGGACGCTGCTCTTGCTGCGCAGCGGCTCTGCACGGAGTTCGGTTTCCGCGGCACCAAGAGGTTCGGCAGCGGTCTCGCCGATGAGCTTCGCTTGCTGGTCGCTGCGCTCGGCGAGACGGGTCGCGACGCAGGCGATCTGGTCGAGAGCACGCAGGGACTCCAGGCGGCCTCCGCGCAGGAGATCTTCGCACAGGCGAAGGAGGCGGTGACCGTCGCAATGGCCGCGCTCGATCAAGCGCTACGCGAGCGCGGGCGCGCCGGTGCGGCGGGGCTTCTGGCGGCCGAGGCGCAGGCGGAGTTCACCCTGCGAGGACGCGCGGCGCTTGCTTCCGCGCAGCCCGGAGCGGTTGCGGTCTCGTGGCCGATTTTGCGCCTGACCTGCGCGCGCTTGCTCAAGCGCGGCAGCGGGCTACTGCCCGACGCCATCGGGGTCGCGGCTCTTGCATTCGACGTGCTGCTCGAGGCCGACGCTTCTGTTCGCGCCTGCGGACTTGCGCGCGATTTGGCGCTGCTCACCCGCCTCGCAGTGGACCGCTACCGCGCGGCCAAGGCGCGCGCGGCGGCGCTCGACTTCGACGACCTCACCCGCCTCGCGCGGGATCTGCTCGTCCAGGACGAGACCGTGCGACGCCACGAACGAGCGCGCTTCGGCGTGGTGCTGGTGGACGAATTCCAGGACACGAGCCGCACGCAGCTGGAGCTGTTTGACACCCTCACCGGGGCGCAAGAGCTGGTCATCGTCGGCGATCGCAAGCAATCCATCTACGAGTTCCGCGGAGCTGACGTGGCAGGTGCGCAGGCGTTCGCCGCTCGTCTCCTCGACGGCGGAGCCATTTCCCATGTGCTGCGCGACTCCCGGCGCTCGCGGCCCGCCCTGGTCGAGTTCGCAAACTTGCTCTTCACCGAAGCGCTGGCCGCACACGATCGCCCGTTCGACACCCCTTTCCGCGCAGACCAGGACGCTCTGACGGCCTTCCGCCCCCACGGCAAGCCGGGCGCCTGCGTCGAGCTGCTCGACATCACGGGGCCCGGTGTGGAAGCCGAGGCTGAGGCCGTCGCGCGCCGCATCGCCGCATTGCTCGCCCCCGATTCAGTCGTGCAGATCTACGACGACGAGGTCGGACGCCCAGTGCGTGGCGGCGACATCGCCATCCTCTTGCGCCGCTTCACCAACGTCGAGGCCTTCCGCCGCGCGCTCCTGGCGCGGCGCATTCCCCACCTCATCTTCCGGGGGCGCGGGTTCCACCAGGCGCGCGAGGTGGTCGACCTGGTCTCCCTCCTCGCCCTCACCATCGACCCGAACGACACGCTCGCGCTCGCCACCGTCCTGCGATCGCCGCTCGGTCCGGTCTCCGACGACGGTCTGGTCCTCCTCGCGCGGGGCCGCGGCCTTAGCCGCGGGTCGCTCTCTGATTCTGCGTCTTATCAAGCCGGTCAAGCCGGTCAAGCCGGTCAAGCCTTGGCGGCCGACGACCTTGAGGCAGTGCAACGCCTGGCGCGCCTGCTCGCGCAGCTCCAGCGCGAGGTCGATCGCCTGGGCCCGGCCGAACTGCTGGAAGCGGTGCTGGTCGAGACCGACTTCGTGGCCGCATGCGCGGGAGGCCTCTACGGCGAGCAGGCCGCGGCCAACATCGACAAGCTGATCGGACAAGCTCGCGCGCACGAGCTGCAAGGGGGCAGCGTCCGCAGTTTTCTCCAGCGCATGCAGGACCTGCGCGACGAGGAAGACGGAGAGTCTGATGCGGCCGTCGTCGAAGAGCGGGACCCTCACGCGGTGCGCATCCTTACAGTCCACGCGGCCAAGGGCCTCGAGTTTCCGGTGGTCTGCGTGCCGGAGTGCGCTACACGCTCCACGCAATCGACCGCGGTGAACGTTCTGCTCGAAGCCGAGTTGGGCCTTGCGGTCAAGACGCGCGGGGTGGATGGCCAGCGCCGCTGGGGATCGCACGGCACTTCGGTGAAGGAGCGCAAGACCGAGCGCGAGGCCGCGCAGAGCCGGCGGCTGCTCTATGTCGCGGTCACGCGCGCGCGCGATCTCGTCATCCTCTCTGGACGGAAGGCTGGCCGGGCCGAGAGCTGGAGGGGCTGGATCGACAAGGTCTGCGCCACGGCTACGGAGCGCGGGCTGTTGCGGATCCTGCCGGATGGAGGCGCCAAAGTTCCCGCCGCACTCTCGCAAAGAGCGGCCATTGACAGCGCTCCGCAGCTCCTCCAGGCGGTGCTCGAGGCCCGGGCCGCGCCGTCGTCGCTCGAGGCGCGCGCACTCGTCGCCGGATCGCTTGGAACCGGACTGCCTGGCGTAAGTGGGGCGGCCCGCGCGACGGTCTCGGTTCCGGTCACGCAACTCGCGGACGCGATGGCGTGTCCGCGCCGCTACCAGCTCTTGCACGAACTGCGGCTCGAGGAGCGCCCCGACCCCGAACCGGACCGCGATAGTTCCCTGGAAGGCGCACCTCCCACGGCTCTCGGCACGCTCGCGCATCGGTTGCTGGAAATGATTCCGCTCGGCCTCCCTGCTCAAACGCGCCGCGAGGAGCTGAACCGGCTGCTCCTCCTCGAAGGCCACGATCCGCTGGCGCTCGTCGGCATCGTCGATGCGGCGGCGGGCTTTCTCGACACCCCTCTCGGTCAGCGGATGGCGCGCGCAAAGCGGGATCGTCTCCAGCGCGAGCTTCCCTTCGTGCTGCAGCTCTTGCCCGACAACGACGGTCCCGAAGTGCTGCTGCGCGGCCAGCTCGATGCGCTGCTTCTCGACGATGGCGTGGCCACGGTCGTGGATTACAAACTGTCGCGCTCCCGCGACGTCAAGCACTACGCGCGCCAGCTTGATGCCTATGCGCTCGCCGCGCATGAGCTGGTGCAGGGGGCGTTGCCGGTGCGCACCGGCGTCGTCTTCCTGCGCACTCCGGGCGCGCCGTTCGCCGAGCGCGCCGCAGCCGACGCAGCCGGGCTCGCGATCATCCGAAAGCAATTGCTCGACGCGGGGCGCGCCATTCTGGACGGCGGGCGCACCGGATCTTGGCCTGGCATCGGCCCTGACAAATGTCGCGAACTGGGCTGCGGCTTTCTTCGCCGCTGCCATCCGGAGCCGGGAGAAAAATCCGCTTCGCCGCTCGACACAGCGCAGGCGGCGAGGAGCTGACGCTCGCTCACGAGGGGGTCCAAAACATCGGGCTTCGGGGCGCGTGAAACTCAGTGCGCTCGAAAAATGCCGGCCCAGGCAGCAAAAAAGATCAGGCCGATGACGCAAAGGGTGTCGATGACCGCGCGCCGATCCGGCCCGGTGCGCTCGAGAATCCTCGACGCCTCGGGGCGCTCGCTGTCGGGCCCGGCGGTAACGATCTCGCGGGCGAGAGAACGGGCTCCGCGAACGTTCCCAACGGCGAGGGCGAGACGAACGCGCGCCAAAGCTGCCGACGGCTGCGCGCCGGGCGAGGCCTGCTTGCGGGCAACTGGGCCGCTGTCGGAGATGCGATTTGTGCTGCTTTTCTTCGCCATTGCGGCGCGCACGTTACATCAAGGGCGGTGGTAAGAGGAGGCGAATGGCAGGGTCTTCCGAGCCGACCGAGTTCCGGAGGGCCTTCGTCTGGCTGCTCTGCGGAATGCTTCTGCCCAGCGTGGCGCTGGTGGCCTTCGGCGTGGTCGTCGTGGCGAATGAGCGCGCCACGGTCGAGCGCCGCCTGACCGACGACTACCAGGGCCGGCTGCTCGCGCTGCAGCACGACCTCACCGATCGTCTCGACGAAGCGGCCCGAGTTGTGGCTGCCACGCCGCAACGAGACCTGCCGAGCGAAGACGAGCCAGTCAGCAGCAATGCAACGGGCGTGGCCGCCAAGGTGGAAGCAACGGCAGGCGTCGCCCAATCCGGGGCCGCCCGCGAGGCAACCCAAACGATTCCTGGCGGCGCCCAGGATCCGCTCGTCAGCGTCGTGCGGCCCCTCAACGACGCAGCGACCGCCGCCGATCCCACGCTTCTGGAAGCCAGTCGCCGCGCGGCCAACCTGCCCCTGGGCGGCCACCTCTTCGTGAGCAGCGACGCCTTTGGAGAGCGGCGCGCCTATGCACTGGTCCGCGTCGCCAAACGGGTCGGCGAGCGCACGGTAACAGCGCAGTTGGACTTCGCGCGCATCGCAGTCGAGATCGGCCGGCTGGCACGGGAGCGGTTCCCGCGCGACGGCGCCACCTTCCGGCTGGTCCCGCCCCGCGAGCTGCCGGGTGGCCTGACCGCGTTCCGCCGGATGGTCGCCGACGTCACCCCCACCGCAGATCCTGCCTCGACCATCGCGCGCCTTGCGCTGCAGCCTCCGTTCGAGGGCTTCGCGCTTGCCGCCGAGATCTCCGGCGACGACCCCGCTGCAGCTCTCGCGTTCAGAAACCGCACCTGGTACATCCTCGCGCTGGGCCTGCTCTACAGCGGCATCGGCGTCGGCTTCGGCTTGACCATCCGCGAGATGCGCCGCGGCATGAAGCTCTCCCGGCTCAAGACCGACTTCGTCGCCAACATCTCGCACGAGCTGCGCACGCCGCTGACCTCCGTGCGCCTCTTTGCCGAGACGCTGAAGGAGGGTCGTGCCGAGAGCCCGGAAGAGGTGCAGGAGTGCCTCGACATCCTCAGCAGTGAGGCCGAGCGCCTCTCGAATCTGGTGGAGAAGCTGCTCGACTGGTCGCGGCTGGAGAGCGGCCGCAAGATCCTCCACCGCGAGGTCACGCAGGTCCCGCGCCTGCTCGAGCGCGTCGGCGAAATCTTCCGCGCGCAGCAGCTGCGCGCCACCTACGAGACCGAACTCGAGCCGGATTTGCCGGAGGTATCCATCGATCGTGACGCCATGGCTCAGGTGGTGCTGAACCTGCTGCACAACGCGGTCAAGTACACCGGCGACGAGAAGCGCATTCGCCTGCGGGCGAGGCGAAAAGGCGCCGGTGTCGCCATCGAGGTGGAGGACAACGGCCCAGGCGTACGGCCCCAGGACCGGAAGAAGATCTTTGAGCGCTTCTATCGCGCCGACGATCTGCTCTCGCGCAACACCGAGGGAACCGGCCTCGGGCTCGCCATCTCCAAGCGCATCGTCGAGGCCCATGGCGGACGCATCGAATTGGACAGCCGCCTCGGCAAAGGCAGCACCTTCCGCGTCGTCATCCCGCAAGGTCCGGACTAGATCATGGGAAAGATTCTTGTCATCGAAGACGACAGGGCCATCGCGCTGGGCGTGCGCCTCAACCTGCGCAAGGAGGGCCACTCGGTGGACCTGGCGCAGGACGGCGAGGAGGGCCTGCAGCTCGCGCTCGATCCGGCGGTGGACCTCGTCGTCCTCGACGTCATGCTGCCGGGTCGCAACGGCTACGACGTGCTCAAGGAGCTGCGCCGGCGGGGCTCTACCGTCTCGGTGCTGATGCTCACGGCCAAGGGAATGGAGAGCGACAAGATCCTCGGCCTTCGGATCGGGGCCGACGATTACCTCACCAAGCCCTTCGGGCTGGGGGAGCTCCTGGCGCGGGTGGAGGCCCTCCTGCGCCGGCGCCCTCCGCGGGCGGAACCAACCTCCGCGGTGCGCTTCGGCGACAACGAGGCGAACCTCGATGCCCAGACGGTGCAACGCCAGGGGAAGGGCGTCGACCTGAGCCCGCAGGAGTTCAAGGTTCTGCGCCTGTTTTTGCAATCCGGCGGGCGCGCGCTGTCGCGGGAAGACATCCTTGCCCGCTGCTGGGGAGCAGAGTATGAGGGCACGCCTCGCACGGTGGATAATTTCGTCCGATCCCTGCGAGTCAAGCTCGAGGACGACGCGGAAGTGCCGCGCCACTTCGTCACCGTCCGCGGGCACGGGTATCGGTTCGAACGATGAATTTCATCAAGACGGAACTCGAGGGCGTGCTGGTCATCGAGCCTGACGTTCATCGCGACGCCCGCGGTTTTTTCCTCGAGAGCTGGCACGAGCGCAAGTACCGCGAAGCGGGGATCCCAGGCAGCTTCGTGCAGGACAACCACTCGCGGTCGGTCCGCGGCACCCTCCGCGGACTGCATGCGCAACGGGCACGACCCCAAGGCAAGCTGGTCCGCGCGCTGCAGGGCGAAATCTTCGACGTCGCTGTCGACATCCGGCCGGGGTCCAGGACGTTTGGCCGCTGGGTCTCGGCGACGCTCTCGGCGGACAACCTCCGCCAGCTCTTCGTGCCCAAGGGTTTCGCGCACGGCTTCTGCGTGCTCAGCGAGACGGCCGAGATCGAATACAAGTGCACCGAGTTCTACGATGGGAAGGACGAGATCGGCGTGCGCTGGGACGATCCGGAGATCGGTATCGCCTGGCCGGTCCGGGACCCGCTGCTCTCCGCCAAGGATGCGGCGCTGCCCTCGCTGGCCGCACTGGCTGCGCTCTCCCGGCCCGGCGCGTAAGCACCCGGTGGCAGCAAGGCCAACGCCACCAGCCAGACGCCTTCGCAGAGCAGCAGCCAGCGCCCCGCGATGTGCTGTCCCAGATGGTTGCACGAGAGCATGAACCCGTAGACGGCAAGCATCCCGAGCGCCGTCCACAGGGACGGGACCGCGCGCAGCAGGAGCCAGCCAGCGGGGAACAGCAGCATCAGATCGTCGAGGTGCAGGAACGGCGAGGCCAGGAGCGCGCCGACGAGCCCGGCCGCAATCACCAACTCGACCCGCGCCCGATGGCGCCAGGCCGCAAACAGCGCTACACCCGCCGCGAGCAGTTCGACCCAGCGGCGCGCGGCCGGCAGCTGGTCGAAGCGGCGAGAGAGGTTGTACGACCACTCCACCCAGAACTCGTCCGGGTGCGCCTGCGCATAGTCGAGCCGCAGGAGATACGCGCGCAGACCGTCGAGCCCGATGAGCGGCAGCACCAACGCCCCCACCACAGCCATGGCCACCGCCCAGGCAAAAAAGGCTTTGCGCCTGCCCGAGACCAAGAGCGCGAAGGGCACCAGGATCAGCCCCTGCGGCTTGAGCGCGATCACCACCAGGAGCGAGCCGGCGGTGCGCTCGTGCCCGCGCTCCAGAAGGACGAACGCGAGCGCGACCGCCAGCATCTGCAGCGGAATCACTTGCCCCATCAGCAGACCGAGCGTGACCGGATAGGGCAGGAAGGCCATGGCAACGAGCGCCGCGCACAGCGTCCGTCCACCCGGAGCGAGCAGCCAGCCGCAGCCGAGCATCGAGGCAAGCAAGAGTGAGGACCAGATCAGGTAACCGCGCTCGAGGGGCAGGTACGTGAAAGGCACCATCAAGAGCGACATCGCGGGCGTGTAGACGTTGGGGAACCACCACAATCCGGGGAAGCTCCGGTTGAAGATTGCATGCTGCGCGTTGAGGTTCCAGAGGTTGGGCCAGCCTTCCTCAAGCCCCTGCAGCGCCGACGCGTAATAGAGCGTGAAATCCACGCGCATCAGACGGGCGGGCGAGGGGTGAAACCAGTTCCAGAGATCGTCGAGTGCGGGGAGACCCGCGAAAGCAAGCGCGACGGCCAGCAGCGCGGCGGGCAGCAAAATCTTCCTCAGCCAGTAGCGTCGCACGAACGCACCTTAACCTGAGTCTGGCGGTAGGCCATGTGCGAGAGCGGGGAGCATGTCCGAAACGCAAAAGGAGGTGCGGCGTCGCGCGCGAGGTGCAAGGCGGCGTGGCTCAGCGCGGCTGTGCCTAGAAGAACTTCGCCCCACTCTTTGCCATTTCGACCAGCAGCGGCGCGGACGCGAAGCGCGCGCCGAAGCGGTCCTGGTAGCGACGCAGCCGCTCGACCACTGCCGACGCGCCCAGCGAGTCTGCATAGCGAAATGGCCCGCCACGGAATGGCGGGAAGCCCAGGCCGAAGACCGCGCCGATGTCGCCGTCGCGCGGCGAGCGCAGGACCTTCTCGCCCAGGCAGAGCGCCGCCTCGTTCACCATCTGCAAGACGCAGCGCTCGGCGATTTCACTCGCTGGGATTGAGGTGCGCTTCTGGCCTCCCGGCAGCAGGTCATAGACGGATTTGTCGACCAGCTTTTCCTTGACCGGCTTTACGCCGGCGACGTCCACGTAGAGGTAGAAACCTTTTTTCGCCTTGCGCCCGAGACGCCCCGACTCGACCACCTTGTCGAACCCGGGCGGCGGGTTCATCCGGTCGCCGAAGGCCGCGTGCATGATGTGAGCGACCTTGGCGCCGACATCGATGCCGACCTCGTCGAGCAGCTGCAGCGGGCCGACCGGAAAGCCGAAATCCACCAGCGCCCGGTCGATCTCCTCGACGGGCGCGCCCTCGGCCAGGATGAAGGTGGCCTCGTTCACATAAGGAGCGAGCACGCGGCTGGTGTAAAAGCCGGGGCCGTCATTGACCACGATGACGGTCTTGCCCATCTTCTTGCCGAGCGCGACGGTGGTCGCGACGGTCTCGGCGGAAGTCCGCGGGCCGCGGATGATCTCGAGAAGCGGCATCTTGTCGACCGGCGAAAAGAAGTGCATCCCGACAATCTTTTCGGGATGCACGGCGCCAAACGCGATCTGACCGATGGGGATCGAAGACGTGTTCGATGCAAAAATGGCACCCGGCGCCTCGCGCTCGACTTCGCGCACTGTCGCCTGCTTGAGCTTCAAGTCTTCGAACACGGCCTCGACGATGACCTCGGCGGTCTTCATGCCGCTGTAGTCGGTGGTGCCGGTCACCAGCGAAAGCTTGTCGTCGCGCTCGCGGCGCGAGAGGCGGCGGCGCTTGACCTTGGCGTCGAGAATCCCCGCGATCTGCTTGAACCCGCGTCCCAGGCCCGCGTCGTCCTTGTCCTTGAGCCGCACCGGCACGCCCGCGTCGGCGGTGACATAAGCGATACCTGCTCCCATCAAGCCGGCGCCGAGCATGCCGATCTTGCGCACCGGCAGCGCCTTCACGCTCGAGTCGTCAGTGCCGTTGTCCTTCTTCAGCGCGGTGGTGGCGAAGAAGATCTCCACCAGCCGGCGCGACACCTCGCTCACCACCAGCTCGCCGAAAAAGTCGGCCTCGGCTCGATAGCCTTCCTCGGCACCCTTCTCGATGCCGATGCGCACCGCCTCGAGCGCCTTCTCCGGCGCCGGATAGTGGCCGCGCGTCTTCGTGCGCAGCGCCTTGCGCGCCTGCTGAAAGAGGATGCGCCGCCCGACCGGATTCTCCTCGAGCGCGACGGCTTGCAGCACCTCGGCGTCCGCCATCGAGCGAAGCATCTTCGGCAGCCCGCCCTTCAGGCTCAGCCGCGTTCGCACCGGCCGGAGGGCGCCGGACGCGAGCTCTGCTGCCCGCTTTCGCGCGAGCTCGATGAGGATGGCCTTCGGCACCACCTCATCTACCAGACCGAGCTTTCGCGCCTTGGACGCGCGAACGGTCTTGCCGGCGAGGATGAGGTCGAGCGCCTGCGCGATACCAATCAGCGCCGGCAGCCGCTGCGTGCCGCCGGCGCCGGGCAAGAGCCCCAGCTGCACTTCGGGCAGACCGAGCTGCGTTTTGGTGGAGTCGGTGGCGATTCGGTAGGTGCAGGCGAGCGCGAGTTCGAACCCGCCGCCCAGCGCCGGCCCATGGATGGCCGCGACCGTAGGCTTGCGCTTGCCCAGCTCCTCGAGCTGCGCCATGGCCTGCTGGCCGCCGCGAGAGAGCGCCGTCGCCTCGGTCTGGCTCTTCGCCGCGGCCAACATCTGCACATCGGCGCCGACGATGAAGTTGTCCGCCTTGCCCGAGACGATCACCAGAGCCCGAATGGCCGAATCGTCCGAGATGCGCTTTGCCATCGCGACGAACTCGTCCTGGAACGAGGCGCGCAAAGTGTTCACCGGCTCACCGGGCACATCCATGGTGAGCAGCGCGATGCCGTCCGCGGAGACTTCAAGTCTGAAGGTATCCATAAGGCTATTCCCGCTCGAGAATGCAGGCGCCACCGAGACCGCCGGCGGCGCAGATGGAGATGAGGGCGGTGTTCTGGCCGCGGTCGGCCAGCTCGCGAAGCGCCTGGTGGATGAGGCGCGCGCCGGTCGCGCCGAACGGGTGCCCGAGCGCGATGCTGCCGCCGTGCGGATTGAGCTTCTCTTCCGGCACCTCGCCGATGGGAGCCGCGCCGCCCAGGTGCTCGTCCGCGAATTTCTTCGAGCCCCACGCCTGCAGATTGGACAGCACTTGCGCGGCGAAGGCCTCGTGGATCTCGACGAGATCGATGTCCTTCAGATTCATCCCGGCGCGCTTGAGCACCTTGGGCACCGAGAACCCCGGCGCCTGCAAGAGCTGCCAGGCCGGATCGACCGCGGCATAGGCATAGGCTCGCAGGAAGCCGAGCGGCTTCATGCCCAGCTCGCGTGCGCGGTCCTCGGACATGATGATGAGCGCGGCCGCACCGTCGGTCAGCGGCGAAGCATTGCCCGCGGTGATGCTGCCGTACTTGCGGTCAAAGACCGGCTTCAGCCTGGCGTAGCCATCGAGCTTCGAATCCTTACGGACCAGGTTGTCTTCCGACACCGCGATCTCGTAGCCGCGGCCGGTGAGCACCCGCATGACCTCTTTCGAGAAGCGCCCGTTCTCCCAGGCCTGCGCGGCGAGGAAGTGAGAGCGGTGCGCCCAGGCGTCCTGGGCCTCGCGCGAGATGCCATTTTCCTTGGCCATCTTTTCAGCGCTCTCGCCCATCGACTGACCGGTCGAATACTCGGCGATGGCCGGCGGCACCGGCAGCAGGTCCCTCGCGTGCACTTCGGAGAAGGCCCTCACTTTCTCCAGCAGCGTGCGGCCCCTGGAGGCCGCGACCACTGCCTGCGCGACCGGTCGCGAGTAGCTGATGGGGACGTCGCTCATCGCCTCGGCCCCGCCAACGATGGCGACGTCCATCTCGCCCAGCGCGATCGCGTCGGCGGCGGTGGTCATGGCCTGCAGGCTGGTGGCGCAGGCGCGCGTGACCGAGAAGGCGTCGATGGATTTCGGGAGGCCCGCTGCCAGCCCGATCTCGCGCGCGATGTTGGGCAGCTGTACGCTCGGTATGACGGTGCCGAAGACGATTTGGTCGATGCTGGAGAGCGGCAGCTCCGTGCGCTGGACCAGCTCGGAGACAACCTGCCGGCCGAGCTCCAGCGCACTCAGGTCCTTGAAGGCGGTCCCTGTCTTGACGAAGGGAGTGCGCAGGCCAGCGACGATGGCGACGCGGCGTCCGGGGCGAGTGGCCATGTGCGAACCTCAGTGAGAGAGGAGCGCGGTATAGCGGCCTTGACTCACAGCGTCAACCGCGCAAACCTGCTACGGGGACACCATAGAAATCCCATCTCCGACAGTCCTGCCAATGGTGTCCCCAACTGCTTGCATCGAGATGAACGCCCCTCTTGCTTGGGTCAAAGGTGACAGCGTCAAAGGCAGCGAGGCCAACCAGCTGGCACAGCCCTTTGCCATCACCTTCGAGAATCGGCCGGGGACACCGTTTGGCAGAGGCGAAGGAAAAGAATCTCTAGGGTGTCCCCGTCTCGCCGCGCAACTTGAGGAGGTAATCCCAGGAGTAGATGCCGGTGTCGTGGCCGTCGCCCCAGGCGATCTGGACCGCGTAGCGGCCCACCGGTGTCATCCCGCGCGGCTTGATGTCGGCGGGCAGCTGTGCCTCGCTGACCATCCGGCGGCCGGTCCATTCCTCTACGCAGCCCGCGCAGGGACAGTTGGCGCGCAGGTAACGCGCCCCGAACGAGGATTCCTGCCCGTCGTCCCAGCGGATCTTCAGCGCGCCGTCCGCGTCGAAGCCCAGGTCCGCGGGCCGCACCAGCTTCGCTTGCGGCTTGATCTTGTCGAGGAGGCCCATGCCGCGAACTTGTAACAGGTCATTGGACTTGCCGCAGTCAGTAGATGGCCTGCAGCCGCACCCGCGAGCGCACGCGCTTTTGCAGCGGATAGAAGCAATCCTTGGGGATGAAATCGTCCAGCGCGCAGCCAGCGATCGGCAAGGGCGGCACCTGCGTGAAGTCGGTCTCGAAAGCCCAGAGCGTCTCGCGTCCCTGCTGGGGCGGGCCGAGCCGCAATGACGAAAGCTTGCGCGCCTGCCCGAGCGCGAGGCGGTCGTAGCTGGGGCTGCCGCTCGTTCCTGAAAGCTCGACGCCAAAGAGAGAGCCGTCCTCGCGCTGCGTGATGCGCACCAGCGCAATCAGCCGGTGACTCCAAAGCTTGCCGGCGACGGACTCGCTCGGCGACAGCGCAAGCGGAGTCAGCCCGCTTCCCAGGCTCACGCTGTCGAGGCCACGATCCTGATTGCCGAGAACGGTGAGTTCGTCGTGCAGGGGACGGCGAGCACCGGGCGCATCGGGGTCGTTGCCGAACGGATTGCCCGACTTTCCATAAGCCGACGCCGACTTTTGCCAGGCGTCCATCACCGCGCCCATTTTCGAACGCGAAGCGTCGCCCGGTCCCTGCAAAAGCGAGTCCCAGCCGGGGTCGAAGCCGCTGCGGAGCGCATCCTCGACGGACTGCCAGTAGACGTCGCGGCCGGTCTGCGCGCGGTCCCTGGCGCGGGTGTCCGAGAGCCAGCCTTCGACCTTGCGCGAGACGGTGGCTTTCTCTTCAGCGAGCCGCTCTTCGCGCGACTTTTCGCGAACGAGTCCCTGGCCCGGAGCTCCCTCCGAAGGACCGAAGGTGCCGGCGCCGGGGCGTGCGTCGCCTCCGCCAGGAGGAGCACCTCCCGCGGCCGGGTCGAGCTGGAGCCGGAGCTGCGAAACGCCCTCGCGCGCAAGCCATTCACGGGAGTGGGCGGCGTGCGCAGGCGCTGCCGCGCCAGTGGTCGCATTGCGGGCGGGGACGTCTCTGCCCGAGCCGGGCGCGGGCGGGGCGCTGTTCTGTCGAGGTACAGGCGACTTGCCGGGAGTCGCGCGCAGCACACCATTCTGCGTCGGCGCTGGCTGCGAAGAAGGCGGCGCGTCGACCCTCTTTGGCATTCGGACAAGGTCGACGCGCAGTGACCGAACCGGCCGAACCGGCCGCAAACCAGTCAAGACCATCACCACGGCCACGACCGCGAGCAGCAGCCCATGCAGCAAAAGCGCGCCCGCGGCCGCAACCCAAAAGCGCGCTGTTGGTCGCCGCATCAAGCGCATTTTGTCCAAAGCCCGAGCCATTCGCAATCTGCTAGAGAGCCTTCATGTTCCACTCCGGGCTCCTCTTCAAGGCCGTCGCGCTTCCGTATGAATGGGTCACGCGCCATCTCGTCTGGGAGCGCCATTGCGCAAAGATGGCCACCCGCCTGCCCGAAGGCGCGCGCCGCGTGCTCGATTTAGGCTGCGGCCCCGGCAACTCGACCACCCACTTGCGCGCCGCGACCGGCGCAGGGACGGTGGGCGCCGACTACGCCTTCCCCATGCTGCAGCGGGCGCGCAAGCGCGACGCAGCCCTGCCCCTCGTCTGCGCCGACGGCGGCAACCTTCCCGTGCGCAGCGGCTCGCTCGACGCGGTCACCTTCCACAGCGTGCTTTACTTGTTGCCCGACCAGCCGGCAGCGCTGCGCGAGGTGTTGCGTGTGCTGCGGCCCGGCGGGCGCGCCGTGCTGCTCGAGCCGCAGGCGGGAACCCGCGCCACCTTCGTGGGTTTGCTTCGCGCGCTGCCAACGCCGCGCTGGGCTTTCACCGCGCTGCTCTGGCGGACCATGAGCGCGCTCTACGGACGCCCAACGCCCGAATCACTGCGAGCCGCGCTGGAAGCGGCCGGGCTGCGCGTTCTCGAGATCGAAGAGACGCTCGGCGGTCTCGGCTTGCTGGCCGTCGCCGAGCGACCTGCTTGAAGCTGCTGCACTTCTCCGACCCGCACGTGCAGCTGCCGCACTGGCGGGAGCGCACGCTGCGCGAGCTGGGTCCGCTGCGCGCGCTTGCCACCGTGGAGCTCTGGAAAGGACGCGGCCGCGACTATGACTTCGCGCTCGAGCGGCTTCACGCCATCGTCCGCGCCGGTGCAGCCGCCGATCACGTGGTCTGCACCGGCGACCTGACGCAGCTTGCGCACGAGGAGGAGTTCGCGCTCGCCCGCGAGGCGCTCGAGCCGCTGCGCGGGAAGCTCACAGTGATCGCGGGCAACCATGACCGCTATCCGCTCGGCGCGAAGCCGAACCGGCTCTTCGAGGAGCATTTTCCGGAGCACGGCTGCGAGGTCGCGCTCGCTGCCGGCGTGGCGCTGATCAAGCTCGACACGTCCGGCGCAGTGAGCTGGCCGGTGATCTCTCGAGGGCATGCGAAGAAGCTCGATGCGCTGGCCGAGACGTTGCGAGCGCCTTCGCTTTCGGGTCGCTGCAAGCTGGTGCTGGTCCATCATGCGCCGCTCCGCGCGAACGGCGGCGGCGACCTTCCCTGGCACTCGCTGGCGGGGGCGCGCGCGCTGCTGCAGGTCGCCGCGGAAGGCAACGCGCAGGCCATCCTCTGTGGCCACATCCACGAGCGTTACGACGTCCCGGCGGCACCGGGCCGCGCGCGCGTCATTTGCGCCGGGTCGTCCACCAAGCGCGGCGACGCGGGCTACTGGGAGATCGAGATTGCTGCGGGCGAAATCGCGTCGGCGGTGCAGCGGACGCTTTGATATTCGTTTCGGCACTACTCGTCGCGGAGAGCGACGGCCGGGTCCAGCCGGGAGGCGCGCCAAGCCGGGTAGATGCCTGCCGCGAGGCCGACGCCGCAGGAGACGCCGAGGCCGAGCAGCACGGCCCAGAGCGGCACCTGCGCGGGGAAGCTGAGGAACTGCGCGACGCCCGCGGCCAGGTAGCCGAGCGCGACGCCGAGAGCGCCGCCGAAGGTCGCGAGCAGCACCGCCTCGATCACGAACTGCGCCAGCACGCGAGAGCGCCGCGCACCGAGCGCCTTGCGCAGGCCGATCTCGCGGGTCCGCTCGGTGACCGCGACCAGCATGATGTTGAGCACGCCGATGCCTCCGACGATGAGCGAGAAGAAGCACATGATCAGGCTGGCGCCGGTGACCGCATTCGCCATCTGGTCGAAGGTGCCGCGGACGGAGTCGTTGGTGAAGACTTCGAAGTCGTCGTCCGCCTGGGCCTCGAGCCCGCGCAGGCGGCGGAAAGCGACGACCGCCTGGTTTTGCAGCTTTTTCACCTCGTCGTGATTCTTCGCCATGATCGAGATGCTCACCGAGCGCGAGGTGCCATACAGCTCCATGAACAGCGAGATGGGGATGGCGACGGTAGCGTCCGGGTTGTCCCCGCCCATCGGCATCCCGCCCTGGCGCTCGATGGTGCCGATCACTTCCAGGTCCATGCGGCCAAGACGGATCTTCTGGCCAATGGCAGCGCCGCGCGGAAAGAGCGCGTCGACCACGATGGCGCCCAGCACCACCACCCGCGCCGCGTCGTTGGTCTCGGCTTCATTGAAGGGGCGGCCGTTCGCCAGCGGCAAATTGTTGTTGGTGAAGAACTCGGCGGTGCCGCCGACGATCTGCGCGCCCGGCGAGCTCTGGTCGCCCGCTGTCACCGTCTTGCCGTACTCCCAGATGTCGCCGCCCACCTGCTTCGCCTGCGGCAGCGCCTCGCGCAGGCGGTTCACGTCGGCGAGGGTGATCTTGCGGCGTTTCTCCATCTCGGGCGTCATCGGCCCGAAGTTGATGGCCGGGAAACGCTGGATCTCGAAGACGTCGGCGCCCAGCTGGTTCATCTGCTTGTCGATGGTGCTTTGCAGGCCATTGAGCACCGCGGCCATGGCGACCACGGTGAAGACGCCGATGACGATGCCAAGCAGCGTGAGGCCCGAGCGCAGCTTGTGACCGTTGATGGCAGCGAGGGCGAGGCGCGTGTCGTCGAGGCGCGACTGGAAAAGGACACGCGCTCCCTTCCGCCACGCACGGCGCGGTGCCGGAAGGACAAGCGAGGCTTCACTCATAGCGGAGCGCCTCGATGGGGTGAAGGAAGGCCGCGGACATCGCCGGCCAGAGGCCGAAAATGACGCCAAGCAGGAACGAGCCGAGCACGCCGCCCGCGACCACTCGCGGGTCGACCGCGGCCGGCAGCGGCGTCACCGCGTCGAGGATGGCCGCGGCGCCGGCGCCAAGCGCGATGCCGAGCAGGCCGCCCACCAGCGAGACCATCACTGCCTCGCAGAGGAACTGCAGCAGGATGGTCGAGCGGCGGGCGCCGAGTGCCCGCCGGATGCCGATCTCGCGCGTTCGCTCTTTCACCGAGACGAGCAGGATGTTCATGATGCCGATGCCCGCGACGATGGCGATGATGACGCCCACCAGCCCGCCTGCGATGTTGACGGCCAGCATGGTCTGGTTGAAGCCCTCGAGCAGCTTGTCCTGCCGGTTGACCGAAAACGTGTCCTCCTGCTCCGGATTCAGGCGGCGCGCGTTGCGCATCACCGCCACCACCTCGTCCTCGGTCTCCAGCACCTTGCCCTCGGGCGCGACCACCGCGATCACGAGCCCCCGCTTGCTGCCGAAGGTGCGCATGAAGGCGGAGAGCGGGATCACGATGCGCCGGTCCTGGGACTGGCCGAAAGCGTTGCCCTTGCGCACGAAGGTGCCGACCACGGTGCAGCGCAAGTTCGCGCCCACGCGCAATTCGTGGCCGAGCGGCTCCTGGCCCTTGAAGAACGCGTCCTCGAGATCGGCGCCGATCAGGCAGACATCGGAGCCCAGTTCATAGTCCAGCTCGCTGAGGAAGCGGCCGCGCTTTACCTGCCAGCCGGTGGCGTCGAGATAGCCGGCGGTGGTGCCGCGGGTTTCGACGCCCTTCACTTCCTTGATGCCGTACGCGACCACCGCGTTGGTGGTGACCATGGGCGCGATGGCGACCGGCAGGCGCGTGTTGGCGACCAGCGCGTGCCAGTCGAGCATGCTGACGTTGGGGCGGTTCTTGTACTTCCACCAGTCGTTGCCGCTGCCCCACTTCCACTTGTGCACGAAGAGAGTGTTGGGTCCGAGCGTGCTGAGCTGCTTGGCGAAGCTCGTCCGCATGCCGGCGCCGACCATGAAGATGATGATCACGCCGGTGATCCCGATGGAGATGCCGGAGATGGTCAACGCAGCGCGGAGCTTGTGGGAGACCAGTGAGGTGGCGGCCTGCACCAGCGCGTCGCGCAGCTCGGCGGCGAAGCGACGCGCCCGGCGCAGGAAGGTGCCGCCGCGCGCTTTGGCCGCTAATGGGACCGCGGCCTCAGCCATGGCGGGGGGCCTCGGCGGCCTGCTGCGCCGCGAGCAGCTGGGCAACGGCGTCGGCGCCTAGCGCCTCTGCATTGGCCATCGCGACCGCGCGGCCGGGGCCGTCGGCGATGACCAGCCCGTCCACGATGCGCACTGCGCGCGGGCAGCGGGCAGCGAGCTTGGGCTCGTGGGTGACCAGGATGATGGTGTTGCCCTCCTGATGCAGCTCGAGGAAGAGCTGGACGATGTCCTCCCCGGTGCGGCTGTCGAGGTTGCCGGTGGGCTCGTCGGCGAGCAGCAACGACGGCTGCGTCACCAACGCTCGCGCGATGGCTACGCGCTGCCGCTGGCCACCGGACAATTCTGCCGGCCGGTGGGTCATGCGGTCGGAGAGCTGAACGATCTCCAGGGCCGCGACCGCGCGTTCCCGGCGCTCTTTTTTGGAGACGCCGCGATAGATGAGCGGCAGCTCGACATTTTCCAGTGCGCTCGCCCTTGGCAGGAGCTGAAAGCTCTGGAAGATGAAGCCGATCTCGAGGTTGCGGACGTCGGCCAGCTCATCGTCCGACAGCTCCCCGACGTCGCGGCCGCCCAGGCGGTAGTGGCCTTCGGTCGGCACGTCCAGGCAGCCGATGATGTTCATCAGCGTTGACTTGCCCGAGCCCGACTGGCCGACGATGGCGACGAACTCTCCGCGGTCGATTGCGAAGTGGATGTCGCGCAGCGCCGGCACTTTGGAGAGGCCCAGGTCGTAGGTCTTGACGATGTGGTCGAGCTCGATCAGGGGCATGGCGCTTCCTTCGGTTACCGAATCATTATCGAAAAAGGTTATCGAAACTCTCGCTCAAGTCTTGACGGCCGTAGCTGAACAAAAGCTAGCTACGGCCGCCCGGAGGGCCCTTGGCGTCGGTTCCCTTCGTCCCGGGAGCCTGCGGCTTGACCTTCTGTCCGTCCTGCAGTTCGCGCGCGAGCGTCCGGTAGGGCCCGTCCACAATCACGTCGCCCTCGCTGACGCCGTCGAGGATCTCCACGTCCGTCCGGCTGGCGATGCCGGTATGAACCTCGCGCATCTGCGCCGTGCCGTCCTTGTCGACCACGAACAGCACCTTGACCGGCTTGGCCTTGCCACCCGACGAATGCGTCGGGCCGGTATCTCCCGGCTTCGCGGCCGCGCTTGCTTCCGCCGTGCGCAGGGTGCCCTCGCGCTGCGGTGCCTTCTCTTCCTTCTTCTTCGGCTCGCGCGAAGTGACGGCCTGGATGGGCACCATCACCACGTTGTCGTGGGTGGCGGTGGCGATGGAGACCGCAGACGACATCCCGGGCAGCGCCGACTCGGGCGGCGCGTCGAGACCGACGCGGACGAAGAAGGTCGTCACCTCGGCGTCGGTGCCGGCGTTCTTGACTTGCGCGTTCTTGCCCACGGCGACCACGTGGCCCTTGAACTGCTTGTCGGCGATGGCGTCGATGTCGACGGTGGACTCGTCGCCGACGTGGATGCCGACGACCTCGTGCTCACCGACCTCGGCCTTGACCTCCAGGTCCTGCAGCCCGCCCAGCAGCATCACGACGTCCTCGGAGAAATCGGACCCGCGGATGCGCTCGCCCACCTTGTGACTCAGCTCCAGCACGGTCCCTTCGATGGGCGCGGTCAGCGTGGCGCGGCTCAGGTTGTACTGCGCGGTCTCCAGCTGTCCCTGGCTCTGCGCCACCAGCTCTTTCTGCGCGGAGAAGCGGCTCTCGTCGACCTTGAGCTGGGTCGTGGCCTTCTCCAGATCGGAGGGCGGCGCGAGCTTCTCCTCAAGCAGCTTCCGGGTGCGGCCAAGGTCGGCGCGGTCCTGGAGGATGGAGGCCTCGATCTGGGCCACCTGCGCGCGGGCGGAAGCGACGCCGCCGCGGAACTGGCTGACGCCGGCCTCGCCCAGCCGCCGGTCGATCTGGCCCAGCACCTGGCCGCGGCGGACGTGGTCCCCCTCCTTGACTGAGAGCGAGATCAGATCGCCCGAAATATTGGAGCTGACCTTGACCGTCTCGCGCGCCTGAACGTGACCGGCGGCGGTGACGGTGCGTGTGACTGCGCCCTTCCTGGCCGGTGCGGTGGTCACCTCGGCGGGTGGCGGCGGATGCGGCCGCAAGCCTTGCACGGTGGCGAACCCCGTGGCGGCGATGACCAGTGCGGCGATGATCCAGCGTCCCGTCGTCATGCGTGTCTCCGTGCTGCGGAAATCGTTAAGCCATTAACCTTCAAGTCCTTAAGGAATGTTTCTCCTCTGAGAAAATTACTTAAGGCCTTGACCTTCTGTTCCTTCAGCTTCCTTGCGCGCGGCGCAGCGCGGCCTCGGCTTCGCGCCCGTCCACCATCGCCCCCACCTGCGACAGCTGCGCCTGGGTCAGCTTCAGCTCCGCGTCGCGCACCTCGAGCTGCGTCCCCACCCCGACCTGCTGCCGCGTCCGGGCCAGCCGGAGCCCCTCCGTCGCGGTGCCCAGCGTCTGCGTCGCCACCCGCGCCTGTGCCCGCGCCGTGCCCAGCTGCGCGACCGCCTTCTCGACATCGGAGGCGACGTTGCGCCGCCCGCTCGCAAGGTCGTTCTCCGCAAGCGCGACCTGGTACTCGGCCTTGCGGACATTCGCGTCCGTGGAGAGACCCGCGAAGAGGTTCCAGTTCAGGTTGACGCTCCCCGCGATCTGGCTGGAGTGCAGAGGATTGGGGTCGTCGAATTGTCCGAACTGGTCCGTGTTACGGCCGTAGCTCGCCCCCAGAGAGATCTGCGGCCAGTAGTCGCCGCGCGCGGCGGAGACGGTCTTTCGGTTCGAGGCCGCAACTAGCCCGAAGGCCTTGAGCGACGGCCGGGAGGTCAGCGCCTTCTGCACCGCCTCCTGCGCGCGAGGCGGCTGGGAAGGCTCGACCATCATGCCCGGCGGCTCGGCCACCGAGAGCGGCTCGCCAGGGTCGATGCCGACGGCGAGCGCGAGATCGGCCCGCGAAAGTTCCACGTTCCGCTCCTGGCCCAGGCGGGAGATCTCGTCGTTGTCTCGATTGGCGCGCGCCTGGTAGACGTCGGCCTGCGTGGATCTTCCGCCCTCGAAGAGCCGCTGCACGAAGTCGGCCTGGTCCCGGCTCCGCACCGCCGCGTCGCCCAGCACCGCGAGCTGCCGCTGCGCGCGGACCAGCTCATAGAAGCGCTGCTCGACCAGATAGGTGATCTGCAGCCGCTGCTCGTCGACCGAGGCATGGTTCGCCTCGAGCCCGAGCTGCGCCGCCTCGAGGTTGTTCCACCATTTACCGCCATCGAAGACCAGCTGCTGGATGCGCAGCCCGGCGTTCCACTGATTCGACGCATTGATGGCTTCCAGAACGGGGACCTCACCGACGCCCTGAATCACGCGCGAGCCTGCTGCCGTCTGGGTACGCGTGCGCCCGTAGCCGGCATTGAAGTCAACCCGCGGCAGGATGGCCGACTGCGCCAGGATGCGATCCTGCTCGGACGAGAGCGCCTGGATGCGCTGCCGCAGCAAATCGGGATTCCTCTCCATCGCAGTCTTGACCGCGGCGTCGAGCGTGAGCGGCGCAGCGACAGGCGCCTGCTCCTGCGCGAGGGCGGCCGATGCCATCAGGACCAAAGCAAAGACAATGCGCACCGCTATCCTCCAACCGCGACGTGAGTGAGGAGCCGCCAGCAGACCCACGCCACCAGGGTGCCGGTGACCGCGCGCCGGGCAGGAATCGACGCGGCCGCGGCCACGCCAAAACCCAGCAGCAGCGCGCTCCACAACGAAAAGAGATCGAAAGCGCCACCAAGCTTCGCGCCCCACTCCACCAGCGGATGCCCGAGGGACGCGGCGATGTCGGCGAGATTCGTCGGCACCAGCGCGGTCTGGTTGGTCGTGACGTAGGCCGCCCGCAGTGTCGAGACCCCGTTGAGCAGATTGCCGATGGCGGCTGGCAGCAGCGTCGCTGCGGCGACCGGCGCGACCGCGCTGCCCTTGACGCGGCCCTTGAGAAACCAACCGAGCAGCACGGTCGCAAGAGAGGCGAGGCCCAGTCCGACTGGAGCCGCGAAGAGTGCGCCGCCGACTTTCGTCACCGTGAACAAGCGCTCGGCGTTGCGGGTTTCGTCCTCGATCTGCCGCTCGCTCATCGTCGACAGCGAGCCGGCCTGCTCCAGCTTTGTGAGCGTGGCGCTGCTGGCGTTCACCCGCAGCGCCAGTGCCCCCGCGGCGAAGACTGCGCAGGCCATGGCCACCAGCAAGGAGAGCTTCACGCCGCCCACCCGCGCCTGGCGCTCCATGCCAAGATCGGGCGTGACCAGCGCGACCAGCGCGGGCGGGATCGCCGGCCACACCCCTGCTGTCTGGACTTCGCTCGAGCCGCTCACGAACACCCCCGTGTTGCGCATCTACGCGAACCTGCCATGCCATATTTCGCGGCATGTGACAGCAGGGCTCCGCGGAGTTACCATCAAGATATGCGTCGCTTCATGCCCCCCCAGCAGGCCCTCTGGCTGATTGTCGCCGGGCTGTTGTGTCTCATGGCGGCAGGTTTCGCCACCATGCGCAAGTTCGGCCCGCCACGCGGCCACGTCTACGCGGCACTTCAGCGCTAGCCGCGAGACTCCAACACCCGCTGCTTTGCCGCCTCGGGTACGGAGTTCAGCTGTCGGCAGGCTGGTCGGAAGCAGGCGCTCCGCCGATGACGGCCAGCTTCTCGAGTAGCCCCTCGGGCAGCACCTTTGCACCCGTCAAGTCGCTGACTGCTTCTTCGAGCCTCCGGACGAACCCTCGCGCGGCGCGGGTACGGTCGACCTTGAGGCCCCCGCGCTGCAGTTCATCGAGCAAGGGTCGGGCGCCCAGGATGGCCCGGGTAGCAGTGGCGACCAGGCGCTTGCGGACCAGCCAGAGCCGGGTGCCGCTCAGGTCGCCGAGAACGTGCGAGGCGAGGCGGCGCGCCTCGGCGCTGCGCTGCGGGTCGTCTGCGCGGGGCTGTTCCAGCAGCATCTGCAGGCCCGGATAGGTCACCACGCGAAAGAGCAGTTCCTCCAGTTCCGGCACCACGCACTCGTGCACCAGCATGTCCACCGCAGCCTCGACGGGGTCGTCGTGATGCGAGAAAGCCCGCGCGAGCCCGTAGAGCGCCTCGGGTGGCGTGCGCTGGGACGGAGCCGGAAAGCGCTCACGGAAGGAGATGAAGAGGTCCATCCAGGCCATCGCCCGCGCCGAGCGCAGCCGCAGGTGCTCGACCGCGCCGCGCGGCTGGCGCAAAAAGCCGTCCGGGTCGAGCACGGCCTTCTCGTGCGCGAGCACGGTGGGCACCGGCAACAGGGTCAGCGCCGCGTGCTCGGTGTGGACCAGGAAAGCGAGTGCGGAATAGGTCGCCTCCTGTCCCAGAGCCGGGGTCTCGAGTGCCCACCGGGCGAGCTTCTCGGACGGAATGCGAACTTCGCTGATTTCTTCGCGCATACGACGCATGCAGGGAGTCCTCGCTTTGAGTATCGAATGGTACGCGGGCGGTTGCTGCCCGCAAGTGGATAACCGATTGCGCGGCACCCTTCTTCCGGCAGCGCTTTTCGAGCGTGTTAAAATGGAGCGATGCTGCTCAGCCGCGAAGAGATGACTTTCGACTTCGGCGGGGCGCGCCTCGACCCTCGCAAGGACAAGGCGCTGCTCGGCTGGATGATGAACCAGTTCCTCTACGGCGAGGTCACGGGCATCCAGTGCGGCCACTGGCTTTATCAGGCGCCGGACCTCGAGGCGGCGCGCTTTTTCTCGCGTCAGGCAGTCGAGGAGTTTCAGCACGTCGACAACTTCCTTCGCATCCTCGAGCTTCTCAACGAGACGCCGCAGAAGGCCCACGGGATGGTGCGTTTCCTCACCAGCGGCATGATGCCCAGAACCTTCGAGGAGCACGTCTGTCTCGAAATGGCGCAGGGCGAAGGCTTCGTGCTTGCCGCTTTGTATGCCGTCATCGACACCATCGACCGTCCGGCCATCCGCGACATCCTCGTTCGTGCCGTCCGGCAGGAAGAGCGGCACGTCGACTTCGGCGAGCGCCGCACCGTCGCCGCGCTCGCGTCGCGCCCGGGGCTGCGGCGCAAGCTGCTCGGCCTCTCGCTCGTCTCGAACTGGGGCGTGCGCAAGCTGGGCGCATTCATGCGGACGCGGCTGCCGTCCGAGCACCCGGTGCTGAAGCAGCTCCCCGCTTTTCTCGAGTTCACCGTCGCGACCGGGGAAAAGCGGCTTCTGCGGATGGGCGTTCTTGACCGGCCGTTCGCCCAGCTCTCGCTCTCCACCCGCATGTCCGCGCTGGGCGCGGCTTATCTCGGCACGCTCGCGGGTCCCCTGCGCCGTCTCCGTCGCCCGAAGCGGCTGACCGAGACCTATCTGCAGGACCCGCAGCTGCAGAGCCGCGCCGACGCCGCCGAGCAGGAACGCCTCCGTGTCGTGCAATGACCAATGAGTCGATGATCAAAGCGAATGTGATTCACGCGAACGCGCAGAAATTTTCTAGGAAGCGATGGCGCGCAGCACGGTGCGCCGCACCAGCACTGGAAGGATCTCGCGGCGGTACGCCGGGTCGACGCCGATGTTCGTCAGCGGCTTGCATTGCTTCTGCGCACGCCTGCCCAGCTCTTCCGCGAGGTGCAGGTCCGCTGGCTGGCCGACAAGATCCTGGAGGCGATTGATCAGCGCCGGCCGCGCGGCGAGGGCACTGACGCAGAGGCGCAGCGCGGTCACCAATCCCGCGGGTGACACCGCGAGCGCCACCGCGAGGTTGATCGCCGAATAATCAATCGCTGCCCGCGTGCGCAGCTTGAAGAAAGCTTGCTTCAGCCTCGCAGCCGGGAGAGGCACGGCGGCTTCCACCAGCAGCTCGTCGGGCTCGAGCACGGTGTTGTGGATTCCGTCGTGCAGATAGAAGTCCGCGAGCGGCACTACGCGCTCGCCCCGCGGCCCGACGATGCGCACGCTCGCGCCCAGCGCCAGCAGCACTGGCGCGGTGTCGTTGGAGGCCGCAGCGACGCAGCGGAGCCCCTGCGCGACGACGTGACAAGCGGTGCCGTCCTTCTTCAGGCAGAAACCCAGCGCGCTGCGCCAGAAATAACTCTGATTGATATAGACGCAGCGGGTATCGAGGCAGAGGTTTCCGCCCAGGGTGCCCATCTTCCGCAGCTGCGGACCGGCGATCTGCCGGCAAGCGTCGGCGAGCGCCGGCAGCGACTGAAGCACGTCCGGATCTTTCGATAGCTGATCAATGGTGCAGAGCGCGCCCAACCGGATTGAATCGCCGTCCCGCCCGCCGTCCCGCCTCACATAACGGAGCTCGCTCGATAAGCCGCGGAGCGCAATCAAATGCTCCGTCTCATAGATGCCGTGCTTGAGATTGGGGACGATATCAGTGCCGCCCGCCAGCACGCGCGCGTTCGGCTTGCTGGCCAGCAACTCCACCGCCTCGCGGACGCTCCCCGGCCGGTGAAGCTGAAGTCGCGGCAGCGTCAGCATGCGGTCCGGCGCTCCTGCCCGGGCACCCGTGCCTGCAAGAGTTGCAAGACCCGCTGCGGATAGAAGGGCAGCTCGCGCAGGCGGATCCCGCAGGCGTCGTGAATGGCATTGGCAATGGCAGGAATCGCCGGATGCAAAGGTCCTTCGCCGGCCTCCTTGGCACCATAAGGCCCATTGGGGTCGTGCGATTCAACGATCAGCGCATCAATCAATGGCGTATCGAGGGAGGTGGGGATTTTGTAGTCCAGCAGCGAGGGCCCGAAGAGCAGGCCTTGTTTGCCATAGACCATTTCCTCCATCTGCGCCTCGGCCGCGCCCATGTAAACCGAGCCTTCGATCTGGCCCTCGACGAGCGTGGGATTCAAAGCCTTGCCGCAATCGTGCGCGGCCCAGATGCGCGTGACTTTCCAGATCCCCGTCTCCTCGTCGACCTCGACCTCGGCGACGTGGGCAGTGAATGAATAGGCAGGAGAAGCGCCAATGGTTCCTCCCCGATAGTTGCCGCCGAGCTTCTGCGTTCGATAGCCGCCGGTGGCGCTCAGCGGCGCCCCTTCCGCGGCCTCGGCAAGCTGGCAGGCTTCGGCGAAGCTGATGCTGCCGCGCGGCCCGCGAACCGTGCCCAGCTCCAATTCAATCTCATCGCCAACTCGAACGGACGCCGCGGCTTTCAGCTTCCGCGCCAGCTTCTCGCAGGCTTCGCGCGCGGCGAGGCCATTCATGAAGGTGACCCGGCTTGAATAGGCTCCCATATCAACCGGCGTCAGGTCGGTATCGGCGGCCACCACGGTGACCTCGCGCGGGTCACAGCCCAGCTCTTCGGCGGCGATCTGGCAGAGCAATGTATTGACGCCCTGCCCGATATCGGAAGCACCGCTGAAGACAGCCACGCGGCCCGACCGGTCGAGCTTCACCAGCACCCCGCTCTGCGGCATCTCATTGGGATATACGGGATAGGCCGTACCGCTGATGTACATGGAGCCAGCGACCCCGAGACCACGGCCGGGACCGAGCTTGCCGTGTCGCTCTTTCCAGCCCGACGCCTGCTCGACCAGCTCCAGGCATTTCAGGAAGCCATTGCTGGTAATGCGCTGGCCATTGACGGTCTCGACATCTTCACCAATGAAGTTTCGCCGCCGGACTTCGATGGGATCGATGCCCAGCTTCTCCGCCGCCTCGTCGAGCGCCACTTCGAATGCGAACCGCGGCTGCACCGAGCCGTGGCCGCGCTTGGGCCCGCACGGAGGCTTGTTGGTATACATGCGCTTGCTATCGAATCGATAAGTGCCAAAGCGATAAGGACCAGTCAGCAATTGACCGGCATAATAGGCAGTCACCAGACCGAAGGACGCATACGCCCCGCCGTCAATCAATATCTTGTTATCGACCGCGCTGATGCGCCCCCCGGCGTCGAGCGCCACCGTGACGTCCATCGCCATCGGGTGACGCCCGCGGTGCGCATAGAAAACTTCCTCGCGGGTAAAGAGGATCTTCACTGGACGGCCGGTCTTCAGCGCCAGCTTCGCCACGCAGAACTCCAGCGAGAACGGATCGCTCTTCCCGCCGAACGCGCCGCCGAGCAGCGGCTGGATGACGCGCACCCGCGCCGGCGGCAGGCCGAGCACGCGCGCGAGTTCCCGGTGCACGTAATGCGGAATCTGCGTCGAGGACCAGACCGTCAGATTCCCATCGCCGTCCACGCGCGCGACCGCGCAATGCGGCTCGATCGGCGCATGGGTGGAGCCGGCATATTGATAGCGCTCACGGGTGATCGCGGCCGCGGTGGCGATGGCCTCGTCCACCGGCCCGAACTCGAGCTTTACTTCCTTGGTGATGTTGCCGACTTTGGCCTTCTCATTGACCTTGATCTCGGGGTGAGCAAGCGCCTCTTCTGCAGACAACAGCGCGGGTAAAGGCTCGTAATCAACTCGTATCAGCCGCAATGCCTCTTCCGCGGTGCGCTCGTCGAGTGCCGCGACACAAGCGACTTCGTCTCCGATGAAGCGGACGTGGTCGGTCGCGAGAGCCTGCTCGTCGTGCGTCCAGGGAATGACGCCGTACTTCGCGGGCATCTCCGCACCGACCAGGGTGGCGATGACACCGGGGAGCCGTTCGGCGGCGCTGACGTCGATGTTGAGAATGCGCGCGTGAGCGTGCGGCGAGCGGAGGAGCTTCGCGTGCAGCATGCGCGGGAAGGCGAGGTCGTCGGTATAGACGCCCGAACCATCGGCCTTGCCGGCACCGTCCACCTTGGGAAAGCGCGCGCCGATGTCTCCGCGCTCGTGGTGGCTGGAGCGGCTCATGGCAAGAGCTCCTTCACTGCGTAGGCGACCTGGTCGCTGGGCAGGGCTTTCTCGGAGCTCACCGGCGCCCGCGACGACGGCTCGCGCAGCCCGGCGGCGACCTGGATGGCTTCATAGATCTTGGTGTAGCCCGTGCAGCGGCAGAGGTTGCCACTCAAGGCGTCCTGGATCTGCGGCAGCGAAGGCCTTTCGCAGCGGTCGAGCAGCGCCCGCGCGCTCAACATCATTCCGGGCTGGCAGAACCCGCACTGGAGCGCGCCGCAATCGGCGAAGGCCTGCTGGATCGGATCGAGGCCGGCCGGAGTCGCGAGACCCTCGATGGTGATGATGGCGAGGTCCTGCGCGTCCTGCGCGAGCGTGATGCAGGCGAGGATCGGCTCGCCGCGGCCGGTTGCCGACCGCTCGCGCACCAGCACCGTGCAAGCGCCGCAGTCGCCCTTGTCGCAGCCTTGCTTCGAGCCGGTGAGCTGCAGGTCGTAGCGCAGCGCTTCGAGCAGCGTGCGCTGCGGCGGCGCGGCGAGAGCGTGCTCCTCGCCATTGACGAAGAGCCGGATGAGCACGGAGTCGGACACGGCGCGCTCTTATAGCGCAGCAAAGCAGGCGCGCAATCTGGTTGCGCTGGCGCACGCCTGCCTGCTGGTTGCCTGCCGCACGGTGGCTGCTCAAGCTTTGCAGCTCACGGCGAAAGGAGCAGAGCGTGGCTGAGCAAGAGAAGGGACTTCTTCGAGGCGGCGTCGACGGTCGAGGAGCGGAGTTGACGAACAAGATCACGCCCGCGGGCAGCGTGGCCCGGCGGCCACTACCGACGGATGAGCCGCCGAAAGCACAGCGCCCCCGCAATCCATTCATGGACGAAGAATCGCAAGCCCGCCGCGACCGCGAAGAGAAATAGACCCCTCAAGTCCAATGGCGGCAGATGGGTTGCAGCGGACAGCCACTGCACTTGATGGGGTCGCGGCGGGAGGGGCAGCTGCCGCTGATGCCCAGATGCGAGAGGGCGAAGTCGAAGCGGACCGGATCCGCCCGGTCGAGCAGGCGCAGGCGTTTGGTCACGTCCTCGGCGGTCAGCCAGGACAGGTCCTTGCGGCGCGTGAGCCCGATGAAGCGGCCGATGCGATGCACGTGTGTATCGAGGGGAATCACCAGCGCGCTCTTGGGGATGTCGCGCCAGAGGCCGAAGTCGACGCCGTCGGGGCCGCGAATCATCCAGCGCAGAAAGAGATTGAGCCGCTTGCAGGCGCTGCCGCGGCTTGGATTTGGAATCAGATGCTTGAGCCGCCGGGACGGAAGGCGCACGCCGGTGAGGGGGGTTAAATCGGGCGCACAAAGGTCGTCCACCAGGCCCCCCAGCGCATCGCGCAGATTCGATAACTTTCGATAATGATCGGTAAAGCGTGCGCCCAGCGACCCGTGCGCGCGCAGGACGGCACCGATGCCATAGAGCAGGCAGGCCACGTCGCGGCCGTCGGTCATCCGGTAGGAGAAGCCGTCGGTCAGCGCGAGCAGCTGGCGCGGCGTGGAATCGCGCGCGACCGCGGCCGGCGAGGTCCCGAGGCCCTCCAGCAGGGCGGTCAGGCGCGGCTTGAAGAGGTCCACGCGGCCGTAGGCGAGCGAGGCCGACAAGAGCGCGCTGACCTCGATGTCGAGCGGGTCGCGGTAGCGATGCGGCAGCTCGACGGGATCGCCGCGCACCCGGGCGGGCGCGTCGGTTGCTGACAGAAGCCCCTCGAGCGCCGGCAGCACCAGCTCGCGTTTCACCGCAGCAGCTCTTCCAGCAGGTGCGTGAGCTCGGGGAAGATCAACTTCTCGCAGGCAAGCCGTACGGCCCCGGGGCTGCCGGGCATGGCGAAGACGATCAGGCCCTCCCGGGTGACGCCGGCGACGGCGCGCGAGAGCATGGCGGCGCTGCCGATTTCGGCGAACGAGAGCGAGCGGAAGAGCTCGCCGAAGCCGGGCAACGGCCGCTCGATGCAGCCCTGCAGCGCCTCGAAGGTGCTGTCGCGCGAGGAGAGCCCGGTGCCTCCGGTGACCAGCACCACCTGCGCTCCGGCCACCCGCGCTTTCGATAAAGTTTCGACAATCAATGCCGGCTCGTCGCGGACGATCACCGAACCTGCGTGGACGTGTCCCAGGTCGGCGAGCCGGGCGCGGATGAATCGGCCGCTCTCGTCGGTGGCCTCGGAGCGCGAGTCCGAGCAGGTGACCACGAAGACCTTGGCGTAAGCCGGCGCCCGCGCCTTGTGCTCGTGTGGAATGTGCCCGTGGGAGTGCTCGTGCGGGTGGTGCGGGTCGTCGTGGGCCATCAGGTCTCCGGAAGTCGAAGCATCACACGGCCGCTTTCGACCCGCACCCGGAACGCCTGCTGGTCCGCGCACAGCCTGGGGAAGGTCACGTTGCGGCCCGAGCCCAGCTCGAAGGCGTACTCGTGGCAGGGGCAGACCACCGCGCTCTTGCGCTCGTCGATCCAGCCACCCGAGAGAAGACAGCCGGCATGGTTGCACGAGTCGTCCATCGCCGAGACCTGGTCATTGTGACAGGCGAGCAGCACCAGCCTCTCTCCGATCTCGAGGCCGCGAAGTTCGCCCGCGGTCAGGTCGGCCGGGCCGACGTCGATCCAGTTGTCATCCACCACCCGCTCTCGCTATCACGTGGTGTTGACCTGACGTTAGATTGCTCTTACATGTTTGCCACCGATGCGAAACCTCCTCGCGCTCTCGCTCCTCCTCGCGGCTTGCTCCCACAACATGATCCCGGGGACCAACATCCCCGACGACCCGCAGACGCGCGCGGTGCTGAATGTGCTCAATCAATACAAGGAGGGCATGGAGGAGCGGAATGCCACCGCGGTGCTGGCGCTGGCGGCGAAGGACTACTACGACACCTCGCGGGTGAATCGTCCCATCGACTACGCGGACTTGCAGAAAGAGCTGCCGGCGGACCTGAGCAAGCTGACGGGCGTGCGGCTCGAGTTCACCATCAAGGAGGTCAAGGTGGACGGTCCGAAGGCCAACATCGACTACTTCCAGGTGCTGCGCTACGCGGTGAAATTGCCGGACGGCAGCGAGAAGTGGGAGCCCGCGCAAAGCGACGACGCCAGGATGAAGTTCGAGAACGCGGACGGCGTCTGGAAGATCGCCGCCGGGCTGTAAGGCCGTGAGAGGGCGCGCGGGACCTCTGCTCCAGGCGCGGTTCGTGCTCTGCCGGCCGCGCAATCCGCAGAATCTGGGCGCGGCGGCTCGGGCGCTCAAGTGCGCTGGCGTGCCGTCGTGGGCGCTGGTAGACCCGCAGACGCTCGACTTCGAAGCAGCCCGGTCGCTGGCGGTGCACGCCGAAGATCTGCTGGCCCGGCCGCTCATCACCCGGACTCTGGATGAAGCTCTCGAGGGCTGCGTTCTCTCAGTGGGGACCACGGCGCGGCCTCGATCCGAGCGGCCGCTCCTGAGTCCGCGCGAAGCTGCGGAACGGCTAGCGGCGGCGCACGGGATGGTCGCCGTGGTGTTCGGCGACGAGCGCAGCGGCCTCACCGCCGCCGAGGTGAATCGGGTCGACTTCTTGTCGGCGATCCCCAGCGCGCCAGAGCAGCCGTCCTGGAATCTCGCGCAGGCCGTCGCCATCTACGCGCACGAGCTGCGCGCGGCGGTGCCGTTCAGCAATGCATCGGTGCGGGCGAGTGCCGAGGAAGCGGACCCCGCTGCCCTGGCGGCCGTGGACCGCGCGCTGGCCGAGGCGGTGGGAGCCATCGGGAAGCCGGGAGCGCGACGGCGGCTCTCGCGATCCCTCGAGCGCGCCAGGCTCACTCCGCGGGAAGCAATCCTTTGGACCGCGCTGTGGCGGGCGATGGCGCGCGCCGTGCGGAAGTAGCCGCGCGCTCCTTCTTCCGCGTCGTGGCGCGCCACGATGTCATCCGATCATCCGATAGCTCCCCCGCCCCCCTTCAGTAGGATGGACCGGTACGCTGCCCCCGAGGTCTCATGCTTGCCTCCAAGAGGTCGCTTGTCGTCACGTTGTGCCTCTTGCTCGCTGCCTGTGGTGGCCAGCGCAGTCAATCCTCGCCAGATGGTGGCAGCGGCAGCTATGCGCTGACATTGATCGGCAGCGCCAATCTCCAGCTTCACCCGGGCGAGAAGCGCAGCCTCCAGGTGGTGCTCGCCCAGGATCAGGTCGGCCCGGTCGCTCATGCGGCCGTCCACTTCGACTTCGAGGATGGCGACTCCGCGGGCTCCGCGCTCGAAGACGGCTCCGACCTGGTCACTGACATCAACGGCATTGCCACCGCGCACTTCACCGCGGGCCCGAACGCGAACAGCAAGCCCAACTTCAAGCTGGTTGCGACCGCACCCATTTACAGCGCGTCGCCGGTCGCCTTCAGCCTCAACATCATTCCCATCCGGCGCCTGCTCCAAATCGTGGGGGCACCGGGAACGCAGGTGACCGACGGACAGAACGCCACCGTCTCCATGTACATCGCATCGAGCTACGGGCTGAAGGTCCGGGAGCTCGACCAGGACACCGGCGCGCCTATCGCAGGTGACACGCTGAACTTCACCCTGCCCGCCATCGCTCAGGCTGGCTGGAGTGGGAGCGGGGCCACCAGCCGCAGCACCACGGCGGTCACCGCCGCCGGCGGCGAAGCCCAGGTGTTCCTGGTCAGTACTTCGTCGCCCGAAGCGAATCTGCTCGTGGTCGGCCAGTCCGAAGGTGGCGGCACCGCGGTCAACTTCGTCGTCGCAGTTCAGGCCTACTCCACCGCGACCTGCGGAGGGCCCGGCGACCCGCAATGCAAGCCCGGCCAGACCTGCGTCGGCGGTCACTGCGCCGATGGCGGCGGCGGCGGTAACGGCTGTGGCGCCGGGAGCGATAACGCTTGCCCGAATGGATACCAGTGCGTCGGCGGAGTGTGCCAACCACCGCCAAACAACAGCTGCAATCCGAAGGCGCCGACCTGCGCCCCGGGACAATGCTGCGACGGCACCTCATGCCGGGACCTGTGCCCCGCCGCGTGTCCCGCTGGCCAGACCTGCGTGTTGCCGGCGGGCGCGTCCTGCGGCCAGGGTGTCTGCCAGGCACCGGCGGCGGCCACCCCGGACGTCAGCGGCGTGTGGACCACCAAGCACATCTTCAGCATCCGGGACGCGCTGCCGGGCACGGTCCGAACCATCTTCGATGCGCTCCGCTATCTGGACCAGGCTTTGCTGGGCAAGCTCGCCATCACCGGCATTGGCTGGGTCGACGCTCTGATCAACAGGGTCCTCGGGCCAATCCTGCGCAACTACATTCCTGGCTGGCTGCAGACCTTGATTCACCTCGGTGACGATCTCGGCGTCGTCCTCAGCAACCTGCGCGGCGAAGGCTCGATGCGAATCACCAATCTTTTCGATAGCGCGCACATCAAGGGAACCGAGGTCTGGACCAGCCTGGTGTTCTATTGGCTGCCACTCTGCGGTGACAACATCGGCGGCGACGTCGACGTGCCCCCTGCCTGCGCGCGCATCGATCTCGCAACCACCGACGCTTCGAATCCGTCCGACAACGGCCAGTGCAAGGGACAGGCGCTCCCGTCCATCACGGTCCAGGTCGACCCCTTCACGGGAACCGTCACCGGCACCGCATCTCCCTACACCATCAACATCGATCAGCGCCGGGTGAGCCTGAAGATGGGCAAGGTCATCCTCATCATCGTCGACTACATCATTGCCCTCACCACGCCCTATCACTGCATCGATGAAGCAACCGACTGCCAAAAGGGCCAGCCCTGCCTCATCGACTGCCCGCAGCTCGGTCGGGATATTTCCAATCTGACGAACGGAATCATCGACGCGGGCACCGGCGAACAGATCTGCGACACCGTCGTCACCACGCTCGGCCAGACGATCACCGGCCTGCTGGCGAATGCGTGGCCCATCAAGGCCGATGCGCTGGACTTCCAAGGCCACGCCACCATCCACGCGGGCAGCGACACGTCGTTCTGCCCCGACATTGAGCCGGGCGCGCTGTGCGCGGACCAGCTGGGCAACGACACTTTCGAGCGCGACCTCGCGAAGAACGTCAAGGCACGCGACGGATGGTGGGAAGGCGACTTCTTCTTCAAGTTCATCGATAAGCTGCCGGGCGCATTCGAAGCGCAGCGGCCGGCGCAATAGCTCGTCGGTTGCCTCCCCGAGGGCGGCGCGGTACCAAGACCGGTCCGCGCCGCTCGCCCACCGAGGAGACTTCAAGAGCGCGCAGGATGCCGACTTTTGCTCGCCCCGGCGCTTCCACCTCGCGCCGGCACAGAATCTCGCAAGGAAAGGCGCGCCTGCATCAGGTCGGTCAAGCAGCCAACCTTGAGGCAACTGTCGATTGCAGAGATTGCGCCCCGCGATCAATTCGGTAGAGTGCGACCATGCGCCGACTTGCTCTCGCCCTTTTCCTTCTCCTGCCGGTCGCAGCGCGCGCCAGCGAAGGCGTCTACATCACCCTGGACGGCGGCTACGCGCTCTGGAGCCGCGACGACTTCCGCAAGCGCCTGCAGGGACAGGTCGGCACCGACCGCGGGTTCTCGAACGTGGACCTGCTCGTTGATCGGCAGCTGAAGGACGGCCCGCTCTTCGGGCTGCACCTTGGATACAACCTCGGCGGTCACGTCGCCTTCGAGGCGCAGGCGATGATCTCGCCGTACGACGTGCTTGCCGATACGCGAGGCAGCGCCAGCGTCTTCGGGGGAGCGGTGCGCTGGTTTCCGTTGCAGGGTCTGCTGCGCCCGAATCGACAGTTCGACTTGTCTTTTCTCGGCGGCATGGACTACGTCCTCACCGGCGGAAATGGGATTCACGGCGACGCGAGCAAAGGGCAGGACCCGACCGTCAAGCTGGAGAACACCGCGCGCGGCTTCGATGGCGTAGCGGTCGAGGCGGGCGCCACGCTGGAGCTTTACCCCGCGAAGTGGATCAGCCTGGGACTCACGCCGCGCGCGTTCTTCATCGACCCGATGCGATATTTTGTGAACTTCGACAAGCGCGATCAGGGCGGTGCAATCCCCATCGGAGGCAAGGGAAACCTGGCCCTGTACAGCATCAGCCTGGCGGTCTCGTTCCACTTCGAGCCACTGCCCGAATAGCAATCACTTCTGGGGTCCGCCCGGCGTCGGCTGCGCAGCCTCGGCGGGACCGAAGAGATCTTCCTCGCGAGCCAGAAGTCCGGCAGCCTGGGCTGCTGCAGCCGGATCCGCCCCGACCGCTGCCAGCTTGAGCTGCGTCTCGAAAAGCTCTCGATCCTGCGCCTTGACCGCGACGGTGCGCGCGAACTCCAGATGGTTTGCGGCCGCGTCGGGCGCCCGAGCCGTGGCCGCCTCGAAATGGTGACGCGCCAAGGTCAGATCACCGCCCGCGTACGACGGCAGAGCGCAGAAGAGCGCCCCCAGTTCACGGTCGGGGCCAGCGCTGTCCAGCGCGGGCGCGAGCTGCAAGGCCCGCCGGAGTTCTTCAATCAGTTCGAGGCGGCGCTCCACCAGTTGGGTGAAGCCCTGCGTCCGCGCCCAGCCTGCCGAGCAGACCGCCTCGAGATACAGCGCCTCGGCGCCTGCAAGCCCCACCAGTCCGTAGACTTCGGCCGCTGGATGCGTGCCGTCCACCTGGGCACCGGCGATGGGGTATTCTGCGCTCCAGGCGCGGCGCGCGTCCGCTGCGCAGGCCTCCGCATCGCGCGCCACGGACGGTAGCTTTCCTGCCCCGTCTGGATCGGCGAGCGCCGCGGCGACACGCTGCTTGCGCGCGCGCGCGGCACGTAGCAGCAACGCGGCGGGAGCGGTGGCGGTGAGTGCCTCGTTCTCGCAAGCGGCGATGGCCTGCTCGGTGTCCCCGCGCGCGAATGCTGCATCGATTTGAGTCAGCGGCTCGGACGCGCCGCCGTCCGTCGCAGTCTGTATTAGCGGTCCGGCGTCGGGCCTGTCGACGCGGTGAAGGTAAGGCTCAACGCCGGTTCCGCCGTCGTTGGAAGCACCATCCTCTACCCGCTCACTCGGTGGGTGCGGAGGTGGTGGCGACGGCGAAGGACGGGTCGAGCGGCACGAGGCCGCCACGACCAGCAGCGCCGCCAGCGCCCGTAGCCTCACTTCTTCTTGGTCGGCTTGCCGGCAGGCTTCGCGGGCTGGGCCTTGCGCGCCGCCGGAGAGGCTGGCGGGCCGCCTTGCTGGAGCGCGAAGAGCAGGCCGCCGCCGTCACCGCCACCCGCGGCAGGCGATTCGTACAGCTCGCAGGATGCCTGGCCGCGCACGACCAGCTCACCCTTCTGGTTCTCGGCCCACAGCTCGACGTCTGCGTAGCAGGCGCCCTGCTCCCGCCTCAACTCGCCGATGCGGCCGCGGCAGGTCAGCTCGTCGCCGGGCCAGACAATCTTGACGAAGCGCGCGGAGAACTTGCGGACGTGCCCGCGCCGCAGCCACGCCGTCAGCAGCTGCCCGATGAAGCCCATGGACAGCATTCCGGGCGCGAACATGCCCGGGAAGCCGACCGCGTGGGCGAAGGGCTCGTCGAGGTGGAGGCGGTTGAAGTCCCCGGAGGCTGCCGCGTAGCGTGCAATCTGAACGCGGTCCACCATGGGCTTGGTCAGCGGAGGGAGGTCGTCGCCAACCCGCAACTCAGACCAATAAAAGGACCGCGCGAGCGATTGCTTGGCAGGCTGGGTTTGCCGCGGCGGAGTCAACGCCGGCTGCTGCACGCGGGCGGAGGAAGTCCGGAGAGTCGCCAGCGCCGGCGGCGCGCTCCTCTTCGCGGCCACCGCTGGCGGCAGCGGCTTGCGCTCCAACGGGCTGGAAGGGAATTTCGTCACCTTGGCTAGCTTTGCAGGCTTGAGCTTTACAGGCTTCAATTTGGCTGCCTTGGCCGCGCCTTTAGGGGCGGGCTTTGAGATCTTCTTGGCGGTGTTGCGGCTACTCATGGGCTTCTCCGTGCGCGTGCTTGGGCGCCGTTCGCACCACCCAGAGCTGGCGGGAGCGGTAAACCAGTTCTCCGTCTTCCCCGCGGCCTTCGTCTTCGATGATGACGACGTCCGTGGGGCCGGACGGCGTGGCGCGCTGGGCGATCTCGACCACCTTGCTGCGCACGGTGAGCTTGTCACCGGCCACGATGGGACGCGCGTATTCAAAGCTTTGCTCGGCCTGGAGCAGGTGCTTGCCGGGAGAGAGGAGCAGCCCTTCGCGCAGGTCGGACCCGGCGCGGAGCGTGGTCGGGAAGGTCGGCGGCGCCACCACGCTGCGATATCCGGCTGCGCGCGCGGCAGCTTCCTCGAAATAGATGGGATTGGTCTCGCCCAAAGCTTCGGCGTACCGGCGGATGGCGCCCTTCTCCACTTCGTTCACTGCGGGCTTCGATTCCCGCCCTGCGGCGTTGCGATCCACGATGCGTGCTCCCTATCTGCCTGCGGGCAAGTCCAAAACGCTAATGAGACCCGGCTCTGAGCCGGCGACCAGCGGAGCGGCGTTCACCACCGTCCAGGCCGTGGCCTTGTCGCCGGGGGTGCCACCGGGGATGATGACGCGGATGCCCGGATCGCCTTCGAGCTCAATTTCGTCGCGAGGGTCTGGCGCGCCGAGCGCGATGGTGAGCTCCAGATTCGCGACTTCCTTGCCATCGTGAAAGGCGCGCGCCACCTGCTTGAGGCCAACGATGCCGCCCTTCGGTACCCGCAGCCCGTCTTCGCCTTCCATGTCCTCATCGGCTTCGACCGGGTCGATGGACTCGTCCACTTCGTCCACCTCCAGCCCGACGCCGAGCGCCGCGAGCGCCGCCGACTCCATCAGTCCGACGTGGCCGACGGTGCCGTCATCGACGCCGCGATCAAACTCTTCTTCGTTGAGGCCGGCGCCGATCTTGCGCTGCAACTGCCGGCGGCGGGTTCGGGCGTCCACCACGCGCACGGCGCGCACCCGGTCGATGCGCCCGCAGACCGCGCCCAGCGTGGCCGGGAGCCGATCGAAGATGAAGCCCGGGTTCACACCCGTGCCCAGCAGCGCCACCTTGAACTTCAGCGCCAGCTTGTCCAGGCGCTCGGAAATTTCGGGGTGGAGTAGCCAAGGAAAGGCCAGCTCCTCACAGGTGGAGACAACGCTTAGCCCCGCGGTAAGCGCCTGGGCGAGCTCACCTTCTACTCCCTCGAGACGGCTGCCGGTGGCGTGGAGCAGGATGCCCCCCTTCGCCTTGCGCAGCTCGGTGGCCGCGTCGGAGCCGATGACCAGGTCCGGGGCCGGGGCGTCAAGCACTTCTGCCAGTTTCTTGCCAATGCGCGACGGGTCGAGATCGATAACGCCCACAATCTCGAGGTCCGGCTTTTGCAGCGCGGCGCGGGCAATGGACCGGCCGATGGCGCCGAGCCCCATCATGACGACCTTGATGGCCAAGCCCCGCCTCCTTCTGACCCATTGGTATGATTTCGATAATGGGCGGTATCGATTGCAGGCCCGCTTATAGCCCGACGCCGAAACAGCGCACAAGGAAAAGGGCGCAAACCAACGGTTTGCTTGCCGGCCTTGAAGCCGCTCCGGTAGGCTCCTGCCGTGCGTTGCCCCCGCTGCACCGAGATGGCCCCCAAAGGGGCGACGATTTGCGACAATTGCGACGAGATCCTCGACGCGTCGTTCCTCGGCGACGAGGTCGGTCCGGTCAAGGGAGAAAAGACCAACGTCGGACCGGCCCCAGCCGCTGCGGAGGATCTGCGGCCGCCCCGGCTTCGACGGCCACCAAGCTCGCGCGGCACCTGGGAGTCGCCTGGAAAGGCCGCAGTACCACCGGTGGCGAGACGCCCTTACCTGGCGCCGCCGCCGTCGGCGCCCGCACCGTCGCCGGTCGACGAAGGGCGCCGCACTGCGCAGGATCTCGGGGCCTTCTTCCGGTCGCTGACCTTTCCGGACCGCTGGGCTGCCGGCGCCACGGCGGCGCTGCTCTCGGTGCTAGCCCTCCCGTGGCGGTGGACCAGGGAGGACGATGAAATCATCGGCCTTGTCGCCGCCTGGCCCGTCGCGCTGCTGGGCGCGACCGTGATCGGCATCATCTACACCCGCGCCTCGCGCGCGAACGCCAGACTCGACCGGAACCTCCACTACTTGCAGAGCGCGGCTGCCGCCCTGGCCGCCATTGCCATCGGGCTTTTCCTGCCCTGGGCCACCGAGACGCGCTCGCTGCACGTCGCGGGCAAGACCCTGTCCCTTGCGCTTTCGTCCCCCCAGGCCGGAGCTTATCTGGGCCTGGTTTGCGCCATCACCGCTCTGCTCGCCTCGCTCCCCGGCCTGCGAGACTAGAGGCAGCGCCAGGCTTGCGCGAGGACCCGGCGTCAGCCGTGGACCGGCTTGCGGCGGGCGCCGAGCGACTCGAGGAGCCGAACCATATTTGGATCGTCCCATTGGCGCGGGCCAACGAATTTCAGGCGCAGGTTACCTTCCGCGTCCACCAGGTAACTCTCGGGAAACTTGGAGGTTCCGTACAGCCGCGACGTGCGCGCGCCATCGTCCAGCGCGACCTGAAACGGCGTGCGGGGCGAGAGGAATTTCTCCACTGGGGCCCAGCTTTCGTCCACGCTGACCGCGACGATCTCGAAGCTGCCGGGCTCGAGCGATGCCGCCAGCTTTTCCAGCGAGGGCATCTCGTCGCGGCAGGGGGGGCACCATGTCGCCCAGAAATTCACCAGCACCAGCTTCCCGCGCAGCTTGGAGAGTTCGAGCTGCCCGCCGCCGCGCGACGGCAGCCGGAACGATGGCGCGGGCCGCTGCCCGAGATCGTCCGCGTCCACCGCGCCGCGCGCGCGCTCGAAGCGGCCGCCGAAGTGCTGCACTGCCTTGGAGATGCCAACCGTCAGGACCGCCACCATCGCGAAGGCAACAAAGGCTTCCTTGAGGGAGCGCGGCACGATCCACGTGCGCCGCGCGTCCTTGGGCATGCTGCTGTAGGTCATCGCTGAAGCCTCTCTCGCAGCGCCGCCGGCTCGACGCGGTGTTTGAAGGCGCGGCGGCCGTCGATCTCGATCACCGGGATGTCATAGCGGTGCGCGGCCAGAAGCGCCGCGTCGGAGTCGATGTCCACCTCGCGATAAGCAAACTCGACCTGCCGCCGAGCGGCGGCGATGGCCTCCTTGGCGTGCTCACAGAGGCCGCAACCTTCCCGCGTGTAGAGGACGACCTCGTGCACGGCAACCTATCGGTGCTTGCGCCGGCGAACGTGCCGTGCGCGCGCCACTGGCGGCTGGCCGATGGTGCCGCCGACCAGATACGCCCTCAGCGCTTCGCGCGCAACGAAAGGCGCATGGATGCGCCACTTGAGCCCGTTGACCACCACTGCTGCGACCGCGATTTTGGGATCGTCCGCGGGCGCGAAGCCAACGAACCACGAGTAGTCCTTGAAGGGGTGCTCGTTGTGGCTGCTGAGCGAGCCGGTCTTGCCCGCCACGGCGATGTCGCCGAGCAGGTTCTTGCGGCGCTCGCGGAAGGAAGAGCTCGCGGTCCCCTGGCTCACGGTCAGCTTCATCATGTCGCGCAGCGCGACCGCGGTCTCTGTCCGAAGCAGTCGCATCGAGCCGGTGGACGACTCCTGTTCATCGTCGACCGCGTCGATCAGCGACGGCTCGTAGGCCACCCCGCCGTTGCCCACCGCCCCCGCGATCAATGCCGCGTGCAGCGGAGACAGCTTCACCTGCCCGAAGCCCGCCGCACTCTTGGCGAAGTCGAGGCCCTTGTCGCCAATGGTTGCGCTCGACTGGTCCATCGGCTGGTCCCAGATGGGGCGATTGAAGAGGAACTTCTCGGCCTCCTTGCGCAACGAATCGGCGTCGAGGTGCTTCACCGCCATCTTGGCGAAGACCACGTTCGCGCTCTTGGCAAGCGCCATGCTCAGCGAGAGGCAGCGGCTGTCGAGGCGCGGCTTGTCGGTGAGCAGGTTGCTCACGATGCCGTGCATGCCGCCGTGGTAGCAGGTCTCGGTGGCGGGACTGACGCCGTGCTCGAGCAGCGCGGCGCCGGTGATGATCTTGAAGATCGACGCCGCGGGATAAAGCGCGCGGGTGGCGAGCCCCTCCGACTTCCCGTCGTGCGCGTACTCGGCGATGGCGAGGACGCGGCCGGTGCGCGGGTCCAGCGCGACCAGCGCCGCTTCGTCGGGCTTGTAGATGGCGAGCAGCTTCTGCATCTGCGCCTGGAGCTTGGCGTCGATGGTCAGGTGCGCGATGCGGCCGTCGTCGGTCTTGGCAACGTAAGCGCCGTCGACCAGCTTCGCGTTGCGCCACAGCGACAGGCCCTGCAGGTGAACGGTGTGTTGCACGACCGCGTTGGCGGCGGCGGCGGGGACAGCGAGAACTTGCGCGGGCTGCGCCGTGCCGCCGTCGAGGGCTTGCGCGGCCAGCTGTTCTGCCTCGGCCTCACCGACCGCGTTCTCGAGCGCTCGAGGATCTTCTTCGGGCTCGGAGGGATCGAAGGTTGCGCCAGGGCCATCGCCTGCGAGGCCCGCGGCCGGCCGCGGATCTGCGGACAGCTGGGCCTTTTGTGAAGCACGCGCAGCGAAGGTGATCGAGGCCGCGACGGCAGCAACGCAGAGGACAGCGAGGAGACGTCGGGGAGGAGTCAGCTTGGTCACCGTGGGCCCAATGTACCGAGGCTGTGGCGCCTCGCAACTTTGCAATGCCGTTTCATCTGCGGGCGATGGCCCTTGACGTAGCGGTTCCACGGATCAACCTTCCGCCGCCGTGAGACCTTCCCCGCCCCTCATCGATTCGGCCCTTCCGTTCCTCGTCGATCTGCACCCGCGCCACTTCATCACCGTGGGCGTGGTGGTGGCGCTGGCCATCGCGCTCTCGCGTTTCATCAACCTGATGTTCGGGCGCGCCATCGCGCACCAGCGCAAACGCGGCACGCTCCTTCCCGAGACCGCGACGCAGCTTCAGGTCACGCGCCGGCTGCTGATCGCGGGCATATGGCTGGTGGCCGGCGGTCTCTCGCTGGCCCAATTCCAGGAGCTGCGCGTGCTGTCGGCGGGCCTGCTGGCGTCGGCCGGGCTCTCAGGGCTGGTGGTCGGCTTCGCGGCGCGGGGCACGCTTGGGAACGCTATCGCCGGGATCACCATCGCGTTCTCGCAGCCCGTGCGCCTGGGCGACGACATCGAACTGCGCGGCGAGCGTGGGGTGGTCGAGGACATCCACCTGCTCTTCACGGTGCTGCGCCTCGGCGACGGCAAGCGGTTCATCATTCCAAACGACACGCTCGCCACCGAAGTGGTGAAGAACCTGACCATGGGCGGGGTGACACGGGTGGCGCGGGCCGAGGTCCTGGTTCCGCCGCGAGGTGACGCGAACGCGGTTCGCATCGCGATGATGGATGAAGCGAGGGCCTACGAAGGCCTCGATCAGGCGACGACGCCGGAAGTGTACTGGGTGCGGATCGACGAGCGCGGAACGCTGCTTCGCCTGGTAGCGACCTGCGCGGATGGGGGCGCGGCCGATCGCCTGGTGCAGAAGACGATGGCGCGCGCTGCCGCCATCGTCTTCCGCAATACCCTGTAGCTGATTACTTGGTGGCCGAGTCGGCGGCCTTGTCCATCTTGGCCTTGGCCTTCTTGCCGCCCTTTTTCGCCTTGTGCTTGGCCTTGGCGCCGTCCGCCTTGACGTCGGCCTTTGCGTCGGCCGCGGTGGCCTTCGCGTCGGCGGCGGTGTCGCCCTCGGCGCGCGCCGAGAAGGAGAGGAGGAAGGATGCGGCGATGGCGGTCAGCAGGAGCTTCTTCATGGGGACCTCGAGACGCGCGGGCAAGATGCCCGCAAGAGTGGCGGCGGTTGAACCGTACTGCGAACGGGGTGTCAAGCGCCGGCTGAGGTTGAATCGGGGCAACGGCCAGGAATAAACACCGGGAGAGAGACGTTCTTTCCCGCGCTCAAAATGTTAGAGTGTGGCGCCTATCAACAGGGAGTCCTTTGTGAAGAGCAACTGGAACGTGTTCATCGGCGTCTGCGTGGGCGCTGTCCTTGGATTTGCGGTCGGCCAGCATCTGGGGGCGAAGGCGCCGCTCGGCACGCCCATCAACCGCGCGGACGCGAGGCCTGGCAACGCCGCTCCGGGCGCGGATCAAATCTACCAGGTGGCACTTGGGAATTCCCCGCAGAAGGGGCCCGACGACGCCAAGGTTACCATCGTCGAGTGGTCCGATTTCCAGTGCCCTTTCTGCGGCCGCGTCATGCCGACGCTGGATCAGATCGAGAAGGCTTACGGCAGCGACGTGCGCGTGGTCTTCAAGCAGAATCCCTTGCCCATGCATCCCAATGCGCCCTACGCAGCCAAGGCTGCGCTGGCCGCGCAGAAGCAGGGGAAGTTCTGGGAGATGCACGACAAGCTGTTTGCTGCCAACAACGCGCACACTCCCGACGGCCTGGCCAAGGACAAAGTCGACCAGATGGCGCGCGACGTCGGGCTCAACATGAGCCAGTTCGACACCGACGCAGCGTCGCCGGAGATCGCCGCCACCATCACCGCAGATCAGGCGCAGGCCTCCATGCTGGGCGCGAACGGGACGCCGCATTTCTTCGTCAACGGCGTTCGTCTTTCCGGGGCCATGCCCTTCGACAGCTTCAAGACGGTCATCGACGCACAGCTCAAGCGCGCAAGCCAGCTGTTGTCGTCGGGCGTCTCGCGCAAACAGCTGTACGAGGAGCTCACCAAGGATGGTCTCACCCATCAAGCCGCGGCCCCGCCCCAGCAGCAGCAACGGCCGCCGGCTCCCCAGGCTAAGAACGTTGACCCGGGCGACGGCCCCGCCATGGGCGGCAAGCACCCCAAGGTCACCATCGTCGAATGGTCGGATTTCCAGTGCCCGTTCTGCAGCCGCGTCGAGCCGACCCTGAAGCAGATCATGGATACCTATAAAGATGACGTCCGCCTGGTGTGGCGCAACGAGCCGCTCCCCTTCCACCCCAACGCGACGCCTGCCGCCAAAGCCGCCATGGCCGCCGCGCGGCAGGGCCAGGACAAGTTCTGGAAAATGCACGACCTGATGTACGCGCACCAGCAAGACCTCTCCGACGCCAAGTACGAAGAGTGGGCCAAGGAGATCGGGCTCAACCTCGCCAAGTGGAAGACCGACAAGGAGTCGCCGGAGATCGCGGCCGGGATCAACAAGGACGCAACTTACGGCCAGTCGGTCGGCGCCGACGGCACGCCCGCATTCTTCGTCAACGGCAAGTTCATCTCCGGCGCGATGCCGTTCGAAAGCTTCAAGCCGGTCATCGACGAGCAGATCAAGAAGGCCGACGAATTGCTCAAGAAGGGCATTCAACAAGACCAGCTCTACAAGACTTTGATGGAGGAGAACGTGAAGTCGGCGGGCGCGGCCCCCGGCGCTCCCGCGGCCAACAACGACGCGCCTGTCAATGTTGAGGTCGGCGCGGCTCCCGTGCTCGGGTCGAAGACGGCTCAGGTGACCATCGTCGAGTTCTCCGACTTCCAGTGCCCCTACTGCGGACGGGTCGAACCGGCGCTGAAGCAAATCCGGGACGAGTACAAGGGCAAGGTCAAGATCGCCTGGAAGAACCAGCCCCTCACCTTCCACCCCAACGCCATGCCGGCGGCCGAGGCGGCCATGGCAGCGAATGAGCAGGGCAAATTCTGGGAGATGCACGACAAGCTGTTCGAGAATCAGCAGACGCTCTCGCCGGCTGTCTACGATTCCATCGCCAAGGAGATCGGCCTTGATCTGAACAAGTTCCACGCTTCCATCGAGACGCACCGGAACCAGGCCGGCATCCAGGCAGACATGGCGATCGGCAGCGCGATTGGCGCCAGCGGGACGCCCACCTTCTTCATCAACGGGCACAAGCTCGTGGGCGCCATGCCGTTCGAGTCGTTCAAGCAGGTGATCGACGCTGAACTGGCTTCGAAAGTCGCGCACAAGTAGGCAGCGTCCTGAAAAGTTGCGTTTCCTTGCGTTTCCGAAGGCGGTCCAGAAAAACTGGACCGCCTTCTCTTTTTTGCGCTCTACTTGCCTGCCATGGCGCTCCCTCCGATGTCGCAGCCGCCGCCGCCGCCCAAAGGGCCGGACTGGAAATTGCGCTCGCTCAAGCGAGGCGATCGCGACGCGGCCTTCAAGCTCCTCGCTGCCGATGGCTGGCAGGTGCCTGCCCATGAGCAGGAACTCGCAATTTCATGGGTGGTGCAGCACCCGGAGATGGTGAGCTTCGTCGCGCACGACGCCGCGGCGTTCTCGCGGCTGCTCGGGATGATCACGATGTCCCATCGGCCCCAGCTGCGACTGGGCGGGCGCGTGGCCTGCATCGATCTTTTCATGGTGTCGCCCGACCAGCGCGGCAAGGGCATCGGGCATGCGCTGCTGGCGCAGTCGCTGCGCCGCGCCGAAGCGCTGGGCTGCAAGCGAATGGAGCTCTATCTCACGCACCAGCGCGGCGACCACCACGCCTTCTTCGAGGAGGCGGGGTTCGTCAAGAACGACAACGAGGTTTACGTGCGGCCGGTTACAACCGGCAAATAGGCGCCGGCTCAAAATAAAGCTGGGCGCAAAAGGCGAGCCTTCAGGGGAACGAGCGGATCAGCCTCGACGTCTTTCCTGCCTCGACCTGCAACTGCTCTTCGAGTTTCTTTCCTTCGGCCGTCTCGAAGACGATGGTGTGCGCGCCTGCTGGCAGGGCGATCGGATTGGCGGGCGGCACCGGCGTCCAGCGTCCCGTCTCGCGGCCGTCGATGGTGACGCGCGCGGCAGGCTTGGTGGCGGCGGTGAGGTAGCCCACCCCAATGGGCACGGCGGCTACGGAGGACTCGGCCTCCTGCTGCAACAAAGACAAGCGCAGTTCGGTGATGCCGCTTTGGTCGAGCCTGGCGGCGCGGCGTGAAGGAACGTAGCCGTCGAGCGAGGCAACCACCGGATGAAAAGGGCCGGGATTGAGAAAGTCGGTAATGACCGGCGACTTGCCCACGGGTCGGCCGTCCACAGTGATGTCAGCTCCCGGAGGGTCGGTCACGATGCGCAGCCGCGCGCCCTGCTCGGCCACGGCGACCTGACGGGGCGCGGGCGGCTTTACGGCGACTGCCGTCTTCTTCGCCTTGCGCGCGGTCCACGCCTTCTTTTTTGCCGGCTCTGCCTTCGGGGCCTCCGGCTCGGCGGGACGCGGCTGCGTCAGCACCACCCCTTCGACCTCCATGGGGCGGTCCGCTTGCAGTTGCGCGTCCACCTCGACCGGACGGCCTCCCGCGGAGACATGCACCTGCGCGGTGAAAATCTTGTACCCATCGGCCCGGACTTCGAGCTTGTGCCGGCCGGGCGCGATGGTGTGCGTGAAGGGCGGCAGCGTGCCCGCGGGCTTGCCGTCGATGGTCAGCTCGGCTTGCACCGCAGGCGCTGGCCTGACGATGACCTTCCCCGGGCCCTCGTCTTCGTAGAGCACGAGCCAGCCGCCTGCCAGCGCGGCCAGGAGCGCCGGCGCCGCGAAGAGCATCCACTTGCGAGAGCGCTTCGGCTGGTCGCGCACCGCCCGCGACATGGCGCCCGTGCGCTGCAGGCGCATCAGGCCGGTCGGTTCGTCGGAGTTGTCGAAGATGAGCCCGGTCGGCGCTCCCAGCGTCGAAATGTCCAGCTCGGCGGTGACGGCCGGCACCTTGGCGTTCCCTCGCAATGGCGTCCGGGAAAGCCGCGGCCGCGCGGGCGCGACGGAAGGCTCGGGGCGCGGGGGAGCTCTGGCCGCGGCCATCTCAAGGCGCGTGGAAACTTTGGCGACGGCCGGGTCCGACCAGGCAGGTGGAGGCGGAGGCCTGCTCTGCACGGCCACGGCAGGCTCGATGAAAACCGGGTCCAACGCGACGACCGAGGGCAGTTGCTCGTCGCTGGCTGTCGACTCGCCATCATCTGATTCCGCCCCCAAGGGCGGGTGATGCGCGAGCTCCCTGGCGCGGCGAGCGGCGAACTCGCGCTCGGCCTTGATCAGCTCCTCGCCATCCATCTTCATGGTGGGCAGCTCCTGCGCGACCTCGGCCGTGTTCAGCCGCAGCGGCGGAGGCGCTGGCACCAGGGTGTCGGCGTCGATGGGCACGCGCCACTGCTGCGTCGACTCGGTCTCCGGGGTGGTGGGGAGCGCGGCGGCAGCAGCCAGGATAGCGGGACCGGGGAACGGATCGAGCGGGGTGTCGGCATGGAAGTCCACCTTGACCGACGGCTCGACCAGCGCGACCTTTCGGCGCACAGGCTCGGACGGCGTCACCTCGACCTGGTGGTCGTCGACGCCCAGCCACGAGCGCAGGCGGGCCTGCTCTTTGTCGAAGTCGGCGCAGAACTCCTCGCGGACCCACTCGGAGAGCTGGCGCGCGCCGTACATCGTGTCGCCCACCAGCGTGAACCGCATCAGCTCGTCGTGCAGCTCGCTGGCGTTCTGGTAGCGGTCCCTGGGGTCGACCGTGAGCGCCTTCATCATCACCCGCTCGAGCGCCTCGGGGATGCTGCGGTTGAGCGAGCGCGGGTCGGGCACCAGCGCGGTGCGGACTTTTTCCAGGATGGCAAAGTCGCTCTCACCGGTGAAAAGCTTCTCCCCACAAAGCATCTCCCAGAGGAGTACGCCCGCCGCGAAGATATCGGAGCGTCCGTCGACCGATTGTCCGCGCACCTGCTCCGGGGACATGTACGCGAACTTGCCTTTGAGGATTCCCGCTTGCGTCTTCTGCAGCCGGCTCTCGGCCTTCGCGATGCCGAAGTCGATGAGCTTGACCTCGCCTTCGAAGCTGACCAGCACGTTCTGCGGCGAGACGTCCCGGTGGACGATGTTCAGCGGCGCGCCGCGAGCGTCCCGCTTGCGGTGCGCGTAGTCCAGCGCCTCGCAGATGCGCGCGGCAATCAGCGCCGCCTGGGGGATGGGCATGGCCTGCTGCCGCTTGCGGAAGCGCTCCAGCAGCTGGCGCACGTCGCGGCCGGAGATGTACTCCATGGCGATGTAGAGGTTGTCCTCGTGCTTGCCGAGCTCCAACACCTGAACGATGTTGGCATGCGAGAGCTGCACCGCGATGCGCGCCTCGTCGACGAACATCGAGATGAACTCTTCGTCCTCGCCCATGGTGGGCAGGATCTTCTTGATGGCCAGCAGCCGCTCGAAGCCTTCGACACCGAAGGCCTTGGCGACGAACACCTCGGCCATGCCCCCGACCGCGATCCGCTCGAGCAGCAGGTACTTCCCGAACTTGGTGGGCTGTCGCGTCACGGCTGCTGGAGCTCGGGAGAGGGCGAGGGGTGCCCGGGAGTCAAGGGCCGCATCAGCGTAGCGTCGATGGCCGCGCCGGGGCAAGATGACACTTGGAGGAAGACGCTCATGTTTGTCTGTCAGGCGTGCCGCAAAGAGATCGACCTCGGTGTGGCCGCCACCGCAGGGCGCCGCGATGACTGCCCGCATTGCCGCGCCGCCCTGCATGCCTGCCTGAACTGCCACGCCTACGACGAAACAATGCGCTACGGCTGCCGCGAGCTGCAGGCCGAACCGCCGTCGGACAAGGAGCGCGCGAACGCCTGCGAACTGTTCGTCTTCAAGAAGGGGGACAGAGCGGTCCGCGAGGATGATCCGCGCGCCAAGGCGCTGGCGGCGCTCGAGGGACTGTTCGGCCGGAAGAGCTAGCTTGACTTCCCGCTAGCAGCCCCCCCTTAGTCGCCCCTTAGTCGAGGGCTAACCTGTTCAGCGCAGCCTGAAGGAGAGAAGGCCGTTTATCTGTCGACTGGCGAGGAACGGATGCGCGCTTGCGGATGCTTCGCCCAAGAGCTTCAGCGCGCGAGAGCCGCAGGAGGAGCGTGGGGGTCGACGAACGAGCGCGCGACACCCCTAGGAACCAAGTCCATCCCGCAACAAAGGTCAGGGGCGGCGCGCATGTCTGAGGGCGGCGACCCCCCAAGGCTTCTCCTGGGGCGTTCCTTACAGAGACTAGGCGTTCCTTGCAGAGACTAAGTGAGTGGCATTGCCGCTAGCCCACGCCCTTGGCGATCCATTCCAGATAGCCCGCGTGGCCCTGCTCGACCGGCAGTGCCAAGACCTCGGGCACCTCATACGGATGCAGCTCGATGATGCGCGCTTTGAGCCGCTCGAAGTGTTCCTGGCGCGTCTTCATCAGCACCAGCACCTCGTTTTCGTCCTGCAGGTTGCCTTCCCATTGGTAGATGGAGCGCACCGCCGGCAGGATGTTCGCGCAAGCTGCGAGGCGCTCCCTGACAACGGTCTTCGCGAGCTCGACCGCAGCGTCGGAATTGGGAAGCGTGGTGAAGACCAGCATTACGTCGGTCACAGGGCAGGGTTACCACAAGCACGAATCGGCGGTCGGCCGCGCCGCGCTGGAACTCAACCTTTTCGCAGCTTCGAGATGGCGCTCGCCACCGCGCCCGGGCCCCGCAGGCCCTTCGTTGCCATCCAGCCAATCACCTTGCCGCCGCCCTGCGCCAGCACGCCGAGATAGCCGCGCATGGTCAACTTCATCAGGCCGCTGTGGAGCTTGACGCTGATCTTGCTGTCCGGTTCCTTGGCGAGGATGGCCTGAAAAAAGGCGATGCCGAGGTCGCCCACTTCCGCGTCCGGCTTGCCGGCAATGGTGCGCACTGCGCCGGGCGCCAGGGTCAGATCGAAGTCGGGATCGGACGCCTTGCCGCTGAGGAACTTTGGCTTGCCGTCGGCCATCACGAAGCGGAAGTCGCCCGGAACGTCGGTGAAGCGGACGCCCACCTCGGCCGCCTTTCTCAGCGACGCGGACGCCTTGCGGGCCGTCTCGCTGGTCTCGAAGAAGCGGCGGAGGATTGCGTCGGACGCCTCGGAAATGGCCTGCGGGCCAGCGCTGGTCTGGTCGGTCATGGGCGGCCAAGCTAAGTCGGCTGCAGTGTCGCCGCAACCGGATTACACTCGAGGCGTGACCGGACGTGAAGTAGCGAGCAACCTGCGCGAGATCTCCCAGCTGCTGCAGCTCAAGGGGGAAAACGCTTTCAAGGTGCGGGCCTATGAACTGGCGGCTGATGCGTTCGATGCGCTTCCGCCCGATCCGGCCGCGGCGGGCGGTCTCCAGGAGCGCGTACGCCTGCGGACGCTCAGTGAGCTGTCCGGGGTCGGCAAGGCAATCGAGCAGAAAGTGACCGAGCTGGTGGAGACCGGACACCTTGAATATCTCGACAAGCTGCGCCTCGAGTTCCCGCCCGGCGCTCTCGAGCTCACCCGCATCCCGGGCCTCGGGCCACGCAAGGCCGCTGCGCTGATCAAGGAACTCGACGTCGCCTCGCTGGACGACCTGGAGAAGGCAGCTCAGGAGGGGCGCATCAAGGGCCTCAAGGGGTTCGGGCCCAAGAGCGAGCGGCAGATCCTCGAGGGCATCGCGCAGGTGCGTGCGCGGTCGGGAAAGAAGCCGCTCTGGGACACGCGGCCGCAGGCGGAGAAGCTGCTCGACCGCGTGCGGGCCACGCCTGGCGTTGCGCGCGCCGAGATCGCGGGCAGCCTGCGCCGGTACGCCGAGACCAATTCGGACGTCGATATCGTCGCTTGCGGCACGCCGGTCGAGCCCATCATGGAAGCCTTCGCGACCGCGCCGGGCGTGGTGCAGATCATCGCTCGCGGCGGCACCAAGTGCTCGGTCAAGCTTTCGGATGGACTGCAGGCTGACCTCCGCGTCGTGACAACCGCGCAGTTTCCCACCGCCCTTCACCACTTCACGGGCAGCAAGCAGCACCACGTCAAGCTGCGCGGCCTCGCGCGCGATCGGGGACTGACCCTCTCCGAGTACGGGCTCGCGCGCATCGACGGCGGCGAGGCTCTTCCCGTCGCATCGGAGGCCGATCTCTACCGGCATCTCGGCCTCGCGGAGGTGCCGCCCGAACTGCGCGAGGACCTGGGCGAGCTGGAGCTGGCCGCGCGCGGCGAACTGCCAGCGCTGGTGCAAATGGAGGACATTTGCGGCTACGTGCATTGTCACTCGACCTGGAGCGACGGCAACGCATCTATCGAGGAGATGGTCCGCGCCGCCAAGGCGCTGGGGGCGCAGTTCATCACCATCAGCGACCACACCCAGGCGGCGCACTATGCTGGCGGCCTCGACCCCGAGCGGCTCAAGCGCCAGTGGGACGAGATCTCCGAAGTCGAGGCGCGCGTGGGAGGCATCCGGGTGCTGCGCGGCAGCGAGGTCGACGTGCTGGAGGACGGCGCGCTGGACCTGCCCGACGCCGTGCTCGAGCAGCTGGACGTGGTCATCTGTTCGGTGCACCAGCGCTTCAAGCTCGACGAGGACGCGCAGACCGCGCGCATCGCCCGCGCGCTGCGGCACCCGCTCTGCCGCATCTGGGGCCACCCGACCGGACGCAAAGTCTCCGAGCGGCCCGAGATGGCGGCGCGCTGGGAGGAGCTGATCGCGCTCGCGGCCGAGCAAGGCGTGACGGTCGAGGCCAACGGCTCGCCGCACCGGCTCGACTTCGGCGCGGACCTGCTTCGCCTGGCACGCAAGCACGGCTGCAAGGTCTCTTGCTCGGTGGACGCGCACTCGACCCGGGAGCTGGGCAATCTGCACTACGCGGTCGGCACCGCGCGCCGCGGCTGGACCGAGCGCGCCCGCGTGGTCAACGCGCGGCCGCCGGACGAATTCCTCGCCATGCTGCGGTCGGGACACCCTACGCAACTCATGCCAACTCCCGGGCTGGCACGGTGAGTTGCGGTTGTGTCCCCGTCTCTAAAGCGTGAACTTGGCGGTCTCGATGATTTCGCGGACGCGGTGCAGAAACGCGTTGCCGGTAACGCCGTCGATGACCCGGTGATCGTAGGAGAGCGTCAGGTACATCATCTGGCGCACGATGATGTGGTCTTCGCCGTCGATCTCACGGACCACTGCCCGCTTGACGATTTCGCCCATGCGCAGGATGCCGACCTGCGGCTGGTTGATGATGGCCGCGCCGAAGAGGTTGCCCTTCAGGCCAGGATTGCTGACGGTGAATGACCCGCCCGAAAGCTCGTCGGCCGTGACTTTCATGGTTCGCGCGCGCGCGGCGAGATCGTCGAGCGCCCGCGCCAGGCCCAGCACGCTCTTCTCCGACGCCTTGCGGATCACCGGCACCAGCAGGCCCTTGTCCGTTTCGACCGCGACGCCGAGGTTGATGTCGCGCCGCAGGATCAAGCTCTCGTCCTGCACCACCGCATTCATCCGGGGGAACTCGGACAGCGCTTGAATGGTGGCGCGGCAGACGGCAACCAGAAAGCTGGGGGCCCGGCCTTGCGTCTCCTTGACCAGCTTCCACTCCGAGCGCAGCCGCGCGAGCGGAGTCATGTCCACCTCGGCGGTGCACGGGACATGCGGGCTGGTCGCCTTGGAGTAAACCATGTGCTCGGCGATGAGCCGGCGGCGCTGGTCAAACGGCACTGCCTGATCGCCGTCCTTGAGCGTGTAGCGCGGCGGCTTGTAGGCCCGCAGCGAGAGCGAGATGGGGCCCGAGCTCGACTGTACCGGCGGCGCCAGCGAGTAGCTCTGCGGCGGCGGAAACGAGTGACCCTGCTGCGGCGGCGCGCTCTGCTGCGGCGGCGGCGGCGCGCTCTGCGACGGCGCGCGCTGGCCCGGGAAGGTGCTCGAGGGCGGCTGCAACTCGGACTGTGTGGCGCTGGTCGCGCCCGCGTCGATCATCCCGAGCACGTCGGCCTTGACGATCCGGCCACCCGGGCCTGACCCCTGCACCTGCGCGAGATCAACGCCGTGCTCCTCGGCAACCTTGCGTCCCACGGGGCTGGCCCGCACCGAAGCGCCGTGGCCGCTGCTCGGGGGCCCTTGGGACACGGAGGCCATCGCTTTCGGCGCGGAGTTCGCCGCGGGAGACGCGTTCGCCGCGGGAGGCGCGTTCGCCGCGGGAGGCGCGTTCCCCGCGGGAGCAGAACTCGCCGATGCCGTTGCCGAATCATCGAGCTGCGCCAGCGGCTGGCCCACCGCCACCACCGCGCCTTCGACGGCCAGCTGCGCCACCAGCACGCCCGCCATAGGCGAGGGCACTTCGGTGTTGGCCTTATCGGTCGAGACTTCGACCAGCGGCTCGTCGCGCCCGACGCGCTGGCCGGGCTTCGCGATCCAGCGCACCACCGTACCCTCGACCACGGACTCGCCGAGCTGCGGCATCACCACTGTCGTTGCGGCCATAAGTGCGCTGCGAGATAGCGCCC